>NZ_CP031697.1:3995333-4302666 GCF_004136375.1 Xanthomonas oryzae pv. oryzae
GCAACATGGCCGCGCCGATGAAGCATTTCCTCGACAGCCTGGGCGCCGAATGGGCCAGCGGCACCCTGGCCGGCAAGCCGGCCGGCGTGTTCACCTCCACTGCGTCGATGCATGGCGGGCAGGAATCCACCTTGCTGTCGATGCACCTTCCGCTGCTGCATCACGGCTGTCTGATCGTCGGCATCCCGTTCACCGAGGCCGCGCTCAGCCACACCACCAGCGGCGGCACGCCGTATGGCGCCAGCCATGTCTCCGGCGCTGGCGGCGACCCGCAACCGAGCGAGGACGAGGCGCTGCTTGCACGCGCGCTGGGTCGCCGGGTCGCCGATATCGCGCGGCGGCTGGCAAGCCCGTGAACGTGCGCGCCATGCATTGGCTGCTGAGCGCTGCGCTGCTGGCGCTGGCAGTGTTGTTCGCGGTCTGGTTTCACGACGACCCGCGCCCGCTCGCCGCGCTCATCGTCTTCGTGCTGCCGGCTGCGCTCACCGGTGTACTGGCGGTGCGCAGCGCGCGTGCGCGCTTCTGGGCCGGCGTGTTTGCGCTGGGCTGGTTCAGCCACGGCGTCATGAGCGCCTGGAGCCAGCCGCAGGCACGTGGAATGGCATGGATGGAGCTGCTGCTTGCCCTGGCGGTGGTGGGCCTGGTGGGCGGACCCGGCATGGCGGCGCTTTTCGGCAAGAAACGCCCGCCCCTTTCGTGACTGCACAGCTGCGCGATGCAGCGGGTGGCAGCGCATCCGCTTGAACGCCGTGAGGCTGCTACTCCTGAGAGCAGACCATACACCAACTGTGATCTTTGCCAGGCGGGCGCGGCGGGCGCTAGCGGTGGCATGTACCAAGCGTCCACCACAGGTCCTGCGCGCCGTCCACGCCCACCTGACGACTCATCGCTACGTTTGGTAGCCGCTCTCAGTTGCCGACCAGTGTGGTCACGCTCTGCGGATCGACATACAGCGAGGTCTTGCCGTTAACCACGCTGTAGTGACCGCCAAAACCGACATTGAGCGTGCTCGATGTGGTGTATCGGGCGAACTGCGCGGCAGCGCCAGACGGTAGCGTCAGATCCAGGCGCTGATGGCCGGTGCCTGTGTTGACCGCCACCAGCACCAGCTTGTTGTCCGGCGTGCGGTAGGCGGTGACAGAGACATCGGAATACGGGTGTTCGGTGGCGCCGATGCGCACCGAGCCGGGCCGCACGAAGCGTGCGAACTGCGACATCGCGTAACCGCGTTTGCTGACTGCGCCGTTCTCGCTGATCAACCCATAGCTGCGCCGGATGTACCACCAGATATAGGCATTGAAATTGGCCACCATGCTAGCGTGCAACTCGCTGGCCACGCCCAATGCCGACGGCCACGCGTTGCCATCGGTGCTGTCGGTGTAATGCTCGGTCATCCACACCTGCTTGCCCTTGCTGCGCGCCAAGGCATAGTCGCGCGGCACCGCGCCATACAGATGGCCGGCCACGATGGAGGTGGCCTGATTGGCAGTGGCGTTGCTGAGGACCGGGTCGGTGATGGAGAAGTTGAACCCCACCGACTCGCCGACGATGACCTTGAGGCCGCCGAACTTACTGCCTTCGCTCACGAGATAGTTGACGAAATCGCTGCCGTTCCAGCCAGCCGACTCGTAATTGGGATGCCAATCCGGCTCGTTTTGCAGGGAAATCGCGTACAGCGGCGCGCCCTTGCCCGACATGTAATTGGCGAAATCCAGCAGGTACTTGGTGTAGGCGCCGTAGTAGTTCGGCAGCAGTTTGCCGCCATTGGTCAAGCTGTTATTGGACTTCATGTAGGCCGGCGGCGACCATGGGCTTGCGAACACCAGCCCGCCCAACGCACGCACGCGTGTCGCCGTGGGCACCTGGATTGCCCAGCCGGAGCTGGATGGGTCGATACGCACGCGCAGGATCGACAACCCGATCTGCCCGTTGCCGCTGCCATAGGCCAGATCCACCTGCGCTGGCGTCAGATCGTTGATCCAGCCTGCGCCATTCATGCCGCCGAACCCGCGCACCGTCTGATAGGTCTGCGTGGGCGTGATCGTCACTGTCTGCGCGGAGGCGTGGCCCGCCAGCAGCACGGCCATCGCGCAGGTCAGTCCGCGCAACATCGACAAGGATTTCTTCATGGGTTTCTCCGGAAAGGGGATGCCGCCGGCATCGCGGCACCGACGGCCCACCGACTATCGACTGCGGAGATGGCAATTTAATTTCTGTGACGGATCATTGTTGAGTTCGTAACGCATGACACGCGTGTGGTGCGTTGGAGCGGTGCATGGAGCACGCTGCGTTTTGCGCTGCGGCATGGGCAGTGATGCGGAGGCAACATTGGAATAACGCATCCAATTCGAACCTAACGCCGCATCCAGAGTCTGGGCGGGCGCTGCATGTGCGAAGGATGCGCACAGCGTGCGCAATGATCGCGACGCCTCGAACGTGCAGCCCCTTGCGCGTGTCGGCGTACGCCTGCGTCAACGCATCTCAGTCGCATGCAGCGCCGCCACATCCGGCCAGGCATGCGCACGTTTCGACCGCTCTCTCGCTCGCCGCAAATGCTGTCTGACTGCCAGTCTCCTGGCCGGGCGGTATCATGGCGGCCCGCGCGCAGCCTGCACCGCGGTTGCCCTACAGGATCCGCAGCAATGGAAGACCTCCTGATCGTCACCACCGGTGGCACGATCGACAAGATCTACTTCGACGATAAATCCGACTACCAGATCGGCGACCCGCAGATCGGCCAGATCCTGAAAGAACTGGGCGTGACCTTCCGCTTTTCGGTGACTCCGATCATCCGCAAGGACTCGCTGCACATCACCGATGCCGATCGCGAACTGATCCGCGCCACCATCGCCGCCCAGCCCACCCGCCACGTGCTGATCACCCACGGCACCGATTCGATGGTGGAGACCGGCAAGGTACTGCAGACGATCGCCGGCAAGACCATCGTGATGACCGGCGCGTTGAACCCGGCGCGCTTCCGCGGCTCGGACGCCGAATTCAATATCGGTTGCGCAGTCGGTGCTGTGCAATCGCTGCCGGCAGGCGTCTATATCGCCATGAACGGCCGCATCTGGAAGCCGGAAAAAGTGCGCAAGAACGTGGCTGCCAACCGCTTCGAATCGGTCTGACGCCATGAGCAAGGCCACCCGCGCAACCAAGGCACTGGACGCTGCGGGCGTGAGTTATGTGCTGCACCCGTACGACTATCGGGCCGATGCCGATGCGAAGGGATTGCAAGCCGCGCAGGCGCTGGGCCTGCAGCCGCACACGGTGTTGAAGACGCTGATGGCGTGGGTCGACGACAGGCCGGTTTGCGTGGTGATTCCATGCGACCGCCGGGTGTCGTTGAAGAAACTGGCCAGCGCCTACGACGGCAAGTCGGCACGCATGATGGAGGTGGCCGATGCCGAGCGGCGCACCGGCTACAAGGTCGGCGGTATCAGTCCGCTCGGTCAGCAACGGCAAGCGCCAGTGCTGCTCGAAACCGCGGCACTGGACGCAACCGCGCTGTGGATCAACGCCGGCCAGCGCGGGTTGCTGCTGGAATTGCCCGGCGCCCAGCTGTTGCATGCACTTGCCGCACGCGCGTGCGCACTGTGCGAGTAATCCCATCACCGCGTTGCCGCACGTACTGGGCGGTATGCGCGTCACTCGCTCAAAAAAACGACTCACCCATGCATCGAAGTCAATCATCGGCTTGGACTTCGGCATCCATCCGATGTCGCGCCACACTGCACGCATACGCTGGCGACTGCCGAACTACAGCAGTCGTCAGCATCTCTCGGCGCGGCAGCACCACCGCACCGAAGTCACTCAATACGCCGCGGTGACGCTAACGCCGGAAAAGCCCAGCGTTGCCTTCAAGCGCACGTAATAGACGCCCGCAGCCGGCGCGGCCAGCGTGCAGCTGTCGCCATTGCCCGGCAACATGCTGCGACAGCTGTACGCCGCGTCGGTCGGTAACGCACCGGCCCGTACCGAAAGGTCGGCATTGCCGCTGCCACCGGCAAGCGCGACCTTGAGCGAACGTGTGCCAGCCGGCACATTGACCTTGTAATACAGCGAGTCGGAAAGCGCTGCGCTCAGCCCGGTGCGTGCCACATTCCTGGCCAAGGTGGTCGACTCGATCACCGCCGCCACCGCGCCATCGGCATTCACCAGCCCTGCCCCGCAGCCCTGCGTGCAGGCGACCGGCATGGGCCGCGCGCTGGACTTGAGCAGGGCTTTCACCGTTGCCGGCGGCAGCGGATTCAGGGCCACCGACTGCATCAACGCCACCACGCCAGCCACGTGCGGCGCCGCCATCGAGGTGCCGCTGTACACCGCATATGCCGCATTGCCCGGTGCCTTGGTGCCGGTATTGAGCGTGGACACGATCGATTGCCCGGGCGCAGCGATATCCACGCCCTTGCCGAAGTTGGAGAAGCCGGCCTTGGCGCCGGCCGAGGTGGTGGCCGCCACGGCGATCACGTTGGCGCAATTGGCCGGCACGCTGGTGGAGACGTCCATATTGCTGTTGCCGGCGGCCACGACCACCGCGCTGCCGCGCGTGACCGCTACGGTGATGGCGTTGTTCAACGTTGCCGAGCAGGTGCCCGTACCGCCCAAGGACAGATTGATCACCGTGGCCGGATTGGGGTTGGTCGGCACGCCGGAGACCTTGCCGCCGGACGCCCACACGATCGCATCGGCGATATCGGACATGTAGCCGCCGCAGCGGCCCAGCACCCGCAACGGCAGGATCCTGGCGTTGAACGCGGTACCGACCACGCCCACCGCGTTATTGCCCACCGCCGCCACGATGCCGGCCACATGCGTGCCATGCCAACTGGAATTGGACGCCGACGCTCCGGGCCCGCATTCGTTGGCCGCGGCCCAGTCGCCCTGGTCGGCCGCGTTCGCATCGCGCGCCGTGCCATCGCGCGCCGTGGCCGGATCAACGATGAAGTCGTAGCCGGGCAGCACATTGGCTGCCAGGTCCGGATGATTGGTGATGCCGGTGTCGATCACCGCCACCACGATGCCCTTGCCGGTGGAACGGTCCCAGGCCGGACGGATGTTGATGCTGGCGGCGGTCGCGCCCATCGCCCACTGCTGCGGCAAGCCGGGGTCGTTGGGAACCAGCAGTGGCCGCATCAGGATGTCCACTTCCACGCGTTTGACCGCCGGGTCGGCGGCCAGGCGCCGCATCAGGCTTTCCGAATCCACGCGGTCCAGCTTGCGGTCGGCCACCAGCACCATCGGCCCGCCACTGAGCCGGCGCGTGGCCGACAGGCCCAGCGCCTTCCCGCGCACTTGCGGCACGGCACGCGCGATGTCGCCCCATGGCGCAGACAACCCGGTCGCCCGGCTGCTGCCGACGCTGTTCTTGTAGCTGACGATGAAGCGCTGATGGGTGCTGCTGGAATTCAATCCTTGCAGACTGACCTCGCCAGCGGCGGCATGAAACGTGCAGGACAACGCACAGACGAATGCAACGCGGCGCAGTGCGCCCACTGAGTGATACGGCATGACTTCATCCCTCCCCAAGGATCTTGCAACCCGGTTGGCAACGCACTGAAGCCACTGCGCTGCGCCGTGCCCGTTGCGCGTGCATGCAGATGTTGCATGCCTCACGTGGGCTGGCTATCGGCGTGCTACCGGGCGCACTGAAGGCAGCCATGCCGTGCTGGCACGCGCTTCATTCAGCCAGCGCTGGCGGCCCTGGCCGGCGGTGCGGCCATTGCCGCTTCCCGAACGCACACTGCCCCGCGTAGAGCGGGGCAGTGCAGGTTTCCGAACCACCGACACGGGTGTCGGAGAAGACCCGACGCATTGCCGGCATCGCGCCGGCATCGCGGTTGTCGGCGCAGGTTTACTGGGTCTGGCTGACCGCGCCGGCCGCGTTGACGATGCCCGCGCCGCAGCCGCCCGAGCAGGCGCCCGGCAGCGGACGTGCGGTGTTCTTCAGCAGCGTTTCCACCGCCGCAGGCGTCAGCGGACGGCTGGCGACCGACTGCACCAGCGCCACCACGCCGGCCACGTGCGGGGCCGCCATCGAGGTGCCGTTATAGCTGGCGTAGCTGGCCGAACCCGGCGCGGAGATATCGATGCCGGTGCCGTAGTTGGAGAAGCTCGAACGCGCGCCGGCCGAGGTGATCGATGCCACCGAAATCACGTTGGCGCAGCTGGCCGGGGTGAAGTTGGCCACGTTGGCATTGCTGTTGCCGGCCGCCACCACCACGGTGGTGCCGCGCGACACCGCGCTGTTGATCGCGTTCTGGTAACTGCTCAAGCAGCTGCCGCTGCCGCCCAACGACATATTGATCACTTCGGCCGGGTTGGCATTGGCCGGCACGCCGGACACGGTGCCGCCCGAGGCCCACACGATCGCATCGACGATGTCGGAGGTGGCGCCGCCGCAGGCACCCAACGCACGGATCGGCACGATGCGGGCGTTGAATGCGGTGCCGGCCGCGCCGGTGCTGTTGTTGGTGACCGCCGCGATGGTGCCGGCGACGTGAGTGCCGTGCCAGCTGGAATTGGCGGCCGACGTACCGCTGCCGCACTGGCCAGCCGTGGTCCAGTCGCCCTGGTCGGCCGGATTGCTGTCACGCCCGTTGTTGTCGCGTGCACGCGTGGCATCGCTGATGAAGTCGTAACCCGGCAGCACGTTGGCGTTGAGGTCCGGATGGCTGGTGATGCCGGTGTCGATCACGGCCACCACCACGCCGGTGCCGGTGGCGGTGTCCCAGGCCGGGCGCACGTTGATGCTGGAGGAAGAAATACCGAAGCCCCACTGTTCGGACAGGCGCGTGTCGTTCGGAGTCAGCACCGGGTACATGATCTGGTCGACTTCCACGTAGTCCACGCTGGGGTCGGCGGCGATGCGGCGCATCAGGGTTTCGGCGTCGGCGCGGTCCAGGCCACGGTCGGTCTTGAGCACTTCCGAACCCAGCGCCGTGCGGCGCACGTGGTTCAGGCCCAGCGCACGGCCGGCGCGTGCCGGCATCGCACCGGCAACCGAATTGAGCGATGCGCGCATCGAGGTTGGGCTGACCGCCGCACTGGAACCGTCTTTGTATTTGACGATGAAGCGGTCCAGGGTGGGCTGCGAGTCCAACCCGGACAGATTGACCTGACCGGCAAACGCCGGCACGGCCAGCAGCGAGGTCAGCGCGGAAGCACCCAGGACTACCAGCGCGCGCGTGGGCGCACGACGTTGCGACACATTGGACATCGATCGTTCCTTATTGAAGAGCTACCGCAGCTGCGGCGAGAGGGCTGGCCCGTTGCCGCACGCTGCGGTTCGGGGCCGGAACTGCACGGGCGCCAGGCCCGTCGGGGCGACTGGCCGGTGTCCATTCCGGCCAAGCGGCAACACGTCGCCTGCGCCTGCCGAAACGGCAGACCTGGGCGAGGTATCGCAGATGGGGTTGAAGCGAGGAAGGCGCGTTCCCTGGCGGTCATGCCAGGGAACGCGTGCAGCGATCCAGCGCGTCAGTAGCTGGCGGTCAGGGTCACGCCGGAGAACGTGCTGTAAGCCTTGATCCGCACGTAATAGGTTCCCGACGGCGAGGTGATGTTGCAGGTTTCGGCATTGCCATCGAGATACGGACGGCAGGCATAGACGGTGTCGGTGGGCGCGCTACCGGCCCGCACGTACAGATCTGCATCGCCGCTGCCGCCACTGGTGGTCACCGTCAGCGTGCCGCTGCCGGCCGGCACCGTGATGGTGTAGTTCAACTCCGCGCCCGTGGCTGCGCCCAGGCCGGTCACCGGCGTGCCGTTGGTCAAGGTGTTGCCGGTTCCGCCACCACCACCGCCACTGCTGCCGGCGATGGCCGCCGTCACTGCCGCATCGGCATCGACGATGCCCGCACCGCAACCGCCCGAACAGGCGCCAGGCAAGGCGCGTGCGGTGTTCTTCAGCAGTGTTTCCACTGCGGCAGGCGTCAACGTGGTGGGCGCCACCGACTGCACCAGGGCAACAACGCCGGCCACATGCGGCGCCGCCATCGAGGTGCCGTTGTACGAAGCGTAGCTGGCGTTGCCCGGCGTGGTGGTAACGCTGTTGAGCGTGGACAGGATCCCCGCCCCTGGCGCGGAGACGTCGATCCCGCTGCCGTAGTTGGAATAGCTGGCCTTGGCACCGGCCGAGGTCGTGGCCGCCACTGCGATCACATTGGCGCAGTTGGCCGGCAACAAACCGGACACGTTGGACGCACTGGTGCAGGCCACCACCACGGTGGTGCCACGCGACACAGCGCTGTTGATCGCGTTCTGGTAACTGCTCGAACGCTGCCGCCGCCCAGCGACATGTTGATGACTTCGGCCACGTTGGCATTGGCCGGCACACCGCTGACACTGCCGCCGGATGCCCAAATGATGGCATCGGCGATATCCGACAGCGAACCACCGCACCGGCCCAGCACGCGCACCGGCACCACCTTGGCATTGAACGCAGTGCCGGCAACGCCGGTGGTGGTGGTCACCGCTGCCACCGTGCCGGCGGCATGGGTCCCATGCCAGCTGGAATTGGACGTGGAGCACCCACTGGTGGAGTTCCAGTCGCCTTCGTCGGCTGGATTGTCGTCGCGCACGTTGCCGTCGCGCGCGGCGTTGGCATCGCTGATGAAGTCGTAGCCGGGCAGGATGCTGGCGTCGAGACCAGGATCGAAGTCCCTTGCAGTCAAGAGAACTGCCGAAGCGGCCGTTCCGAAACCGTCGCAGTGGTGACTGCTCCAGTGCCCCGGATCTCCCTTGTTATCGATCCGTTCAGTAAACCCGTCCAAAATAAACTGGACCGGACAATGCGTCGTTGGTCATTTGCCGAATCAAGTTACGTATACGTGACGAATATCGCACCGAGCTCATGCTGAACTCGACGGGTTCCCGGTCGAAAAACGTATTTTCTGCTGTTCCGCAAACAAAAAAGCCCCCGTGCTGACACACGGAGGCGCTTGTTTGACGAAATATATCGACTTACGACAAACGCACCAGCCAGCCATGACGGTCCGGCACGCGCCCGTACTGGATGTCGGTCAGTTCCTGACGCAGCGACATGGTCACCTCGCCAGCCGGCACGGACAGATCGCCTACCGCAAAGCCATCGCCCTTCAACTCGCCGATCGGGGTCACCACCGCCGCCGTGCCGCAGGCGAACACCTCGGTGATTTCGCCCGACGCCACGCCCTGCTTCCACTCGTCGATGGCGACCTTGCGCTCGATCACCTGCATGCCGCGGTCGCGGGCAAGTTGCAGGATGCTGTCGCGGGTGATGCCTTCAAGGATGCTGCCGGACAGTTCCGGGGTCACCAACGTGCCGTCCCTGTAGACCAGGAACACGTTCATGCCGCCCAGTTCCTCGATGTATTTGCCTTCCACCGGGTCCAGGAACAGCACCTGCGAGCAGCCCTGCGCGTAGGCCTTCTGCTGCGGCAGCAACGAGGCGGCGTAATTGCCGCCGCACTTGGCCGCACCGGTACCGCCCTTGGCCGCACGTGCATACTCGGTGGACAGCCAGATCGACACCGGCGCCACGCCGTTGGCGAAGTACGGGCCCGCCGGGCTGGCGATCACGTAGTACGACGCCTTGTGCGCCGCACGCACCCCCAGAAAGGCCTCATCGGCAATCATGAACGGGCGGAAATACAGGCTGGTTTCCGGCGCCGACGGTACCCAATTGCCGTCCACGGCGACCAACTGACGCAGCGATTCGACGAACAGATCCACCGGCAATTCCGGCAGTGCCAGACGGCGTGCCGAGCGCTGCAAGCGCTCGCCATTGGCCTGCGGACGGAAGGTCCAGATCGAGCCGTCGGCATGCCGATAGGCCTTGATGCCTTCGAAGATCTCCTGGCCGTAATGCAACACCGACGCCGCCGGATCCAGCTGCAGCGGGCCGTAGGCGCGCACCTGCGCGTCATGCCAACCCTGCTCGTTGTTCCAGGAGATGGCGACCATGTGGTCGGTGAAATGCAGCCCGAAACCGGGCGCGGCCAGGATCACGGACAATTCGTCGGCGCTGCGCGGCGACGGAGAACGGGTGGAAGCGAAGGACACGGACACCGGGGGATTCCTGTATGGCGGGCGAAAGGACGCGGCGCCACATCGTGGACATGGCGCGTGACGATCAGAGCATGCCAGTCTCGAGACGGGCCGCTTCGGACATCATATGCCGGCCCCATGGCGGGTCGAACACCAGTTCGACGTCGGCCTCGGCAATGGTCGGGATCATTTCGACCTTGCTGCGCACGTCGTCGACCAGAATCTCGCCCATGCCGCAGCCGGGCGCGGTGAGCGTCATCTTGACGTCGACCCGACGCTGATTGTCTTCCTCGCGATGGCTGACCACCGCTTCGTAGACCAAGCCCAGATCGACGATGTTGAACGGAATTTCCGGGTCGAAACAGGTGCGCAGCTGCTGCCACACCAGGGCTTCCACCTCTTCGTCGCTGGCGTTGGCGGGCAGTTCCAGCCCCGGCGGGGCCTCCTTGCCGATCGCATCGCCGTCCTTGCCGGCAATGCGGAACAGATTGCCTTCGACGAAGACGGTATAGCTGCCACCCAGTGCCTGGGTGATATAGCCGTAACTGCCTGCGGGCAGGGTCACAGAATCGCCCTGCGGCACCATGACGGCATCGCAATCGCGTTCGAACTGGACAGGTTCGCTGCTACGGGAGTACATGGGCTGGATATGGGGCCGCGCCGGTCGCGCGCAAGTCGGCCATTCTAGCCGACCGCAACGGCGTCGCCGCCGGCCATCGCGCCAAGCGACGACGGCGCTGCATTCCATCAGCCGCACCGTCGTGGCGTGGCACGCGTCGCAAACGCCGGCTTGCGCTCTATCATGTATGCACTGTCAGGAGCTCCAATGCCGCCCACCACCGCGTCCGCCAGAACTGCCCACTGGCTCTGGCCCCCGCTCCTGCTGCTGGGATGCGTCACCGCACTCATCGCCTGGCTGCTCATCGCACTCACCCTGGGCAACCAGGCCGGCTGGATGGCCGTCGTCGCAGCCCTGGAGATCGTCTGGATGCTGCGCCTGGGCACCCTGCGCGCCGGCCGCTTGCGCATCGGCGTGGCCGTCGTGACGACGGCGCTGATCATCGCGGGCGCGAATTGGGGCATCGCCTCGGCGCAACTGGGCGGACCGCTGGGCCTGGACCCGTGGACCTCGGCACAGAAGATGGGCAGCGGCCTGGCCTGGACCCTACTGCAACTGGCCAACAACGGCTTCGACCTGCTCTGCTACGCCGCCGCGCTGTTGGTGGCGTGGTGGGCGGCGCGTTGAGTCGGACGCGATTGTCGTGGTAGCCAATGCAGGACCTTGTTGAAGCTGATGTATCACCCGCATGGCTTCAAGTGAAGCGGCTCGTCAAACGCCATCGCTCTCATTTGCGACACCTCAGAGATACATGGAAAAGCGCTGCGCCTTTGCTGCAGCGCCCTTGCCCGCCCACCATCGCAGGACACGCTGCACGTACGTCCTTGTAAGCTCGGTGGCGGCATCCATGCCGCCAAGGGTCCCGCGACAGTGGGCGGGCAAGAACCAGTGATGTTGGTCGGTGTGCAGAGCCTTCAAAAGAGCAGCAAGCAAACTGCGCAACGCAGTGCCTTTGTTCTTGAACAACGCAATCAGCCAACTGTCTGGCGCGGTGCCCTCGCCGCTTGCGGGACCGTTGGCGGCATGGATGCCGCCATCGAGCCTCCAAGGACGGGTTCACTGCGTGTCACGCAAGCGGTGAGGGCGCCGCGCCTTCGACTAATCCCGGCTTTGATCCGAACGTGTAAGAACCTGTTCACGATCTTATTCAAACCGTGCAAACTCCACGAATGCGCGAGAAGAACGATCCAAGTGACGTGAGCCGTGAGCGGTTCGAGCAAATCCGCCCGATTCTGGAGCAAGCCCGCAAGCGCACCAAGCCTGTGACAGTGGATATGTATGAGGTGTGGTGCGCAGTGCTGTATCTGCTACGGACAGGTTGCCCGTGGCGTGCGTTGCCCAGTGACTTTCCGAAGTGGCGCACGGTGCATTCCTACTTTGCCAAGTGGAGCGAAGTGGACGATGAAGGAATGAGCCTGCTGGAGCGGGCGCTTAAAAAATCAGGTTGGCGCGGCCCGCGAGAAACAGGGGCGCAAGGCCTGCAGTACGTTCTTGATCGTGGACGCGCAGAGCGTGAAGAACAGTGATACAGCCGGCCAGAAAGGCTATGACGCGGGCAAGAAGGTATCGGGGATCAAGCGCCACATCGCGGTGGATACGCAAGGCTTTCCACATGCCGTTGCGGTGACCACGGCGGAAGTCACCGATCGTCAAGGTGCGCTGGAGGCATTGAAACGCTGCCGATCGGGTTTAGGTCGGGTGAAACGCCTGCTGTGCGACAGCGGCTACACCGGAGATCCCTTCGCCGAGGGCGTACAGGACATTCTGGGCAAGCATGTCACCGTACAGATTGCCAAGCGCAGCGAGCTGCATACCTTCAAGGTCATGCCCAAGCGCTGGAGTGTCGAACGCAGCTTTGCCTGGCTGGAGAAGAACCGGAGGCTATGGAAGAACTGCGAGCGAAGGCTCAATACCAGCTTGCAGTTCATCCATCTGGCGTTCCTGGCACTGCTGCTCAGGAGATCGTGAACAGGTTCTAAGCATCTGAGCGCACCTGGCGACACACCAACACTCAAGCCCGCCGCCATCCAGCGCTTTCAATTCGCTCACGAGCGCGCCGGCTGCTTCCGCCCCATCGCCGTACAGCATGCGGGTGTTGTCGGCGTAGAACAGCGCATTCTCGATGCCGGCAAACCCCGTGCCCTTGCCGCGCTTGATCACCACCGTGTTGCGCGAATTGACCACGTCCAGGATCGGCATGCCGTAGATCGGGCTGGCCGGATCGGTCTTGGCCACCGGGTTGACCACGTCGTTGGCACCGATCACCAATGACACATCGGTGCTCGCGAATTCCGGATTGATGTCGTCCATATCGGCGATCAGATCGTAGGGCACGCCGGCTTCGGCCAGCAGCACGTTCATGTGCCCAGGCATGCGCCCGGCGACTGGATGGATCGCAAACTTGACCTTGGCCCCGCGTGCGATCAACCGCTGCGCCAGTTCCCAGATTTTGTGCTGCGCCTGCGCCACTGCCATGCCGTAACCGGGCACGATCACCACGCGCTCGGCAAAGGCCATCATCGCCGCCACATCGCCGGCCTCGATCGGCTTTTGCGTCCCGCTGATTTCTTGCGCCTGCCCGCCACCGCCGAAGTTGGAAAACAGCACGCCGCTGATCGGCCGATTCATCGCCTTGGCCATCAACCGCGTCAGCAAAATGCCTGCCGCACCCACCATCATGCCGGCGATGATCAGCGCTTCATTGCCCAGCACATAGCCCTCGAACGCCACCGCCAACCCGGTAAACGCGTTGTAAAGCGAAATCACTACCGGCATGTCGGCGCCGCCGATCGGTAGCGTCATCAGCACGCCCAGCGCCAGCGCCGCCACAAAGAACGCGATGATCGCCAGCGGCTGCAGACTGCTCGCCGCCCAGATGCCGAGCACCAGCACCGCCACGGCCACCACCAGATTGAAAACCTGCTGGCCGGGGAAGGTCACGCGCCGGTCGAGCCGACCGTCGAGCTTGGCCCACGCGATGATCGACCCCGACAGCGACACCGCGCCGATCGCCGAGCCGATCACCGCCACCGCCACCGCGGTGGTGTCCGG
Organism: Xanthomonas oryzae pv. oryzae; assembly: GCF_004136375.1. Lineage (NCBI taxonomy): Bacteria > Pseudomonadati > Pseudomonadota > Gammaproteobacteria > Lysobacterales > Lysobacteraceae > Xanthomonas > Xanthomonas oryzae. Next base: position 4,009,033 of record NZ_CP031697.1, read on the forward strand.
CCGCCGCGCCGCCAGTTCGGCAATGGCCTGCGCGCTCCAGTGCGCCGTGTCGCAATTGGCGAAAAACGAAAACCGCAGCAGCTCCACCGCCCCGATCGCCGCCGCCGACCCGCCGCCCATGCCGTTGTAGAGCGCCACCATCTGCGGCATGTCGGTGATGGCCACCTTCTTGGCCGACCACCACGCCACGCCGGTACCGATCGCCAGCGCCGCCAGAATCAGCGGCACGTTGTGCAGCTCGGGCAGGAACAAGGTCGCGGCGACCAGGTAACTGGTTTTGACAAACCACGACAGCAATTCGGCGGTGGACAGGTTCATGACGCATCCCTGCCCGGCGGCTTCTTGCTGGACTTGAACATCTCCAGCATCCGCTCGGTGACCACGTAACCGCCGGCTGCGTTACCCGCGCCCAGCGCCACTGCGACGAATCCCAGCGCTTTTTCCAACGTCGTGTCGGCATGCCCGAGCACCACCATCGCCCCGATCAGCACGATGCCGTGGATGAAGTTGGACCCGGACATCAACGGCGTATGCAGGATCACCGGCACCCGCGAGATGATCACGTGGCCGGCGATGGCCGCCAGCATGAAGATGTACAGCGCTACGAAACCGTCGCTCATCGTCTTTCGCTCCACTGGCCGGTGCGGCCCGCCGATCATACCCACGCCGCGCGCGTGCAGGCGCCTGTCAACCGAATCCGCGCTCGCCCGTTGACGTCGTATCGTGTCCGCGGAAGCTACGCTGTGTTGGTGGGAACCCCTTTCGATCCACAACCTGCCGCACCGGCCGCCACCGCGCCGGTTTCGCTGGACGCCTTTCTGGCCGGCATCGGGCCGCGTGCCTTCCGGTTTGCCGAGGCCGGCTTGCGGCACCGCGAAGACGCCCTGGACGCGGTGCAGGACGCCATGGTGAAGCTGCTCGGCTACCGCGAGCGCCCGGCCGCCGAATGGACGCCGCTGTTCTGGAGCATCCTGCGCCGCCGCATCATCGACCTGCAGCGGCGGCGCAGCTTTCGCCTGAAATTCTGGGCGCCGGCCGAGCGGGCCGACGACGAAGGCCCGATCGACTGGGCCGACCCCGACCCCGACACCGGCCCGGTCGACGAACAACAGCATCAACAGGCCTACCAACGGCTGGTCGATGCATTGCGCACACTGCCGGCGCGCCAGCGCGAAGCCTTCACCCTGCGCGTGCTTGAAGACCTGGACGTGGCCACCGCCGCCAAGGCGATGGGCTGCTCCGAAGGCTCGGTCAAAACCCACCTGTCGCGTGCGCGCGACGCGCTGCAAAAACAGTTTGAGGATTTCCTGTGAACCGCTCGCACGACACCGCCCGGCTGGATGCTCAGCTGCGCCAGCTGCATGCCACCGCGCTGACCAGCCTGCCGCCGCAGACGCTGGCGCGCCTGCATCAGGCCTGCCACGCGTCGGCCACCACGCGCAGCCGGCGCGGCTACTGGGTGTTGGCCACCGCGTGCTCGGGCCTGCTGGCGATCGGCATCGGCCTGCAGCTGCGTCCCAGCGACAGCGCTCGGTCCGGCGCCACGCCGACTCGGTCGGTTGCCAGCGGCAGCGCCACTACCGATACCGACGACCTGCTGACCCAGAACCCGGACCTCTACGTCTGGCTTGGGTCCGACACCGCCCTGGCCATGGAATGAGCACGATGACCCACAACACCCGCCTGTTGTTGACGCTGTTGCTGTGCGCCGGGCCGTGTGCCTTGACGCTGGCCCAAGACCGCCCGACCGGACCTCCTCCGGGCCCGCCCATAGACGAGCCTGGAGGAGGTCCGGGCCCGCGTGACGAGACCCCGATGCCCGAGTGGGACCAACTCACTCAGCAGCAGCGCCAGGTCATGATCGATGCGCTGCGCGAGCGCTGGAACGACGTGCCCGAAGAACGCCCGAAGATGTACCGGCACGCCCGCCGCTGGCTGGACATGACGCCCGAACAGCGCGAGCAGGCCAAGGCCGGCATGGACCGCTTCCGCAATATGACCCCGGAGCAACGCGGCGAGGCCAGGGCCTTGTTCGACCGCATGCGCACGCTTAACCCGCAGCAGCGCAACGAACTGCAGCAACGCTGGCAGAAGATGAACCCAGCCGAGCGCAGCAGCTGGTTACGCGAGCATCCGCCGGTCGAAGACTGAGGTTGCCTGGAGATTTGCGGCGCATACGGTGGACTGCTGCGATCGATCGGGCGCCGTGCGTTGCGTCTCATCGACCATCGCCATCTATCCGTTGCGGTGCATCGCAGTCCGCAGCGCCACCACCGCTAGCGGCAGCCACGCGCACATGCCTAGCGGGTCTGCATTCACCATCACGACACTGCCGGAACCGCGAACGCGGCACTGAAGATGCCGCCCAACGCCAAATTTTCGTTGGCGCAAATAGAACCGTCACCTCTTCGCTGTAGCGCAACCAGCAACAGATCTGCGCGCCACAAGATCAGACGACTTGCAGATCATCCGCACCCGCTCGACGGCTGCGCACGGTACGCGGCGCATCGCGCTTGGCCGATTGCCCACGATGCGCTTGCTACGTCGCTTAGCTGGTGGCCACTGCCGGCGCCGACCACCGCGTCTTCGCCAGCAACTCATCGTCCCAATCGAAGGGCAGCGCGCCGTCCTTGATCAACAAGGCAGCGAATGCGTACACGTTGCGCGCGAACATCTCGCTGGCATGCACGGCACCCTGGCTGGCCAGATTGAGCGGGCCGGCGATCATTACGCCGTCGAGGTCATAGGTCTCGCCTGGGCGGGTAGCCGCGCAATTGCCGCCGGTTTCCGCCGCCAGATCCACAATCACGCTGCCGGCGCGCATGCCCCGCGCCATCTCGGCAGTCACGATCTTCGGCGCCGGCCGGACTGGAACCGCCGCGGTGCACACCACCACATCCACGCCCTTGAGATGCTCTGCCAGACGGCGCTGCTGTTCGGCACGTTCGTCGTCGGTGAGCTGGCGCGCGTAGCCTCCTTCGCCGGCCGCGCTCACGCCCAGATCCAGGAACCGTGCGCCCAGCGAGGCGATCTGCTCACGCGTTTCCGGCCGCACATCGAAGCCTTCCACCTGCGCACCGAGCCGTTTGGCGGTGGCGATCGCCTGCAGACCGGCCACGCCCGCGCCGATCACCAATACCTTGCACGGGCGCATGGTGCCGGCCGCCGTGGTCAGCATCGGGAAAAAGCGCGGCGCCAGTTGCGCGGCAAGTAGCACCGCCTTGTAGCCGGCCATGCCGGCTTGCGAACTCAACACATCCATCGATTGCGCACGCGTGGTGCGCGGCAGGCGCTCCAGTGGAAACACGATCAGAGCGCGCGCGGCAAACGCCTGCGCGCGCGCCGGATCCGCGTCCGGCGACAGCATGCCGATCACCACCGTGTGCGGTTTGCACTGCAGCAGCGTTGGGGTGAGTGGCGCCTGCACGCAGAGCAGCACATCGGCCCGTGCCACGGCGTCGGCGCCGGCGGGCTGCGCACCGGCCTGCAGATACACCGCATTGTCCATGCTGCTGGCACGGCCGGCGTCCGGCTCGATCCATACGCTGGCACCACGTGCGACCAGTTTCTTGACCGTTTCCGGCGTCGCGGCCACACGGCGTTCGCCATCGGCCCGTTCTTTCAGCACCAGCACCTGCACAGCCATGCGTTGCTCCGGTCTTGCGCCCAGTCGCGGCGATGCCAGCAGAGCGCGGCACGCACGCCGTTGGTGCCGACCACGCCTTCCGGCGCAAAACGTGCTTGCCAACCGCTAACGTGCGCCCTGTCGGCTGCACATGCGGGTTGGGCGCTCAATGCACCGTGTTGTTGTGCAGCGGGTCCAACCGGTCGATCACACCCTGCATCGCGCTGTCGAAGGCGCCGTCGTGGATATGCTCGCGCAGGCGGCCCAGGCGCATCATCACTGCCAATTCTTCCGGTGAAGCGACGCAAAAACGCACGCCGCGCCGATTAACGAACAGCAGACGCTGCGAGATCGGGCTCACCCACGACAGTTTGCCCGCCTGCACCTTGCCGTCCTTGTCGACGAAATCCAGCCAGGTGCCGATATCCATCGCGCGGAAACGTTCGGCATCGGCGCTGTCGATGCTCTGCGCCACCGCTTCGGCACCGAGCACCACGCTGACGCTTTCGGCAGCCGGCGGCGGCAGGTTGACCTGCGGCAGCTCCGGCAGGGCTTTTTCCAGTTCCGGGCGCGCTTCGGCAATCGCCTGCAAGGTATCGTGCAGCGCGGTAATCGCCACCATCACCGTATCGCCGTGCAGGCCCACACTGGCGAACACGCGGTGCAACGCAGGCTGCCAGACCTGCAGCCATGGCTTGCCGACGATATGACGGCGCGCTTCGGCCAGTTCCTCCAGCACGCCGTCGGCGACCGCCAGCGCCTCGATGGTGCCCGGGCCTTCGTCGCCGTCGCGCAGAATCGCCATGGTCATGTGATGCAGCCACGGCTGGCGCAGGAAATCTTCCACGGCGTTCGGAAGGCCGGCATCTTCGGGCACGCGCTGCTTCAGCTCCGACAGCGCGCGGCTGCGTGCCAGTTCCAGCTTTTCCTGGCCACGTTGGGTTTCAGTGGCACGACGTTCGGCAATTTCCACCCGACGCCGATGCTGCGACAGGAAGTCGCGGAATTCTTCTTCCAAGGTAAGGAAGATCGCCAGGTTCTCGTTGAATTCGGCGACCAGGCGGTCGACGATTTCTTCGACCTTGCCCATCAGCACGCGCTCGGCAGCGCTGTCGCCGTTGTTGCCCTCGCAGGCCTCGGCCAACGCGTTGAGCAGACGCCGCGCTGGATGGGTCTTCTGCACGAACATCTTGCGGTCCAGCAGTGCGACCTTGACGAACGGCACCACAAGACGGCCGATCATTTCGCGCGAACGATTTTCCAGATCGCGCTCGTCAAGCATGACGTCGAACAGCATGCCGACCAGGTCGATGGCATCTTCGTCCATCGGGTCGAGCTTTGCCGTGGCCGGGTCCACGCCCAGCCGCGTGACGCTGGACAACACCTCGTTCTTCAAACGCTGCGCAAGCGATTCGTCGTCATCGCCGATGGCCGCCTGCAGCGTCGCGCTGGGCGTGGCCTGCAGCAGCGATAGCACCGACATCATTTCGCGCTGGCTCAACGGGCGTTGCTGGCCGACCGCAACCGTTGCTGCGGACGCAGCGGTGTCGCGCACGCTGCGCGTCTGCTGCAGCAACTCTTGCAGCGCTTCGAGCAACATGCCCTGGCTACCGCCCTGATGATCGGTCTCGCCGTCCATGCCGCCCGCACTGCCGTCATCGGCATGGCCGCGCTGCGTCGCGGCCTGCATGCGGCCGCGGCTATGCGCCCAGCGGTCGAGAAAACGGTTGGACCAGGCCGGCGCGTATTGATCGCCCTGCTCGTCGCCGCCCATCTCGGCACTCCCCTGGGCCTGGGCCTGAGCGCGCTCCTCGGGCGTGTCGCCACGCGGCGGCGCGCGCTTGGCCTGCGACATCTCCGGCACCACGCCGGCCTTGGCCAGGGTCTCGTCCAGGCGCACATACAACCTGCCGATCGGCTCGGCCAGATCGCGCTCGCACAGCTTGATCAGCAGCAGCCGCACTTCCGGCGCCAGGTCGCAGGTGGCGAAGGCTCTGTGAATCGCCACGCCGAGATGTTCCGGTCCAATGGGGTTGGTGTCGGCCATCAATTCCAGCCCACCGGCAATCCAGCCCAGGCGGCGGTCGACCCGCGCCAGCACCGGCTTGAAATCACGCAACAGGACGGTGGCCAGATTGCGCACTGCCAGCCGCGATTCCAGCACGTGTTCGGGCACCAGACTCAGCGGGCCGGTGCCCATGTCGCCGGCCAGTACTACGTCGGCCGACAACGGCGTCCCGAGCACCAGCGCCTGCCAGCCGTCTTCCAACTGTTGGCGGAACTGACTGGCAACCTCTTCGCACTTGCGGCGCAATTCGCGCATGCCATCGAGAAACAGCAACTGCGACGTGCCAGCGGATTCGGCACGGTCGAACAGCACATCGTCGAAATGCGCGACTGCAGCAGCAAACACCTGCGCGAGTGCGGGCACGAACACGTCATGCGCCTGTTCGAGCAAGCGTTGGTCGCGGCCCGGGTGTCCCGACGGACTGGGCTGAAAAGTCATGCGCAAAGGCCCCCCGCCTCTGCAGGCGTGAAAATTTTTATACGAGGAAAAACAGATACGGCCCCAACTTCCGCCTTCGCATGGTAGGCGGTTCGTTCAATTGTTAAGTATGACTCATTTCTCACTTTACTCGTGACCGCCAGGGGTTCGCGCGTCAAGCCATCATCCTAGCTCGCTATACCATGGTGGAGCTTGCAGGCCTCCATTGTCCGCACGCGTGGGTTAAGCCTTCAGCGTGGCGAGCTCTTTCGCAAAATCCGCGCGCCTTGCGTGGCGCCATGGTCCACGGCCTGTGCCGGCCATGATGCGGCAAGCGTTCGGAAGGGGCCGTCTATACTTTAATGCCTTGTTGCCCCGACCCGGATTTATGCACGCACCGTATTCACTCCAGGCGCTGGACGCGCGCCGCTCGGTTCCCTCCAAACAACTCGGCGCGCCCGGGCCGGATGAAGAGGCCCTGCTGCGCATCCTCACCTCGGCAGTGCGCGTGCCCGACCACGGCAAGCTGGTCCCGTTCCGCTTTCTGCGCATCAGTGGCGCCGCGCGCGCCGCGCTAGGCGATTTCCTCGCCGAACGCACCCTGGCCGCCGACCCGCTGGCATCGCCCGCCGCCATTGCCAAGGAACGTGGACGCTTCAGCGACGCGCCGGTCGTGATCGTCGTGATCGCCTCGCTGCGCCCGGAACATAACGTCCCCGTGCAGGAGCAACTGCTCACCGCCGGCTGCGTATGTTTTGCGCTGCTGCAGGCGGCGCAAGCGCACGGCTTCGGCGCACAGTGGCTGACTGCATGGATGGCCTACGACCCGGCGGTCACCGGCTATCTGGGCCTGGAAGACAACGAACGCATCACCGGCTTCATCCATATCGGCACGCCGCGCATGCAGGTGCCCGAACGCGAGCGTCCGGACCCACGTGCGTTGCTGCGCGACTGGACCCCGTGACCACACCGACCATTCCGTTCGACGCTGCACCCCAGGCGACCCCACGTCCAACGCCGCTGTATCTGGTGGATGCCAGCCTGTACGTGTTCCGTGCCTGGCATTCCATTCCGGACGAATTCCAGGATGCGCAGGGCTGGTCGACCAATGCGGTGCACGGGTTTGCGCGGTTTCTGCTGGACGTGCTCGAACGCGAAAACCCGCAGCACATCACCATTGCCTTCGACGAAGCGCTGGACAGTTGCTTTCGGCATGCGATCTACCCGGCCTACAAAGGCAACCGCACGCCTGCGCCGGATGCGTTGCGCCGCCAGTTTGCGCATTGCAAGGCACTGTGCGCAGCGCTGGGGCTGAGCGTGCTGGCCCACCGCGATTACGAGGCCGACGATCTGATCGGCAGCGCACTGCACAGCGTGCGCGCGCATGGTTTGCGCGGGGTGATCGTGTCGGCCGACAAGGACTTGTCGCAGCTATTGCTCGAACATGACGAGCAATGGGATTACGCGCGCAACCAGCGCTGGAGCATGGACGGGGTGAAGGCGCGCCATGGCGTGCATGCGCACCAGATCGCCGACTACCTGGCGTTGTGCGGCGATGCCATCGACAACATTCCCGGCGTCACCGGCATCGGCGCCAAATCGGCGGCGGTGCTGCTGGCGCACTTCGGCAGCCTGGATGCGCTGTTGGAACGCATCGACGAAATCCCCTTCCTGCGCCTGCGCGGCGCTGCGCAAATGGCAGTACGGCTGCGCGAACAGCGCGAACACGCGCTGCTGTGGCGGCAGCTCACCACCATTGCGCTCGACGCGCCGCTGGCGCTCACCGAAACCGGCTTCACGCGTGCGCACGCCGATGCGGGCATGCTGACCGGCTTGTGCGAGAGCCTGCGCTTCGGCCCCCTCACCCGACGCCGTTTGCTGGCCGCAAGCACCGGCGTGGCCGCACCGTTTCCTTCCGTTTCCCTTGCACAAGGTCCGCACCCATGACCCGACCCGACACCCCGCCCACCGTGGTTTACGAAGGCAAGTATCAGCGCATGGTCGTGCGTGGCACCTGGGAGTATTCCGAGCGTGTGCATGCCGGCGGCCTGGCCGCGATCATCGTGGCGGTGACCCCGGACGATGCGATGTTGTTCGTCGAACAATTCCGCGTACCGCTGCAGGCGCGCACCATCGAAATGCCGGCTGGGCTGGTGGGCGATGTGCACGCCGATGAATCGATCGAACTGTCGGCCATTCGTGAACTGGAAGAAGAAACCGGCTGGACTGCCGAGCATGCCGAAGTACTGATGATCGGCCCCACTTCGGCTGGTGCCAGCAGCGAGAAGATCGCCTTCGTGCGCGCCACCGGTCTGCGCAAGGTCGGCGACGGCGGCGGCGATGCGAGCGAAGACATCACCGTGCACGAAATCCCCCGCGCGCAGGTCGGTGCCTGGCTGGTGCAGAAGATGGCCGAGGGCTATCAGATGGACCCCAAGCTGTGGGCCGGCCTGTACCTGGTCGATCACGCGTTGGATGGAACCCCGCGTGGCTGAGGACGCAATCGAACCATTGCTCGGTGCAGACGATCCGGCGCCATTTACTGTGCACAACCCGCAGGCGGCATCGCCATGGTTGCTGATCGCCGACCACGCCGGGCAGCGCGTGCCGGCACGGCTGGCCAACCTGGGACTGCCGCAGTTTGAGCTGGACCGCCATATCGGCTGGGATATCGGCATTGCGCAGGTCACCCGTCTGCTGGCCGAGGCGCTGGATGCGTTCGCCATCGCGCAGACCTATTCGCGCCTGGTGATCGATTGCAACCGCCCGCACGACGCGCCCAGTTTGATGCCGACCATCAGTGACGGCACATCGATTCCAGGCAATCAGCAGCTGATGGCTAGCGACCGCCAGCAGCGCATCGATGCCATCTTCGCGCCGTATCACGCACGCATCGCCGCTGAACTGGATGCGCGTGCACAGCGCAATCAGCCGACAATCGTGGTGTCGATGCATAGCTTCACACCGGTCATGGCCGGCAATGCGCGCCCTTGGCATGCCGGCGTGCTGTACCACCGCGACACGCGGCTGGCGCATCGTCTGTTGCAGGCGTTGCGTGACGAACCCGACCTGGTGGTGGGCGATAACCAGCCATATGCGGTCAGCGACGCCACCGATTACGCCATCCCGGTGCATGGCGAAGGCCGCGGCTTGCTGCATGTGGAACTGGAACTCCGCCAAGACCTGATTGCCGATGCGGCCGGACAACAGGCGTGGGCGGCGCGCTTGGCGCGCATCTTGCCGCCGTTGGCGGATGCATTGCTGGCACGTTGAATCTGGGTGATTGGCGGGTGCATCACCGACGCGTTGAGCATCAGCAGTCTGTCGGAGCGCGCTTGCGCGCGATGAAGCGTTATCGGTAATGCCTCATCGCGCGCAAGCGCGCTCCTACACGTTATGCGGACTTCAGCGCATCCCACGGGTTGATCGAGCACGTCGACCGAAGCGAACCCGGCCGACGCGCACGCAATCGCTTACGCAAACCCATCGGTTGCACGTACCAAGGCATCCACATTCTCCGGCTCGAAGGCCGAATGCCCCGAGGCCGGGCTGATCTGCAGCTGCGCTTTGGGCCATACCTTGTGCAGATCCCAGGCGCTTTGCAGCGGGCACACCACATCGTAGCGGCCGTGCACGATCACGCCGGGAATGTCGGCAATGCGATGCGCGTCGCGCAGCAACTGGTCTTCGACCTCGAAGAAACCGCCGTTGACGAAGTAGTGGTTCTCGATGCGCGCGAACGCCAGAGCGAAATGCGCGTCCTCGTGCCCGGTGACAAAGTCCTCGTCCACGTGCAGAAAGCTGGTGGCGCCTTCCCACACGCTCCAGGCCTTGGCTGCCGCCAGACGCGTGGCCTCGTCGTCGCTGGTGAGGCGGCGATGGAACGCAGACATCAGATCGGCACGTTCCACCGGCGGAATCGCGTTGATGTAGTGCTCCCACGCATCCGGAAAGAGACGGCTGGCGCCTTGCTGATAGAACCATTCCAGCTCGAAACGACGCAGCAGGAAAATGCCGCGCAGCACCAACTCGGTGACCTGTTGCGGATGGGTCTGCGCGTAGGCGAGCGCCAATGTGGAACCCCAGCTGCCACCGAACACCTGCCAGCGGTCGATGCCCAGATGTGTGCGCAGCCGTTCGATATCGGCCACCAGATCCCAGGTGGTGTTGTCGACCAGATCGGCATGCGGCGTGGAGCGGCCGGAACCGCGCTGATCGAATAACACGATGCGGTACTTGGCCGGGTCGTGGAAGCGTCGCATCTTGTCGTTGCAGCCGCCGCCCGGGCCGCCATGCAGCATCACCACCGGCTTGCCCTGCGGATTGCCACATTGCTCGAAATACAGCGTGTGGCGGTCGTCGACCTTCAGCATGCTGCTGTCGAACGGTTCGATCTTGGGATATAGCGCGCGCATGGTGGCTCCGACTCAAAGACTTGGATTTTACCCAGGTTAGAGCACTCCCACCTGCAGGCGCAGGTTGCAATGACCTGCGGCGTCCACCGTGCCTCACCGGCTGGACCATTGCCGACGCGCCGCGGGCGCCGGCACCATCCTGATCCTGCTGGCGTTGCTGCGCATCCATCGCCACGTGCTTCTCCCGCTGCTGATTGAGCGCCTGCGCTCGCTGCAACGTGTCATGCACCGGTGCTGGCTGCTGCGATATATCCGTGGCGGCGCGGAGACCGGGAGTGGTGCCCGCCACCCACATGGTGTCGCCAACGATTGCCACACGGTCGATCTTGCCGGCATCGGTGATGCCATTGCGTTTGGCGTCGCGCATTGCCCGCGCGGCATGAGGGTGTCGTAGGCCTGACCTGTCGCATGCTTGGCAGCGTCGATGCCCTGCGAAGCACGATGTTTGGCGGAGTCGTACATCTGCGTGCCGCTTCGCACAGCTGCGTCTGTCGCTTGCGAGACTGCATGCCTGGAGGCGTCGTAGGTCTTTGCGGCGGCGCGCTCGCCACGCTCCACGCCCTCAACGACTGCATGCTTGGCCGCATCGTAGGTCTTTGTCGCGGCATGTTTGGCCTGCGCCACGCCTTTGGCGACAGCGTGCCTGGTCACGCCGCAGGTCTGCGTCACAGAGCGTTCGGCCCGATCAATTCCCTCGGTGACCGCGTGCACGCCGTCCCGGTATTTTTGCGAAACAGTGTGCGTCACAAGCCGAGCAGCGGCGTAGGTGTCGACGATGTGATTGACGGCGTTGGCCGCTCCAGCCTGGAAGCGAGGATCAAGGACATGATGCACCACGGCCTCCGCTGCAACGTGGGCGCCTCGTTCCACGAGGCCCTTGGCTGATTCAAAGCCATCACCCCACCATGCGGCCTACGGCACCGACGCCCTGTCCGTGCAGATGCACCGCGTCGCCCACGAGGCCGACCGCAGGGGAGATGGGGGCGACATAGCCGCCAGCTTTGCGCGCTACCGACTCCACGCCTGCATCCACGCCCTGCACGGCGTGTCCCGTCGCACGCGCAAGATCGGCACCGTATTGCAGGCCATACCCGACGCTCTGGACCGGTGCGTTGCGCTCGATGTTGTCGCGGATGGCCGGATCGACATTCAGTGCCAGATAGCCATTCAATTGCCGCCGAAGATTCGGGGATAACTTGCCCTGGCCGCCGTTGCCGTGCATCTGGCGCACCGATTCGGAGAGTTCCGCACGCCCTTGCGATACATCATCTGCCGAAGTGGTCGATACCGGCCTTGTGATCGGCGTAGCGTTGCGAAGTTTCCTGAAAGCGATGCGGTTCCAGAATGTTGTCCGGACTCGTGCGGTGGAAGTGCAGCTGCCCACCGTGGTCGCTCAGCCGCATGGCGATCAACGCGTTGGGCGGCGCCGGCCCGGCCGGCGCATCCAGATACCGACCGGCGCGCAGGCTCTGGATATCCTCTTTGCTAGCCAGCGACACCACCTCGCCGACATGCGGACTCGCTGCGCTCACGAGGTCGCCGGCCATACGGGAATTGGTGAGTTGGAAGCCCGGCCGCGGTGAACCATTGATCATTTCCGCAGCACCGAATGCGTTGAAGGTGGCGCCACGCAGGCCGTGTGCAGCAGCCTCGATTTCCGCCACTGCGCCGCCCAGCGAGTGACCAGCGACATATACCTGGCTCTTTGGGATGCCTTGCGCGGCGCCGTGGCGATCATCTGCGCAGTGAATGCATCGGCTGCGGGCGTTTGCGCATTGACCGTGTCGCGCACCATCTTGGCGTCGACAGCGATGTCCTGCAGCGTTGCAAGCGCATGGTCCGCTTTTTCTGACTTAAAACGGTCAGGTGTTCAGTCCCGGCATCAGTTTTGTCAGCTGCTCTCAGGCCCGCGGTTTGCGCCCTAGCGTGACCCGGTCGCGCGCCTCCAGGTCCTGGTAGGTCGCCGCCGCGTCGAAACCGGAAGCGGCCAGCAATGCCCGCACCGCATCCCCCTGGTCCCAGCCATGTTCCAGCAGCAGCCAGCCGCCAGGCAGCAGATGCGCAGGCGCGTCGGCGACGATCAGGCGGATATCGTCCAGCCCGTCGTTGCCGGAGGCCAGCGCACTTGCCGGTTCGTAGCGCAGATCGCCCTGCTGTAGATGCGGGTCGTGCGCGGCGATATAAGGTGGGTTGCTGGCAATTAAGTCGAAGGCCTCCCCCGCCAATGGCGCGAACCAGTTGCCCAGCCGGAAGTCGACATTGGGCAAGCTGTGGCGATCCGCGTTGCGACGCGCCATCCCCAGCGCCGCTGCGCTGGCATCGGTGGCGATCAGCTGCGACTGCGGACGTTCGCTGGCAATGGCCAGCGCAATCGCGCCGCTGCCGGTGCCCAGATCGGCGGCTCGACGGCCCGGCGAGGTGTCCAAGCGTTCCAGCGCCAGCTCGACCAATAGCTCAGTGTCAGCGCGCGGGATCAGCGTGGCCGGCGAGACGGCCAGGTCCAGCGTCCAGAATCCGCGCGAGCCGGTCAGGTAGGCGACCGGCTCGCCGGCCTCGCGGCGCTGCACCAACGCCTCGAAAGCCTGCGCGACCGATAGAGGCACCGCATCGCGCCCGTGCATGAACAACCAGGCGCGATCACGCCCCAGCGCATGCAGCAGCAGCGCCTCGGCATCACAGCGCTCGATCCGTTCGGCGGCGCGCCGCAGCACCGGATCGGCTGGAATGGCAGCGAGATCGTCGGACATACGGACTGTTCACTCATGCGCAACATCGGCTGACCATTATCAATGATGGCGTACGCCACGGTTGCACTAGATTCCGCCTGAAGAATCGATAGCCCCATCCTATCTATACAATTCCATTAATCGATTTGAGGAATCCATCGCTCCTGCCTACTATGGCGTCTGTTCCATCCCCCGCCCCCTTTCACCGCACGAGGAAACTCAATGTCTCTCATCAACACCCAGGTTCAGCCGTTCAAGGCCAATGCGTACCACAATGGCAACTTCATCGAAGTCACCGAGGCCAGCCTGAAGGGCAAGTGGTCCGTGCTGATCTTCATGCCGGCCGCATTCACCTTCAACTGCCCGACCGAAGTGGAAGACGCTGCCGACAACTATGCTGCCTTCCAGAAGGCTGGCGCCGAGGTGTACATCGTCACCACCGACACGCACTTCTCGCACAAGGTGTGGCACGAAACCTCCCCGGCCGTGGGCAAGGCGAAGTTCCCGTTGATCGGCGACCCGGCCCACAAGCTGACCCGCGCCTTCGGCGTGCACATCGAAGAAGAAGGCCTGGCCCTGCGCGGCACCTTCATCATCAATCCGGAAGGCGTGATCAAGACCCTGGAAATCCACGACAACTCCATTGCCCGCGACGTCACCGAGACGCTGCGCAAGCTGACGGCGGCACAGTTCGTGGCCAACAATCCTGGCCAGGTCTGCCCGGCCAAGTGGAAGGAAGGCGCCAAGACCCTGGCTCCGTCGCTGGACCTGGTCGGCAAGATCTAAGCCGCCGCGCATCCCTGGCCCGGTTCATCGGGCCGGGGGTGAACCGAAGCCGGTGCCGGACTGCACGCCAGCCATCGCCAGCACGCATTCCCGACATCGCGCCGGCTGCGGTTCACCTCCTTCGTCCCCGGCGACCTGCGTTTGCGCAGCGACGCGACGCCACGCCCTCCCCTTTCCCATTCCCAGGAGTCTTCCATGTTGGATGCCAATCTCAAGACCCAGCTGACCGCCTACCTGGAACGGGTGACGCGGCCGATTCAAATCAACGCATCGATCGACGAAAGCCCTGGTTCGCGCGAAATGCTCGACCTGCTGGAAGAGTTGGTGCTGTTGTCGGACAAGATCAGCCTGGACATCCACCGCGACGACGACCAGCGCAAGCCCTCGTTCGCGCTGACCACGCCGGGCCAGGACATCGCGCTGCGTTTCGCCGGGCTGCCGATGGGCCATGAATTCACCTCGCTGGTGCTGGCGCTGCTGCAGGTGGGCGGCCACCCGTCCAAGGCGGCTGCCGAACTGATCGAGCAGGTGCAGCACCTGGATGGCGATTACCGGTTCGAAACCTATTTCTCGCTGTCGTGCCAGAACTGCCCGGACGTGGTGCAGGCGCTGAATCTTGCCGCCGTGCTCAACCCGCGCATCAAGCACGTGGCCATCGACGGTGCGTGGTTCCAGGACGAAGTGGAAACCCGCCAGATCATGTCAGTGCCCACCGTGTATTTGAACGGCGAGCTGTTCGACCAGGGCCGCATGACGCTGGAGCAGATCGTCGCCAAGCTCGACACCAACGCGTCCAAGCGCGACGCTGCGAAAATCGCCGCGAAAGGGGCGTTCGACGTGCTGGTGGTGGGCGGTGGCCCGGCCGGTGCGGCAGCAGCGGTGTATGCCGCGCGCAAGGGCATCCGCACCGGCGTGGCGGCCGAGCGTTTCGGTGGCCAGGTGCTGGACACCATGTCGATCGAAAACTTCATCTCCGTGCCGGAAACCGAAGGCCCGAAGATGGCCGCCGCGCTTGAGCAGCACGTGCGTCAGTACGAGGTGGACATCATGAACCTGCAGCGCGCCGAGCAACTGATTCCAGCCGGTGCCGATGGCCTGATCGAAATCAAACTCGCCAATGGCGCCTCGCTCAAGAGCAAGACCGTGATCCTGTCCACCGGTGCGCGCTGGAGGCAGATGAACGTGCCCGGCGAAGACCAGTACAAGAACAAGGGTGTTGCGTATTGCCCGCATTGCGACGGCCCGCTGTTCAAGGGCAAGCGCGTGGCAGTGATCGGCGGCGGCAACTCCGGCGTGGAAGCGGCGATCGATCTGGCCGGCATCGTGGCGCATGTCACGCTAGTGGAATTCGACGACAAGCTGCGCGCCGATGACGTGCTGCAACGCAAGCTGCGCAGCCTGCACAACGTGCGCATCATCACCAGCGCGCAGACCACCGAAGTGCTCGGCGACGGGCAGAAGGTGACCGGCCTGGTCTACAAGGACCGCACCGGTGGCGCTATCCAGCACTTCGATCTGGAAGGCGTATTCGTGCAGATCGGCCTGCTGCCCAACACCGAGTTCCTGCGTGGCACGGTAGCGCTGTCGCCGCGCGGCGAGATCATCGTCGACGACCGCGGCCAGACCGATGTGCCGGGCGTTTTCGCCGCCGGCGACGCTACCACGGTGCCCTACAAGCAGATCGTGATCGCGATGGGCGAAGGGTCCAAGGCGGCCCTGAGCGCATTCGATCATCTGATCCGCTCCAGCGCACCGGCCACTGCCGATAACGTGGCCCAGGCCGCATAAGCGAGCGCCTGCTTAGCACTCGGCCAGCCCGGGCGCTAAGTTCGCAGCACGCTCCAGTCGTTCCCCGTTACCGCAATGAAGGCTACTGCATATGAATCTGCGTGACCTGAAATATCTGGTAGCCCTGGCCGACCACAAGCACTTCGGCCGCGCTGCGACAGCGTGTTTCGTGAGTCAGCCAACACTGTCTACCCAGATCAAGAAACTCGAAGACGAGCTCGGCGTGTCGCTGGTGGAACGCGCGCCGCGCAAGGTCATGCTGACCCCAGCCGGCCGCGAAGCCGCCCTGCGTGCGCGCAGCATCGTGGCCGAAGTGGAGCAGATGAAGGAAGCCGCCCGCCGCAGCCAGGACCCGGAAGCGGGCACCGTGCGTCTGGGCATCTTTCCCACCCTGGCACCGTATTTGTTGCCGCATGTGGTGCCGCGCATCCGCGAGCGTTTCCCACGTCTGGAACTGCTGCTGATCGAGGAAAAGAGCGACCAGCTGATGCACCAGCTACGCGAAGGCCGCCTGGATGCCGCGTTGCTTGCACTGCCATTGCAGGACGACCAGCTGCATGCCGAATTCCTGTTCGAAGAACCTTTCGTGCTGGCGGTGCCGGAAGGCCATCCGCTGTCGCGCCACGACAACATGACACTGGACGCTCTGTCGGAGGAGCGCTTGTTGCTACTGGGAGACGGTCACTGCCTGCGCGAACAGGCACTGGATGTCTGCCATCTGGCCGGCGCACTGGAAAAATCCGAATTTCAGGCGACCAGCCTGGAAACCCTGCGCCAGATGGTGGCCGCCAATGTTGGCGTGACGTTGCTGCCGCTGCTGGCGGTCAAGCCGCCGGTCGCACGCTCGGACAATATCCGCCTGATCCGCTTCCGCGACGACAAGCAGCCCAGCCGCCGCATCGGGATGGCCTGGCGGCGCAGCTCGGCGATGACCGCGTTTCTGGACCAACTGTCGCAGCTGTTCAAGGAATTGCCCGATAGCCTGTTCACCCTGGATCAGCCTGCAGCGGGACCGAAGGCGGTTGCGGCTTAGGGATTGGCGATTTGAGATGGGGGATGCGTTGCGTCGCGGCTGCGGTCGCTTGGCGCAGGGTGCCTTTGTCGAACAAAGGCGACGCGAAAGTGTCGCCGTTTGTTTGTGCATCGTTTGCAGATACGCCCGGTGCAGCTGTGGGGTTGTGAAGCTCGCTTGAGGCAATCGGCAGGTGGTAAGCCATGCGCCCTGCATGGGCTGCGTTCTGACATGCCTACGTTCTTCGGCATCGCCGCTTCATCTGATCGACGCGGCATGCGCATCCAGATCGCAATGGCTTCGTTGGCGCGACGCAGCGAGATACCTCGCCTCGCCGGGACGCTACACGTTTCGGCAATGCACCCTGCATTGCGATCTGCCCATGGCGCCCTCATCTTGCCAATGCCGCTTGCCGTCTTGGCAAGCCGTATTCGTCAGGAGACTGCAATGACTTCGCAACACAGCAGCGGCTTGCCGCCATCCACTCTGGTATCCAGCCACGACCTTGCCCGGCGTGAGGCATTGCTCGATTCGCCGAGCTTCAACAAGCATCCCGCCGCCACTGCGCTGAGCGATGAACTGGGCCGCGCCCGCGTGCTACCGCCCGACCAGATTCGTGGCGATGTTGTCACCATGCACTCACGCATCGAATGCGAAGACCAATTGCATGGCGGACGGCATACGCTCCCTCCCGTGCACCCGCATGAGGCCGATGTGCAGCACGGCCGCATCTGCGTGCTTGCGCCGGTCGGCAGCGCGCTGGGTGGGCTGTCGGTCGGCCAGCGCATCGATTGGCGCACGCCCGACGGACGCGACCTGCGCCTGCGTGCGACTGCCGTGCACGACCAACCCACGGCCGCGGGCGACATCCCGCGCTGAGCGCGCTAACGTAGCGCGCTGCGTCCTATCACCGACCCGTTCCACGATTCGAGAGAACCCGCATGACCGCATCCCCCTCCAAGCTCGCCCAGCTGCGTGAACTGTCCGTCGTCGTTGCCGATACCGGCGACTACGACGCCATCAAGCGTCTGCAGCCGGTCGATTGCACCACCAATCCCACCCTGGTCAAGAAAGCGCTGGATCTGCCGGTCTATGCCGACCTGCTTGAGCGCGAACTGGCCTGGGGCCGCGCACATGGCGGCGACGATCGCACCACCACCGTCGACGAAGTGGCCGACCGCCTCACCATCGGCGTGGGCGTCAAATTGTCCGCACTGGTGCCCGGCCGCGTCTCCACCGAGGTCGATGCCGACCTGGCCCATGACACGCAGGCCACCATCGCCAAGGCGCGCAAGTTCGTTGCGATGTACGCCGAGCGCGGCGTGCCCAAAGACAAGATCCTGATCAAGATCGCAGCGACGTGGGAAGGTATCGAAGCCGCACGTCAGCTGCAGCTGGAGGGCATCGACTGCAATCTGACGCTGATCTTCAACCGCGCGCAGGCACTGGCCTGCGCCGAAGCCAACGTGTTCCTGATCTCGCCGTTTGTGGGCCGCATCCTGGACTACTACGTGGCGCAGGGGCAGACCCCGGCCAGCATCGACGAAGACCCGGGTGTGGTGTTCGTGCGTACCGTCTACAACGCATTCAAACAGCGCGGCTCGTCCACGGTGGTCATGGGCGCCTCGTTCCGCTCCACCGCGCAGATCGAAGCGTTGGCCGGGTGCGACCGCCTGACCATCTCGCCGGACCTGCTGGAAAAGCTCGACGCCGAGCACGGCGAACTGCCGCGCAAGCTCTCACCGGGCAACGCCAACAACGCCCAGATCACCCCGATCGATAGCGACAGCTTCGCTTCTGGTCTGGCAGCCGACCCGATGGCTACCGAAAAGCTGGCCAGCGGCATCGACACCTTCGCCAAGGACTTGCACGCACTGCGCAAGACCATCGCCGACAAGCTCGCCGGCTGATCGCAGCAAGGCTGTTCTGCGACATCGATGCCCGCAGCCTGCCGGCTGTGGGCGTTGTCGTTTGTAGGGTCTGACGTCGGTGAAATTCATGGCCGAATCCACGTATTCGCAAAGACGCCCTGAAGGTCCACGGCGGCAGCAACGCGCGATGCCCCGCCCACCCTCATCGAAACGTATCGATATCGACACCTGCAGGTGTGTCGATGCCTGCATCCAGATCTGTATCGACACTTACAGCTAGCGCCACATTTGTACCTGCAACGCACACAGACAGGCGACCACAGGACCCAGCATGAGATGGCGACTGTGCCGAGCACCGGACCAGGACCGGCCGGCCTCTGCAACGACGCCGCTCTCCACATATCGCTTGCACCCGCCGCACGCGCACTGCCTAGTTCCACTGTGTTACAAATAATCGTACCTTTGTGCCACTATTGGAAGACCTTCAGGCCGCGCGGGAGAGCTGTGTTGAATAGGACACTGGAAGTGCGTTTTGAACAGTACGGGGAAGTAGTTGCTGCCGCCCTGTCCCATGCGGATCGCAAACAGCCCGCACACTGGTACCTGAAGGGGTTGCTATTGCCTGGAGGGCGCAAGAGCGTGGAGCCCATGGCCGCGCGGGTGCACCCGCAGAACGTGCGCTCAGCCCATCAATCGACCTGATTAGCACGCACTTTCAGCGGTGAACATGGTGACATCACGCAGGGCCCGCTCGGACCACGGCTTGCTGGCGGCTGCGGCGGCCAGCAAGCTGGGCACCAGCCGGGTCAGATCGAAACGGCGGTTGAACCGCCACATCGTCTCTGCCAGGTAGCGCTGGGCGTATTTGGCGAATTTGAAGGCGTGATAGGCACCGTCCAGCGAACGCTTTAGGTTGGACAACACCACGTTGACCCAGCGTGCGTTCTCTGCCTCGCAGCGACTTCGACCGCTGCCTTCGATCACCGTGTGCGCGTGCTCGGCTTCCAGTGCTCGAAACGCACCGAGTCCATCACTGTAGACATCTGCTCCAGGATGCAGGCGTTGCCCGATCCATTCCGACAGCGCCGCCTTGGTGAAGCCTGGGACCGGATCCATCACCGCGCGCAATGGACGACCGTCTTCAGTGGTCTCCACGGCGATCACGAAAGGGCGCTTGTTCTCCGAGCCGCGCCCGGCCTTGCCACCGTTGCGTTCTCCGCCCAGGTAGGCATCGTCCAGTTGCACGATCCCGCCCAACTTGCGGTTCGCCTCGCGTTGGGTCATGGCCTGCATCAGCTTGTGCTTCATTGGCCACGCTGTCGGGTAGCTCACTCCCAGGTGTCGCATCAACTCCAGCGCCGACAGGTTCGTCTTGCTCTGGCCCAGCAGATACATGCCAAGCAGCCAGGTGCGTAGCGGCAGCTTGCTGTTGTCCATCACCGTGCCCGAGCGCAGGCTGGTCTGGCGATAGCAGGCCGTGCACTGCCAGTACGTGGTGCCGTGACGCTGGAATCGACTGTGCGCGGTAGCGGCGCAACGCGGACAAACAAAGCCCTGTGGCCAGCGCGAGATCTCCAACGCCTGCTCGCACTGCTGCGCGTTGCCATAGCGCTTGAGGAACGCCGGCAACGACAGCCCGGCTTGGAACTGCACACGATTCATGGCCATGATCTGGTCTCGGTGGAGCGACGGTCCTAGCATCGACCGGTCGGCTCTCACTGGCTGCGACTGTGCTGAAAGATCGTGCTAATCAGGTCAATCGATGCACCATCTGGTGGCCGATGCCGACTGGAGCGATCAAGCGCTGCTGGCGGCGGTGGCGGCACAGGCGCTGCCGACCCTGAGCAGGAAGAGCGCAGCGTGTCACTGGATCGTGGACGACACGGGATTTTCAAAGAAAGGGGTGCATTCGGTCGGTGTTGCACGCCAGTACTGCGGCCGCCTTGGCAAGACGGACAATTGCCAGGTTGCCGTGAGTTTGTCGATCGCCAACGAACACGGCAGCCTGCCAGTGGGCTATCGGCTGTATCTTCCCGAGCAGTGGGCTCAGGACACTGTGCGGCGCAAGAAGGCAGGCGTTCCGGATCAGGTCGTGTTTCAGACCAAGACAGCGCTGGCCATGGATCAGATCGACAGCGCGCTGGCGACAGGGATTGCGGCAGGCGTCGTGCTAGCCGATGCGGCCTACGGCACCGAGACCCACTGGCGAGACCAGCTCAGCGAACGCGGCCTGCTGTACATGGTCGGCGTCCGCAGCAACACGAAGGTCTGGTGGGGATCGCACCAACCTGCGCCCATGCCGCCAGCCAGCCCTAAGGGCGGTCGGCCCCGCACACGACCGATGCGCGATAGCGCACATGCGCCGATCTCGGTACATGAAGTCGCGCAGAGCTTGCCCGCAAGGACGTATCGGCAGGTCAGCTGGCGCCAGGGCAGCGACGCAACGCTCAGTTCGCGGTTCGCGGCGGTGCGGGTTCGTGCCGCACACAATCGCCAGGCACATGACGAGCAGTGGCTGCTGATCGAGTGGCCGCCGGGAGAATCCGAGCCCCGCCACTACTGGTTCTCGACGCTACCAAAGCAAACGCCGGTCAAGACACTGGTTGCCACGGCACAAGGCCGATGGCGGATTGAACGCAATTATCAGGAGCTGAAGTCGGAGTTGGGCCTGCATCACTATGAAGGGCGCAACTGGCGTGGTTTTCACCATCACGCCAGTCTGTGCATCGCCGCATACGGGTTCTTGATGCGCGAGCGCCTGCGCAGTAAAAAAAACTCCGTCGCATTCAAGATGCCTGCAGTATCCAAAAGCGTCCGCCCGCGCGGGTCTGGCCCCAATGCAACGTCACCATCCCAACTCGATTGCCACGCTGGCCTTCGGACTGGCTAGGCTTATCGCCAGAAGCCTCCCACACTGCCCGTGTTGCGGGGTCTCACCGTACCAACGGATTCGGATTTAGTAGCACAGTAGAATTAGTCACCTTGAAGCGTGCCCCATGCGCGCACCTTCTTCCACCGCATGGCCCACCAAGTGCTTGATCTCGCGGGAAGAAATGTGGGGAAACCTCAGATCCGGGTTCCCTCAACTGGCATGACGGACAATGGCAAACATTGCAGTGGTGATGGTCGACGGCGTGGCCGATTATTGGGAAATCGGCGTGGTGCTAACGGCGGCACGCGAATGGTTCGGCGACCAGGTGGCCATCGCCAGCATCGATGGACAGCCGGTGCAGTCCATCGGCGGCCTGCGCATCACGCCGGAATTGGCCCTCTCCGATCTGGCGCCGCTCGAGGCCGATCTATGGATCCTGCCTGGCAGCGAACGCTGGCAGGCAGGCGAGATTCCAGGGCTGAGCGGCGTGCTGGTCGAACGCGTGCAGCAGCAGCGCCCGGTCGCGGCGATCTGCGGCGCCACCCTCGCCTTCGCCTATGCAGGCCTGCTCGACACGCGTCCACACACCAGCAACACGTTGGCATTCCTGCAGGAGCAGGGTGTGCCGTATGCAGGCGCGGCACACTATCGCCACGAAAAAGTCGTCAGCGCCGATGGCGTCATCACCGCACCTGGTACCAGCCCGGCGGGTTTTGCGCTGGCCTGCATGCGGCAGCGGCAGCTGCATCCGCAGCGCACTGACACGCTTGCCCAATTGCGCAGCATGTTCGCCGGCGAATTTGTTTGATCCAACGGATTCAAGCCGGTGCAGCGCATGGACTGCATTGGCTCGCCGGGCTGATTCTCCGAGCCGATGGTTGCATCGCGCACCGTGGCGACTCACGCGTACTGATGTCGCAGACCGCCATGGTGATGCGATGCGCCGGTTTTCTGCATCAATGGCTGCCGCGACTCGCCGACGCAGATCGCTGCACAACTTCATCTAACCGATTCGCTTCATCGACACACCCCGCCATCGCGCACATGCCAGGCGAACGCTACTCAAAAAGATGGCCACGTCGTCTCCGACGTCGCCATTCAAGTTGCCCGGCATGCATTCCCATGCGCCGCGTGATCGTGATAACGCTGCCGGTCCCTGTTGGCCATCGGCGCGCTGCCACGATCACGTGGACGACAGCGCTTCAATCCGGCCCGCCTTTCCGTCAGGCATCCAGCCCGATCGGGCAGCTCACTCCCGTGCCGCCAAGCCCGCAATAGCCATTGGGATGCTTGGCGAGATATTGCTGGTGATCGTCTTCGGCGTAGTAGAACGTCGGCGCCGGAAAACCGATCTCCGTGGTGATTGCGCCATATCCGGCTGCGGTCAGCTGTTGCTGATACGCATCGCGGCTGGCAAGCGCAGCGGCGTATTGCGCCTGTGTGGTGCAGTAAATCGCCGAGCGATATTGCGTACCGACGTCGTTCCCTTGCTGCATGCCCTGGGTCGGGTCGTGGCTTTCCCAGAAGGTGCGCAGCAAGTGTTCGAACGACACCGCTTGTTCGTCGAACACCACCAGCACCGCTTCGGTGTGGCCGGTTTGCCCAGAACACACTTCCGAGTAAGTCGCGTTCGGCGTCTGCCCGCCGGCGTAACCCGCCGCTGTGGTGTACACCCCTGGCACTTTCCAGAACTTGCGTTCCGCGCCCCAGAAGCAACCGAGCCCGAATTGCACTTGGGCCAGGCCGGTGAACTCACCGCGCAACGGATGGCCGTTGATCAGGTGGGTGTTGTGCAGCGGCAGCGCTTGCTCGCGACCGGGCAATGCCTCGCCCGGACGTGGTATACGTTGTTTGAAGGCGCCGATTCCCAGCATGGTGCAACTCCGCAATCGTGAGGATTGCCTGCTGGATGGCGCCGGCCGGAGCCGCTTTCAAGCCTGCCCGGCCAGCGCATGTCGCCTGCACCGCATTACTTGGTCTTGACCACTGCCGCGCGCGTATCCACTTCCGGCATCGCCGAGCTGTGGTGGTTGATGATCAGCCACTTGCCGTCGCGCTTTTCGTACACGAAGGTGTAGCGGGCCTGCACGTTGCTCTTCTTGCCTTGCTTGTCGGTCAGCGTGAAGGTGTACACGCCGGCATCCACTGCGCTGTCCTCATCGAGCACGCGCACGGTGCGGTAATTGACCACGCCCTGCGGCGTCTTGGTCAGGAACATTTCGAAGTAATTTTCGATCTTCTCGCGCGAGGCGCGTACTTCGTTGGAGACGGTCGGCAGCAACACGCCGTCCGGGGCGTACAGATCGGCCACCTTGTGCGGGTTGCCGGTGGCCAGCGCCGCGTTCCAGGTATCGAACAGCGCAGCGACTTTGCGCGCTTCGCCGCCGGCCGACAGCTTGGCCTTATCGGTGTAATGCATCACGCCGCCAGCCAGCGCCGGGGTGGCAGTCAGAGCCAGAACCAAGGAGAAGAGAGTGCGACGCATGCGATATCTCAGTGTGAGTGGTGTGGGTGCCTCATCGGGCAGGCTCAGTATCGAAATCAAGCAGCCCCAACAATTCTGCCGAGTGGCATATACTCAAATATGCTGATCGGCCTAAAGCACACTCACGGAAACCCCCACCAATGCTGGCGATTGGCGTCTAGCCTTACGCCGCGAAGCCTCCGGCAGCGCACGTTGGCAGGCGCTTTGGGACGCCACTGTGGCACTGCGCCAGACGCACAGTCCCGAGCAGGCCTGCGATGCGGTCCTTGGCCGGGTGCTGCTGTTGCTGGGCCTGAAACATGGCGCGGTACTGGCGCAGCGCGGCCCGCGCGCGCAAGTGCTGGCCAGCCGTGGCCGTGCCCTGCCACCCGGGGCCAGCGCCGCGGGCGACGGCCACGAAGCGGCCTGGTTGATGCCGCCACGCCCTGCAGCGATCGGCGAAGCCAGGGTGCCGATCCACGCGCTAGGCACCACCCACGGCATGCTTTGCGTCGCCTGGAGCGAGGACCGGCCAGCACCTGGCAATGACGATGTGCAGGCGCTGCAGGCATTCGCGCTGCTGCTGCCGGCGATGGTGGCCGAACCGGCCAAACAGATCCCCACGCGGCGGCGCAAACCGCTGCAGGACGATCGTCTGGGCGCGCTCAGCAAGCGCGAAAAACAGGTGTTGTCGCTGCTCCCGCGCGGACTCACTAACGCGAGCCTGGCAGCTGAACTGGGGATTGCTCCCGGCACGGTGAAAGTGCAGGTGGAGCGAATCCTGCAGAAACTTGAGGTAAAAGATCGCACCCAGGCTGCGGTCTATGCGGTCCAATCCAGACTTGCGCTATGAATGCATTGGCGGTGCGTTGGAACGATTGGCCGATCACCCGCAAGAGCCTTGCGGTTGTCACATTGCCGTTGCTGTTGCTGGCCGTCGCATTGATGGCGATCTACAGCGTGGAGCGAGCGGCAAAACATCGCTGCCGAAAACGACGTGCGGCAGCCCCTGGAAGTGCTCGGCGATCTGTACGAAGCGCACGCATTATTGGCCGAAACTGCCGCTGGTGTGCGCGGTTATCGGCTGGTGCGGCGCGATGAATTCCTCACCCCGTACCGCGATGCCGAGCCACGCCTGCAAGGCGTGGTCGACCGTCTGTCGCAGCGCATCACCGACCCCAGCCAAGCGCAGCGCTTCGCGCGCATCAAGCCACTTTTTGCGGAAAAAATGCAGGGTTGGCGCCGGTTACTGGCACCGGATCTAAGCCGCGAAGAAGAGATCCGGCAGCTGTGGGACGGCAAATACAAGCTCGATATCCTGCGTGCCGAACTGCGCGAGTTGCGCAATTACGAAACCGCGCAGTTGCAGGTGCGCACCGCCAAGGCGCAAGGCCTGCGTCAGCGCAACCTCATCATCACCCTGAGCGCGGCGATGCTGGGCGGCCTGGGTACGGTGTTTGCGGTGGCATGGTTCGCTTCCGCCTCGTCCGGACGCTTGCGCACGCTGGCCGCCAATGCCGACCGCCTCGGCGAAGGCCTGCCGCTGGCACCGCAACCGCGTGCCGGCAATGAGCTGGGCCAGGTTGGCCAACGTCTGGCGCAGGCCAGCGAACTGTTGGCCGCGCGCGCCGCCGAAGCGCAACTGGCGCGGCGCGAAGCGGAGACCGCCAACCGCGCAAAAACCGAATTCCTGTCACGTAGCAGCCATGAGCTGCGCACCCCACTCAATGCAATTTTGGGCTATGCGCAGGTGCTGGAAATGGATCTACCCGAGCCAGGTCATCGCCGGCATCTGCAGCACATTCTCGGTGCCGGCAGGCACTTGCTCGGGTTGATCACCGAGCTGCTGGACATCGCGCGCATCGAAGCCGATCAACTGGATCTGAGCCCGGAACCGATCTCGGTCCGCGCCGCCGTGCACGAAGCCTTAGAACCTGTTCACGATCTTATTCAAACCGTGCAAACTCCACGAATGCGCGAGAAGAACTATCCAAGTGACGTGAGCCGTGAGCGGTTCGAGCAAATCCGCCCGATTCTGGAGCAAGCCCGCAAGCGCACCAAGCCGGTGACAGTGGATATGTATGAGGTGTGGTGCGCAGTGCTGTATCTGCTACGGACAGGTTGCCCGTGGCGTGCGTTGCCCAGTGACTTTCCGAAGTGGCGCACGGTGCATTCCTACTTTGCCAAGTGGAGCGAAGTGGACGATGAAGGAATAAGCCTGCTGGAGCGGGCGCTTAAAAAATCAGGTTGGCGCGGCCCGCGAGAAACAGGGGCGCAAGGCCTGCAGTACGTTCTTGATCGTGGACGCGCAGAGCGTGAAGAACAGTGATACAGCCGGCCAGAAAGGCTATGACGCGGGCAAGAAGGTATCGGGGATCAAGCGCCACATCGCGGTGGATACGCAAGGCTTTCCACATGCCGTTGCGGTGACCACGGCGGAAGTCACCGATCGTCAAGGTGCGCTGGAGGCATTGAAACGCTGCCGATCGGGTTTAGGTCGGGTGAAACGCCTGCTGTGCGACAGCGGCTACACCGGAGATCCCTTCGCCGAGGGCGTACAGGACATTCTGGGCAAGCATGTCACCGTACAGATTGCCAAGCGCAGCGAGCTGCATACCTTCAAGGTCATGCCCAAGCGCTGGAGTGTCGAACGCAGCTTTGCCTGGCTGGAGAAGAACCGGAGGCTATGGAAGAACTGCGAGCGAAGGCTCAATACCAGCTTGCAGTTCATCCATCTGGCGTTCCTGGCACTGCTGCTCAGGAGATCGTAAACAGGTTCTTAGAACCTGTTCACGATCTTATTCAAACCGTGCAAACTCCACGAATGCGCGAGAAGAACTATCCAAGTGACGTGAGCCGTGAGCGGTTCGAGCAAATCCGCCCGATTCTGGAGCAAGCCCGCAAGCGCACCAAGCCTGTGACAGTGGATATGTATGAGGTGTGGTGTGCAGTGCTGTATCTGCTACGGACAGGTTGCCCGTGGCGTGCGTTGCCCAGTGACTTTCCGAAGTGGCGCACGGTGCATTCCTACTTTGCCAAGTGGAGCGAAGTGGACGATGAAGGAATAAGCCTGCTGGAGCGGGCGCTTAAAAAATCAGGTTGGCACGGCCCGCGAGAAACAGGGGCGCAAGGCCTGCAGCACGTTCTTGATCGTGGACGCGCAGAGCGTGAAGAACAGTGATACAGCCGGCCAGAAAGGCTATGACGCGGGCAAGAAGGTATCGGGGATCAAGCGCCACATCGCGGTGGATACGCAAGGCTTTCCACATGCCGTTGCGGTGACCACGGCGGAAGTCACCGATCGTCAAGGTGCGCTGGAGGCATTGAAACGCTGCCGATCGGGTTTAGGTCGGGTGAAACGCCTGCTGTGCGACAGCGGCTACACCGGAGATCCCTTCGCCGAGGGCGTACAGGACATTCTGGGCAAGCATGTCACCGTACAGATTGCCAAGCGCAGCGAGCTGCATACCTTCAAGGTCATGCCCAAGCGCTGGAGTGTCGAACGCAGCTTTGCCTGGCTGGAGAAGAACCGGAGGCTATGGAAGAACTGCGAGCGAAGGCTCAATACCAGCTTGCAGTTCATCCATCTGGCGTTCCTGGCACTGCTGCTCAGGAGATCGTGAACAGGTTCTTAGGCCTGATCGCACCGGATGCAGACAAGCACGGCATCGCGCTACAACCGGCATCCATCGACGGCGATGCGCAGCGGCTGCGCCAGGTGCTGCTCAATCTGCTGTCGAACGCGCTCAAGTTCAATCGTACCGGCGGGCAGGTGCAGGTGCGTGCGCATACCGATGGCGAACACGTGCGCATCACGGTTGCCGACCAGGGCGCAGGGCTGACGCCGGCGCAGATCGAACGCTTGTTCACACCGTTCGAACGGTTGGGCGCCGAGCGCTCTGCAGTAGAGGGCACAGGCCTGGGGTTGGCGCTGAGCAAGCGCCTGATCGAGGCGCTGGGTGGAAAAATCGGCGTGGACAGCACCCACCAAGGTGCACGCTTCTGGATCTCGCTACCGCAAGGCGAACCGCAGCACAGTGAACCGGCCCGCCCCCTGCTGCCACCGAGTGTCAGCGGCAGCGGCGTCTGCCGCGTGTTGAGCATCGAAGACACCCCCTCCAACCAGGCATTGATCCGCACGCTCATCGAGCGTCGCCCGCAGTGGCAACTGCTTGAAGCCGAGAGTCTGGCGCAGGCGCGCGAGCTATCGCAGCACGGCGCGCCGGATGTGATCTTGCTGGATTTGCATCTGAGCGATGGCAATGGCGAAGAGCTGCTGCGCGAATTGCAGGCGCAACCTGCCACCGCAGCCATCCCGGTCGTGGTGATCAGCGCCGATGCAACAACCGCCACGCTGGCGCGCGTGGGCAACCAGGGCGTGCGCGCCTATCTGACCAAGCCGCTTGATGTGGCGGAATTCTTCACCGTGATCGACAGGTGGCTGGCATGACACGCGAGGAAATCCTCGGTTCCCGCATCCTCATCGTCGACGACGAACCGGCCAACGTGCGGCTGCTCGAAGACCTGTTGCAACGCGAAGGTTTCCAGCACGTGATCGCCACCACCGATCCGCTGCGGGTGATGGGGCTGGTCTCGGCGTTTGCACCGGACCTGATCCTGCTGGATCTGAAAATGCCGGAACTGGACGGCTACGCGTTGCTGGAACAGCTGGCGCGGCTATCGGACCCAGGCCAGTTTCTGCCAGTGATCGTGCTCACCGCCGACCCCAGCCGCAGCGCACGCCACCGTGCCCTGGGCCTAGGCGCCAAGGACTTCTTGACCAAACTGCTGGACACCTTCGAGGTCGCCTTGCGGGTCTGGAACGTGGCCGAAACCACCTTACTGTTCAAGCGCCTGCGCGCATTGGCAGCGCCGGATGCAACGCCTCCGGGGTGGCGTCGGCAGAGTTGATGCGCGCGCGCGATTGCCTCGTGGGATTGCACCTGGGCGCGATGAGTGTTCCCGGGAATGGCCGTCGCGCCCGGGTGCGTTCCTACCCAGGCATTGCGCGGGCGCCTGGCCCACTCAACGCTCTAGCGCCCGCGTGATCTGCCCGCACAAGCCGATCTCTGCCAGCACCGCCTGGGCCTGGCTCAACTGCAGATCGGCCACGCAGACCTGCAGCAGGCCGAAGGCAGGTAGCCCGCCGGCGCCGCCCAGCAGCGACTCGCCGAAGACGAACGCGGTGATGCCGGCATCTTCCAGTGCGTGCTTGGCCAGATGCGCATCGATGATGTGACTGGCGCGGTAGGCGATCTGCATCTCAGCCACGCTCCACACGTTCGCGCTTGGCGCCGTTACGCCAATCGCGTAACGCCGGCAACGCATCCAGCGCTGCCAGATAATCGCCGGCCGCTTCGAACAGTGGTACACCGTAGCTGGAAAAGCGCAGCGCCACCGGCGCGAACATCGCATCGACGATCCCGAACTGCCCACACAGGAACGGGCCGTCCTGGCCATCTTCGGCGCGCAAGCTGGCCCACAGCGCCTGGATGCGGGTGATGTCGCGCTCGGCAGCCGCATCCCACTGCGCAGGGCCCGGCGGGCGCGCCAGATTCATCGGCAGCTGGCTGCGCAAGGCGGCAAAGCCCGAATGCATTTCTGCCGCAGCGGCGCGCGCTTGCGCACGAACAGCCAGGTCGGCCGGCCAGCCGCGGCCGTCCAGCCAACGCTCGTTGATGTACTCGCAGATCGCCAGCGAATCCCACACATGCAGGGTGTCGTCCCACAGCACCGGCTCCTGGCGGGTTGGCGAATACCCGGCAATGCGCGCGTGATACGCGGGTGTTGCAAGCGGCAGCGCGATTTCCTCGAACGGCACCTGGAAGTGCCGCAACAGCAGCCACGGCCGCAACGACCAGGAGGACAGCGTCTTGTCGCCGATCACCAGACGGGGCAGTGGCATGGGCTGTGCGCTCCAATAGGGTCGGCGCAGCGTACGCGTCGCGACCGACGGCCGCTAGCAATGGCCTGCCCTGACGCGCGCATCGATCAGGCAGCGCTCGCTGGCCAGCCGGCGCGACGCCACCGGGCATGACGCACGCGAGGCCACGCACGGCGTTTGCTGCCAAATGGCCGCGGCAACCACACCGGCGCGCCAAGTGCGTCGTCCGCGTCGCGTGCCCATTGGCTGCATGCCAAGGCAGGCGGCAACGGCGCCAACCATGACCCACGTGGCCTGCAGGAGACCCTACCCGGCACACCAGCCGCGCGCAAACCACCGGCCGACCGCCACCACCCAGCCCCCAGCGCCTACCCCTAACCGGTGCCACCCCCTAAACTTGCGGTTTACCCATTGCTGATGCGCGCATGTCCGAGACCCTAGCCACCGACGCCACCACCCCGGCGGAGAAGAAAGACTTCATCCGCCAGATCGTCCGCGAGGATCTGGCCAGCGGCAAGCACACGGTCATTCGCACCCGCTTCCCGCCCGAGCCCAACGGCTACCTGCACATCGGCCACGCCAAGGCGATCTGCCTGGATTTCGGCCTGGCCGCCGAGTTCGGCGGGCTGTGCAACCTGCGCCTGGACGACACCAACCCGGCCAAGGAAGACCCCGAGTTCGCCGCTGCCATCCAGGACGACGTGCGCTGGCTGGGCTATGACTGGGCGCAGCTGCGCCATGCCTCGGACTATTTCGAGGTGTATTACCTGGCCGCGCAGAAGCTGATCCGCGATGGCCACGCCTTCGTGTGCGACCTCTCTGCAGAACAGGTGCGCCAATACCGCGGCACGCTGACCGAGCCCGGCCGCCACTCGCCGTTCCGCGAGCGCAGCGTCGAAGAAAACCTGGACCTGTTCCAGCGCATGCGTGCCGGCGAATTTCCCGATGGCGCACGCACGCTGCGCGCCAAGATCGACATGGCCAGCGGCAACATCAACCTGCGCGACCCGGCGCTGTACCGCATCAAGCATGTGGAGCATCAGAACACCGGCAACGCCTGGCCGATCTACCCGATGTACGATTTTGCGCATTCGCTTGGCGATGCGGTGGAAGGCATCACCCACTCGCTGTGCACTCTGGAATTCGAAGACCATCGCCCGCTGTACGACTGGTGCGTGGACAAGGTGGACCTGGTCGGCCACCCCGAATTGCTGCAGCCGCTGCTGGACAAGGGCCTGCCGCGCGAAGCCGCCAAGCCACGCCAGATCGAGTTCTCGCGCCTCAACATCAACTACACGGTGATGAGCAAGCGCAAGCTCACTGCGCTGGTGGAAGAACAGCTGGTGGATGGTTGGGACGACCCACGCATGTACACGCTGCAGGGCCTGCGTCGGCGTGGCTATACGCCGGCGGCGATGCGGTTGTTCGTGGAGCGCGTGGGCATCAGCAAGCAGAACTCGTTGATCGATTTCTCGGTACTGGAAGGCTGCCTGCGCGAAGATCTGGACGCGGCGGCAGCGCGGCGCATGGCCGTGATCGACCCGCTCAAGCTGGTGCTGACCAATCTGCCGGAAGGCCACACCGAGACGCTGCAGTTTTCCAATCACCCCAAGGATGAAAGCTTCGGCACGCGTGAGGTGCCGTTCGCACGCGTGCTGTGGATCGAGCGCGAGGACTTTGCCGAGGTTCCGCCCAAGGGCTGGAAGCGTCTGGTGCCGGGCGGCGAAATCCGTCTGCGCGGCGCAGGCATTGCGCGCGTGGACGAGGTGATCAAGAACGCTGACGGCGACATCGTCGCACTGCGTGGCTGGCTGGATCCGGAATCGCGCCCGGGCATGGAAGGTGCCAACCGCAAGGTCAAGGGCACCATCCATTGGGTCAGCGCGGCACATGCGGTGGAAGCGGAAATCCGCCTGTACGACCGGCTGTTTTCGGTGGAAAAGCCCGACGACGAATCCGAAGGCAAGACCTACCGCGACTATCTCAACCCGGAGTCCAAGCGCAACGTGCGCGGCTATGTGGAGCCGAGCGCAGCGCTGGCAGCGCCCGAACAGGCATTCCAGTTCGAGCGCACCGGTTACTTCGTGGCCGACAGCCGCGACCATAGCGCGTCCACGCCGGTGTTCAATCGCAGCGTGACGCTGCGCGATGCCTGGGCCAAGTAACTGCGGCGGAAATACAGCGACGTCCGCTCGAAGCGGGCGTCGCAGCCACCGAAGGCAGGCGGTGATCGCACCGCCTGCGGATGCAACATCTGCGTCTTATCGCGCGCCCTCCCCGGCCTTCATCGCCGACGCGGAGCAACGACTCGCCACGCATCTACTCCATCCAGGCCGGCACGCCAATGCTGATGGCTCATGCACTGCAATGGCATCACGCGATCAATCAACGTAATCGACGACCCGCAGTACTCGGCCTGCATGTCATCGCAGCGCAGCGGGCTGCAGCAACCTCGTCGATACGGATTGGCGGGGTTTCAAACTTCTGCAGCGCTCGCCTTGATCAACCGGCTGCCGCACGGCACGCTGCGACGCACGCCCTGAGGAACAGCACGATGCGTGAACGCTTGATGGTGGGTGTCGCCTGGCAGTCTCAAGATTCAAGTGCAACACGTGATTTGAGTGCTGCGATTTCTTCCTCCATTGCCTCGCTTGGTGTCTTCCATCCGAGCGTCTGACGAGGGCGGGTATTCATCAGCAGTGCGATGTGATTGAGATACTCTTGGCTGACAGTGGACAGGTCGGCGCCCTTGGGCAGGAATTGGCGCAGCAGGCCGTTGGTGTTCTCGTTACTTCCCCGCTGCCACCGCGCATGTGGATCAGCGAACCACACGTCGATGTTCGATCCTTGCATCAGCTCGGCGTAGCACGTGAGCTCGGTACCGCGATCGTAGGTCAGACTTGTCCGCATTGAGGCCGGCAGTTTCTTCATTTGCCGGGTAAACCCTTCCAGCGCATCTGCGGCCGTGCAGCCATCCATGCGGCACAGCACGACAAAGCGCGTCTTGCGTTCCACCAACGTGCCCACGCAAGAACGATTGAATGCGCCCTTGATCAAGTCGCCTTCCCAATGACCTGGGACCAAGCGCGTCTGCACTTCTTCGGGGCGATGCACAATCCGCAACTCCTCCGGCACCCAGCTGCGTGTGGCCGCCGTTGTACGCCGTCATCCGCGTTTGGGCTTGTGCTGACGCAGGGCCTGGACCAGTTCCTTCTTCAAGCCCCCACGCGGATGCGCGTAGATGCTAGGGCCTGTTAACACATCCGAAGCCCATCAACGACCAGAACGAAGCTGAGGAAGCCAAGGAACATGACATCCAGCTTCTCGAAGCGCGTGAAAATCCGTCGGTAGCCCTTCAAGCGACGGAACAGCCTCTCCACTTCGTTGCGCCGCTTGTACATTTCCTTGTCGTACTCCCAAGGATCGACCCGATTGGACTTGGGTGGAACCACCGGCACGAAGCCAAGATCGAGCGCCAACTGGCGGGTTTCATTGCCTTCGTAAGAGCGATCCATCAGCAGATGAACCGGCCGCTCCACTGGCCCCAGGTGTTCAAGCAACGCGCGGCCTGCGGGTGCGTCATGTGCGTTGCCAGGCGTCAATCCGAACGTGATGGCTGTTCGAGCATCTGCGGCAACCATATGAATTTTGGTGTTCCATCCGCCGCGCGATTTCCCGATGGATTGTGGGCCGTTTTTTTTAATGCGCCAGTGCCATCCGGATGCACCTTGATGCTGGTGGAGTCCAGCGAGACCGCTTCGATTTTGATGCGCACGATCTGGCAGGTCTGCAATTGGGCGAACATCCGGTCCAGCACACCGGACTTGGCCCAACGGTTAATGCGCGTGTACACCGTATGCCAGTTGCCAAAGCGCTCGGGCAGACCGCGCCATTTGCAGCCATGCTCTGCGACGTAAAGAAGGGCGTTGACTACCTGCAGGTTGGTCATGCTGACATTGCCGC
Source organism: Xanthomonas oryzae pv. oryzae (assembly GCF_004136375.1). Classification (NCBI taxonomy): domain Bacteria; kingdom Pseudomonadati; phylum Pseudomonadota; class Gammaproteobacteria; order Lysobacterales; family Lysobacteraceae; genus Xanthomonas; species Xanthomonas oryzae. The sequence goes on from NZ_CP031697.1 coordinate 4,042,924, forward strand.
GTTGCAAAGGTAGGCAATGCTCGATGAGTGCAAATTGTGCTGGCGTGATCTCCATGCCCAATAGTTTAATCGCTCGAGACATTAATGTTAACAGGCCCTAGCGTAAATGGTTTCGTGGCTGACGCGCTGGGCAGGATCATCCGGATACATATGCGAGAGCTTGGCAGCAATCTGCTGGGGCGACCAGCGCCATAGCACCAGATGATCTCGCACCAGCTGGAATAACGGCGTTCCTGGCGTCAGTCGCCGCTGCCGGACGCTAAGCTGACGCCGTGCGCGGTAGCGCTTGCCCGCACTGCGCGCGCATATAGGTGGTACTGTCCTGCTTGGCCAATTCCCGACTCAATGTCGACGGGCTCCTGCCTAAAATCCTCGAAATCGCGCGCACACTTTGACCGCGCGCCCTCTCGATCTGGAGCATTGCGCGCTCTTCCGCACTGAGGTGTTGATAGCTTTTTGACATGTGCATACCCTAACTGCTGAGAGGGTGTTGCACTTGGAAATTGAGTCTAAGCCTGCGGAATCGGTGCAGGCGCGCTATGGGGGCTGGTGTTTCTGGCGCCGCAATTGCTGGCCGCATTTACGCCACTGCAATTGGCGGTGGCGCGCTATCTCTCTTAGAACCTGTTCACGATCTCCTGAGCAGCAGTGCCAGGAACGCCAGGTGGATGAACTGCAAGCTGGTATTGAGCCTTCGCTCGCAGTTCTTCCATAGCCTCCGGTTCTTCTCCAGCCAGGCAAAGCTGCGTTCGACAATCCAGCGCTTGGGCATGACCTTGAAGGTATGCAGCTCGCTGCGCTTGGCAATCTGTACGGTGACATGCTTGCCCAGAATGTCCTGTACGCCCTCGGCGAAGGGATCTCCAGTGTAGCCGCTGTCGCACAGCAGGCGTTTCACCCGACCTAAACCTGATCGGCAGCGTTTCAATGCCTCCAGCGCACCTTGACGATCGGTGACTTCCGCCGTGGTCACCGCAACGGCATGTGGAAAGCCTTGCGTATCCACCGCGATGTGGCGCTTGATCCCCGATACCTTCTTGCCCGCGTCATAGCCTTTCTGGCCGGCTGTATCACTGTTCTTCACGCTCTGCGCGTCCACGATCAAGAACGTACTGCAGGCCTTGCGCCCCTGTTTCTCGCGGGCCGCGCCAACCTGATTTTTTAAGCGCCCGCTCCAGCAGGCTTATTCCTTCATCGTCCACTTCGCTCCACTTGGCAAAGTTAGGAATGCACCGTGCGCCACTTCGGAAAGTCACTGGGCAACGCACGCCACGGGCACCCTGTCCGTAGCAGATACAGCACTGCGCACCACACCTCATACATATCCACTGTCACAGGCTTGGTGCGCTTGCGGGCTTGCTCCAGAATCGGGCGGATTTGCTCGAACCGCTCACGGCTCACGTCACTTGGATAGTTCTTCTCGCGCATTCGTGGAGTTTGCACGGTTTGAATAAGATTGTGAACAGGTTCTTACGGCGCGATAGCGGCGTTGGTACTGGCGCCACGCGCGCGACAGACCGGTGCCCGCCTGGGTCGCGCTGAATGGTGGGCGCTGGTGCGCCTGAGCCTGATGGGCAATCTGATTTATTACCTGCTGCTTGGCAGCGCCGTGCAGTGGGCGGGCAGTGCGGCGACTGCATTGATCATCGGGCTGTTGCCGGTCGTGGTCACCGTGATCGGCACGCGCACCGCAGGCGCGGTGCAATTGCGCCGTCTGGCGGCGCCCTGCGTGTTGTGCGTGTTGTGCGTGTTGTGCGTGTTGTGCGTGTTGTGCGTGTTGTGCGTGATGGGCGTGATGGGCGTGATGGGCGTGATGGGCGTGATGGGCGTGGCATTGGTGGCACTGGACACCGTGCAGGACGACTCCGGCCAGCAAGCGAGCGAGCGAGCGAGCGAGCGGCCACCTTACCCGCATTGCCGGCCTGCTGTGCGCGGCGGGTGCGCTGGTGTCGTGGTCGGCGTATTCGATCGCCAATGCGCGCTGGTTGCGGCGGCGCCCGGATCTGTCCGGCGGCGACTGGTCGCTGCTCACCAGCGTGGTCACCGGCGCACTGGCGTTATTGCTGGCGCCGGCCGCGCTGATCGGCAGCGCAGCGCATGCACCGCTCGCATGGGCCGGTTTCTGGGGCGTGTCGCTGATGCTGGGCATCCTGGCCTCGGTGATCGGCAACGCACTGTGGAATCGCGCCAGCCGCGTGCTGCCGCTGACGCTGGTCGGGCAGATGATCGTGTTCGAGACGGTGTTTGCGTTGCTGTACGGCTTTGCCTGGGAAATGCGCCTGCCCACCCCGTTGGAGCTGGCGGCGATCGCCTGCCTGCTGGTCGGCGTGCTGTGGTGCGCGGCATTGCATGCAGAAGCGATAATGATGTCGGCCGCTGATGCGCATGCGCCACTACCGTGCAGGCTGCATCCCGCAGGAACACCGCCATGTGCCTCCCCCGCCGCCATTCACCGCCACGCCCCCGCGCGCTGCGCAGCGCCGCACTTTCGCTGTCCATCGGCCTGGTCGCGTGCTCGCCGCCCCCAAGTTCCCCTCGCAGGCGGCGACACCTGCCCAAGCGCTATGTGCAATGGTTGCAGAACCGCCCCAGGACAAGCCGCCCACCGACCTTCGCGCCGACGGTATGCAGCAACTGAGTCTGGCCAGTCGCTGCGCTTCGGCGCTGCGCCGGCATCGTCAGGTTAGCGGCGGTCTCGATCGCTCATCGCTGATGGCTAAGAGCGGTTAACACAACGTCGCGAGCAGCTGTCAGGTGGGCGCGGACGGCGCGCTCAGAACCGCAGTGGACGGGGGGGGGGGGTACATGCCGATTCCGAGCACCGGCCGCGCCCGCCCGGCGGTGAGCACAGTCGTTTTGTTAGCTGCTCTACCAAGCGCTGGGCGCTGATCGAGCAACATGCGAGTACCGCACGGTTGCCGACATACCCGCAACTACGTGCACGCTGCTTGCCGCTGGTCGGTACACACCCTCCAGACGTGCCCACGCGACGCGCGGCCTGGGCTTACCATGGCAGCTCACATGGCCTGATCGGAGCAGCCGCATGACCCGTCTTGTGTCCTGGTGCCTGAGCAGCCTGTTGTTGCTGTCCTGTCTTGCTGCACTGGGCTGTGTGGCCGCGCCACCGACCGATGCAGCCACGCCGCCACCGGCTAGCCCCCCTCCCCCTGCGCCTGCCAAACCAACCACCGTCACGACCACCTGCCGCACAGATGCCGATTGCACGGTGAAGAACGTCGGCAACTGTTGCGGTGCGTTTCCGGCCTGCGTCAACGTCAACAGCGCCACCGACCCGAAGGGCGTGCTCGCGCAGTGTCAGGCCAGCGGCATGATGAGCGTGTGCGGCTTCCGCGAGATCAGCGCCTGCCAATGCGTGGCCGGGCAATGTGCCGCACAGGACGCGCCGACCGATACACTGCGCCCCGCCACTCCCCCGACAGAAACGGTCCACTGATGCTTTACGCGCACGTCCACCTCACCCTGCCCGACTGGATCCACGCGCATGTCGACGACAGCCGCGCCTATCGCAGCGATGACGACAAGGTGGCGCTGGCGATCAAGCTGTCGCGGATGAATGTGCAAGAACACAGCGGCGGCCCGTTCGGCGCGGTGGTGTTCGGCCCGGACCACCGCATCATCGCCGCCGCGGTGAACCGCGTGGTGCCGCAGACCACCTCGCTGGCACATGCCGAAAACATGGCCTACATGCTCGCGCAGCAGCGCCTGCAGACGCCGCGTTTGAACGCTGTGCTGTCGCCGATCACGCTGGCCACCTCCGCGCAGCCATGCTGCCAGTGCTATGGCGCCACCGTCTGGGCCGGCATCGACCGCCTGCTGATCGGTGCGCGCGCCGACGACGTGATGGCGCTGACGCAATTCGACGAAGGCCCGTTGCCGGCCGATTGGGTGGGCGAACTGACCCGCCGTGGTATCGAGGTGGTGCGCGACGTACTGCGCGACCAGGCCTGCGCGGTGCTGCGCAACTATGGCGAGGGCCGCGGTGATCATTATTGATGTCGTGTGCGCTGCCGGTCCACTGCAGGTGCAGCGATGAGCGGCCTGCTGTGTTACTGCCGACAGGGCTTCGAACCTGAGCTGGCCGCCGAACTGAGCGCGCGCGCCGCATTCGTCGGCATTGCCGGTTATGCGCGCACCCAGCGCAACGACGGCTATGTGCTGTTCGTCTGCGACGAGGCCGCACAACTTGCTGCCAAGCTGCAATGGCGCGAGTTGATCTTCGCGCGGCAGAAGCTGGTGGTGATCGCCGAACTGAAAGGCATCGACCCCAAGGACCGCATCACGCCGATCCTGGCCGCGTTGGAGGGGCAGCAGCGTTTCGGCGATTTGTGGGTAGAACACCCCGATTCGGACGCAGGCAAGCCATTGGCGAGCCTGGCGCGCAGCTTTGGCAATGCGCTGCGCCCCGCCCTGCGCAAGGCCGGCCTGCTCACCGACAAGCCGCAGCCACGCCAACCGCGCTTGCACATCTGTTTTCTCGATGGAGACCACGCCTTGCTTGCGGTGGCCGACAGCGCCGATAGCGCGCCGTGGCCATTGGGCATTCCGCGCCTGAAGCTGCTGCCGGAAGCGCCGTCGCGCTCTGCGCTCAAGCTCGACGAAGCCTTGCTGACGCTGCTCACTCCCGAAGAACGCGAAGCACTGGTCAAACCCGGCATGCGCGCGGCCGATCTGGGCGCTGCCCCCGGCGGCTGGACCTGGGTACTGACGCGGCAGCATGTGCATGTCACCAGCGTCGACAACGGTCCGCTGCGCGCGCATGTACTGGAAACCGGGCTGGTGGAGCATCTGCGTGCCGACGGCTTTCACTGGAAGCCCGCGCAACCGGTGGACTGGATGGTCTGCGACATGGTCGAGCAACCGCGCCGCGTCGCCGAACGCATGGCCACCTGGGTGCGCGAAGGCTGGTGCCGCAACACCATCTTCAACCTCAAGCTGCCGATGAAAAAGCGCTGGGACGAGACCCGTCTGTGCCTGGAGCTGTTCGAGCAACAGGCAGAAAAATCATTGATCGTGCGCGCCAAGCAGCTGTATCACGACCGCGAAGAGATCACGGTGCTGGCGATGCGGGGTTGAGCTGGGAATCGGGAATCGGGATTGGGGAATCGTAAAAGCAGGTGGCTGCCGGCGAAGTTGCTCTGCGCTTGCTGATGGGATCACAGATAGGTGGATCGACAGCCAATGCATTTCGCCGTGCATTGGTCAAAGGCTCCCTGACGCGACTTGCTGGCATTCCACCCGGGCACTTGGCAGTCTGTGCTCCACCACCATCGCCTGGCAACGCTCAGCAAGTTCCATACAACGGGGCCGCACGACAGCGTTGCGGACCGAGCTGAGCAAGCCTGCTTGCTCAGCTCACTGAGCTCCCGCTCCGCTGATCAATCGTGCAAGCCACCCTCACAGCACGATCCGCTTGCTGCCCTCGCGCGCCGAGCGATAGATCGCATCGACGATGCGGATGTCGCGCAGGCCTTCCTCGCCCGGCGCACGCAGCGGTGTGCCGTTCATGATCGCCAATGCGTCTTCATCCATCTGCAATGCCTGCTGATGCTGCACCTTGGCGTCGAATACGCGCCCATCGCTGGCCCTGCCGCTCACGCCCTGATAGCTCTGGAACGGCGACAACGCGTACCAGCCGCGCTCGCATTCGGCGCGCAGCACATTCATGTTCTTGCCGAAGCTGGTCTTGCACTCGGCACGCACCGCATTCGGGAATTCCAGGGTGAAGTCCATGTGCTCGTCGACTTCATCGAACAGATCGGGGCGGTCGGTCCACCGCTTGGCCGTCACAGCCAGCGGCTCGGCACCAACGGTATAGCGCGCGGCATTGAGCGGATACACGCCCATGTCGTACATCGCACCGCCGCCGAACTGCGAACGCAACCGCCACGGACGGTCTGCTTTTTTCGTACCGTGGTAGCCGCTGTAACCGGCCTCGGCACGCACGCGCTGCATTGCACCGAACGGTTTTTCGCTGGCCATCGCAATCACGCGCCGCGTATTGGGCTCGTGCTGCATGCGGTAGCCGATGGTCAGCGCCACTTTGTTGCGCTTGCAGGCCGCAATCATCGCCTCGCATTGGCCGGCGTGCATCGCCATCGGCTTTTCGCACCATACGTGCTTGCCCGCGGCAGCGGCACGCAAGGTCAGCGGCGCATGCAGGTGCGTAGGCGTGACGATGTAGACCACATCGATCTCGTCGTTGTCGGCGATACGATCGAAATTTTCATAGGTGTAGACATTGCGATCGGCGATGCCGTACTTGACCTGCCACTGCGGAATCTTCGACGGCGTGCCGGTGACGATGCCGGCGAGCTTGCAATGCTTGGTCAATGCCAGGCCGGGGGCGAGCTGCTCGCTGGCATAACTGCCCAGTCCGACCAACGCCACATTCAATGGTTTTCCAGGCGTTTTCTTCGGCACTGCCCACGTCGGTGCAGCGAGCAGAATACCGGCACCGCCAAAGGCGGCAAGCAAGCGGCGACGTGTGATCGATTCCACGGACATGCGAACCTCCTCGCAAGTGATAACAGCCAACATCACTCCTGCGCAGTATTCAGACTGGTCGCTACGTTTTGTTAGCCGCTATAGGGCGTACTGCTCGCGCACCTTACTTGATTTATGTGATCGCATGTGTTAACCGCCATGGTCGTGTTGCAAGTTCTGGCAGACTGCTGGCGATCACATCCGGAGCATTGCACATGACCGTTGTAGCCCTTCTTCGTTTTTTTTGCCGCTGGCGCTGCTGTTGTCCAGTTCGTTCGTCACTGCCGCCGACAAACCCTTCGTTGCGCGCGATCTGATCGGCGATGGTGCATTCACCCAGAACGCCGAAGGGCCCGCCGCAGGTCCAGATGGCGCGCTGTACGCGGTGAATCTGGGCAAAGACGGCACCATCGCACGCATTGCGCTGCACGCAGACGGCAGCGCGAAGGCCGAGGTGTTCGTGACCCTGCCCGACGGCAGCACCGGCAATGGCATCCGCTTTCGCGACGGCACCATGTACGTCGCCGATTACACCGGCCACAAGATCTTGCAGGTGAACATGCAGACGCGTACTGTGAGTAGGTTCGCGGCGTTGCCCGATGCCGATGGCCCCAACGATCTGGCCCTAGCGCCCGATGGCAGCTTCTACGCCAGCGACCCGAACTGGAAGGACAACGGTGGGCGCTTGTGGCACATCGGCCGCGACGGCGTGGTGCGGTTGCTGGAAGCAGGCATGACCACACCGAACGGCCTGGATGTCAGCCCCGACGGCAAGCGTCTGTACGTCAACGAAAGCATGTCGCGCAAGGTGTGGGTCTATGACCGCACCAGCGACGGCAGCCTGCGCAACAAACGCCTGCTGATCGGCTTTCCCGATTTCGGCATGGATGGCATGCGCTGCGATGCCGACGGCAATCTGTATATCGCCCGCTACGGTGCCGGGCAGATTGCGGTGGTGTCGCCGCAAGGCAAACTGCTGCGCACGGTTGCGTTGAAAGGTCGCAAGGCCAGCAACGTGGCCTTCGGCGGTGCCGATGGCAAACAGGTGTTCGTCACCTTGCAGGACCGCGGCGCAATTGAAACGTTCAGGTCCGATCGTTCTGGGCGGGAAACCGGGCACTGAAACTGGCGTGTGCGTCGCATTGGTTCTCAGGTGGCGCAACAGCGTCCTGGCATCCTGCAGGTCACCCGTGGAGGACTCCCCCATGCAACCGATCGAACTGAAGGACGCGGCCACCTTTGGCAACGAATTCCTGCGCCTGACCCTGTTGCAGGGGTTTCAGTCGCTGACCAAGCGTGACCTGGAATTGCTGATCTTCGTGCTGCTTGAACGCGACGGCGCCATCTCGCGCAACAGCTCCAACGCCATGGTCGCGCTGCAGCTGCGGGTAACCTCGGCCAAGGTCAAGGCACTGCGGCGCGATGGCTATGCGCGTTGGCGCTCGCTGGTGCCCGAAGCAGGCGACGCAGCGATGCAACGTATCGTTGCCAATGTGCTCACTGAAGACAACCTGCGCTCCGGCGCGAAACACGTCAGCGAACGCAGCCGCAAGGAAGGCTTCCTGGCGGTGCGCATCGAACATCCCGACGACGCGCAGCAATTCGAACAAGCCATTCTCGATGTCGGTGCGCTGCCGGTGTACGAACGCAACCGCGAAGTGGTCGCAGTACGTTTCGACACGTTGCTGAAAATCGCCGAGCGCTGGGGTTATCTGCAACCGGACCCGCAAGCCACCGTGCGTGAACTGCAAAAGCTCACGCCCACCGCAGAAGAGGTCGCGCATCTGCTGAAAAAGGACATCGCGCAGTTGCGCTGGGAAGACGTCCGACGCGCGCTCAACAGCCTGGGGGCCAAGGCGTTGGCAAGCACCGCGGAGGGCGGCCTGAAGGGCCTGCTGAAGATCGTATTTCCATTCATCCCCGGCTGAGTCGCGTCAGACGGCGCGCACTGCACCATGCAATGCGCAGTGTGCGCCCCACACCAACTGCGCAGTGTCGAAACGAGCCCCGTTGCCCAATAACGCGCGCTGACAATGCCTCACCGTCGCTAACCACCACGTCATCGGCGCACCGCAAGATGGCTGCCAAGCTCTATGCTTGCGGATTGTTCTACATCAGGGGGATCTGATGACCACCCGCCGCACTGCCACACGCATCTCCACGCTCGCTTTCTCGCTGTTGCTCTGTACCGCCGCGCACGCACAACAGGCGCCCACCCCGGCCAGCAGTTCGCCGCTGATCGATGTCCCCAGCCCCATCCGCACCCAGTCGCTGTCCAGCGGCGAGGTTACCCACCAAACCGAGCTGGCGCGCCCGCGCGGCGAGTCCAGCGTGATCGTGCGCTCGATCCAGCCCAACAGCGTGGTCGGCAACTACCGCATCGATTTTCAGGCAATGGACACCGACGGCGACGGCCGCATCAGCCGCGCCGAGGCGCAGGCAAACCCTGCTCTGGCCGATGAATTCGACGCGCTGGATACCTATCACAGCGGCTATCTGACCCGCGAACAGCTTGCCGGCTGGCTAATTCAATAATCGGCGCTTCTGCAAGCGCGGCTTTACGCAGCCGCGCACAGTGCTTCGCGTAGCGCCATCGCCCCCTCTTGCAGCGTCCGGTTCGGTCGTCTAGATTGTATTTAACAGATACAATCTAGACGAACTAATGGCCGCTCGCCTTTCACTTGCCGCCGACCTTGGCTACCAGCTGCAATTGGCTGCCCTCGCCTCCAGCCATGCTGCGCGCCAGGAGTTGGCAGAGCTACAGCTCACCCCGGCGCGCGCGACCGCATTGATCCATATTCGCGATCAGCCCGGCTGCGACCAGACCGAGCTGGGTAACCGCCTGCTGGTCAATCGCGCGGCCGGCATGAAAATCGCCAATGCGCTGGCCGAGCAAGGCCTGATCGAACGCCTCGCCGGCCGCGACCGGCGCAGCAAGGGCTTGTACCTGACTGACCTGGGCGAGCGCACGCTGCTGGTTGCACAAGGCTGCCTGGCACGCGCGGGCGAACGCACCTGTACCGGCCTGCAGGCCAGCGAGCAACAGACCTTGCTGCATCTGCTCTGCAAATTGAATGCCAGCGCTGCACTGGAACGCGCCGCCGCGCCAGACACCGCGCTGGCCGAAGCGCTCTGAGGCCAGCAACACACCAGCACTCTCACGACTCGAAGGAGACGCCCCTTGAACGAGCATGACGTGGTATCGGTTCACATCGAAAACCGCATTGCCTGGGTGAAGTTCGCACGCCCCGACAAGCGCAACGCGATGAGCCCGGCGCTCAACCGCCGCATGATGGATGTGCTGGACGAGCTGGAATTCGACGACAACGTCGGCGTCCTGGTGCTCGGTGGCGAAGGCACTGCCTGGTCGGCCGGCATGGACCTGAAGGAATATTTTCGCGAAACCGAAGCGCAGGGTCTGCGTGGCGTGCGTCGCTCGCAGCGCGAATCGTATGGTTGGTTCCGCCGCCTGCGCTGGTATCAGAAGCCCACCATCGCCATGGTCAACGGATGGTGCTTCGGTGGCGGCTTCGGCCCGCTGTTCGCCTGCGATCTGGCGATTGCCGCCGACCAAGCACAGTTCGGCCTGTCGGAAATCAACTGGGGTATCCTGCCCGGCGGCGGCGTGACCAAGGTGGCGGTGGAACTACTGTCGATGCGCGATGCGATGTGGATGACGCTGACCGGCGAAATGGTGGATGGCAAGAAGGCCGCCGAATGGCGCCTGGTCAACGAAAGCGTGCCGCTCGAACGCCTCGAAGCGCGCACCCGCGAAGTGGCCAAACTGCTGCTGCGCAAGAACCCGGTCGCGCTGAAGTACGCCAAGGATGCGGTGCGCCGCGTCGGCACCATGACCTACGACGAAGCCGAAGATTATCTGGTACGCATGCAGGAAGCGGCCAACTCGTTCGACAACAACGCCCGCAAGGAAGGCATCCGTCAGTTCATCGACGAGAAGAGCTACAAGCCCGGCCTGGGCGAATACGACCTCAGCAAACGTAAGGCGTAAGCGCGTCCTACGGTGCCCGAAGTGGTGCGCGTTACGCGCGCATCGCTGGCGCTGCCAGTGGTTTTCTGCACCGAGGAGGGAGTATGGAAGCCGTATCCGAAACGCTGCGCGGGATCGCCGCGCGTGGTCCTCTGGGCTTGTTCATCGATGGACAATGGCGCGCAAGCACGGGAGATCGCCATGTCGATGTGATCGCGCAGCATACCCAAGAACCGCTGCTGCGCTACACCGAACCTTCGCACGCCGATACCGAAGCGGCCATCGCTGCTGCGCGCAACGCGTTCGACAACGGCCCCTGGCCGCAGCTCTCGCCGCAGGAACGCAGCGTGCTGCTCAAGCGGGTGGCCGAACAGTTGCGCGCGCGCATGCCGGAACTGGCCGAAGCATGGACGGGTCAGGTCGACGCCACCATCGGCTTCAGCAAGCGGGCGTCGCAGCAGGCGCCGAATTTGTTCGACTACTACGGCGACCTGATTGCCACGCATGCCTTCGTCCAACCGCGTGTGCGCCCGAACGGTGGCCGCGTGCATGTGGTGCAGGAGCCGGTCGGTGTGGTTGCCGCAATCACGCCCTGGAAGGCGCCGCTGGTCTTGCTGTGCTACAAGGTCGCCGCCGCGCTGGCAGCCGGCTGCACGGTGGTGGCCAAGCCATCGCCGGAAACGCCGATCGACGCCTATATCCTGGCCGAGTGCATCAGCGCTGCCGGCGTGCCGGCCGGCGTGTTCAATCTGGTCCCGGCCGGTCGCGAGGTGGGCGAGCAATTGATCCGCCATCCGCAGGTGGACAAGGTCAGCTTTACTGGCTCTACCCAGGCGGGACGCTTGATCGGCATCGCCTGCGCCGAGCGCCTGGCGCGGGTCGGCCTGAAACTGGGCGGCAAATCGGCGGCGATCGTGCTGGAGGATGCCGACAGCGCCAAAGTGCTGCCCACCTTGGTGCCCTACTCCATGCCGATCGCCGGGCAGGTGTGCTTCTCGTTGACGCGCATGCTGGTGCCGGCACAGCGCCGAGATGAAATCCTGCAGGCGTATTGCGCGGCATTGAGCGCAGTGAAACTAGGCGACCCGTTTGCCGCCGATACCGGCATGGGACCGTTGGCGCTGGGCCGCCAGCTCGAACGCGTGCGGTCCTATATTGCAAAAGGCAGTGCCGAGGGCGCGCGCCTGGTCATGGGCGGTGGCCGCCCGGCGCACTTGCCGCGCGGCTTCTTTGTCGAACCGACGGTGTTCTCCGAATTCACACCGGACATGACCATTGCGCGCGGGGAAATCTTCGGACCGGTGGTCAGCTTCATCGATTACCACGACGAAGCCGACCTCATCGCCAAGGCCAATGCCGGCGACTACGGTTTGCACGGCACCATCTACAGCGAAGATGCCGAACGCGCCTACCGCATTGCGCGCCGCGTGCGCAGTGGCAGCCATGCGATCAACGGGATGCGGGTAGACATCAGCATGCCGTTCGGCGGCTTCAAGCACTCGGGCATCGGCCGCGAGGGCGGTATCGAAGGTCTGCATGCCTTCCTCGAAACCAAGACCGTGTATCTGAGCTAGCGCACGCCCGAACAAGCACGGGCGTGTGCGCTGGTTGGCATGCAGTTTCTGCGAGCGATTGTTCACTGCTTGCCCCGGTGTGCAGTCGTGTCGATTGCCCGCAGGCGAAACGTGCTCAGCAGACTCTCCATTGCGTTTAAACCTTCCACACGCAGCAGTCGTACTCACACCAGTCACTTCCCGCATTCCAGAAGACAGCGCCATGGCCATGCCGACCGACTCGATCGCTTTCCACGCCCGTCTCTCACCGCAACAGCTCGCCGCACGCGATCTGTTGCTGGGCATCGAATGGACCTACGCCGAACTCGACGCGTTGGTCGGCCGCCTGGCTGCCATGCTGCGCAAGCGTGGCTGCGTCGATGGGGAGCGGCTGGCCGTACTGGCGCGCAATTCGGTGTGGCAAGTGGCATTGCATTTCGCCTGCGGGCGGGTTGGCGCGATCTATGTGCCGCTCAATTGGCGGTTGAGCGCAAGCGAGCTGGATGCGTTGCTGCAGCGCGCGCAGCCGCGTCTGTTGCTAGGCGACGATGTCGCTGCCGGTCGCACGGACGTGGAAGCCCTGGCGGGTTTCATCGCAAGTGCCGATGCCCTGGAGCCGGCCGACACGCCATCGATTCCGCCGGAACGTGTCAGCCTGATCCTATTTACCTCCGGCACCTCCGGTCAGCCGAAGGGGGTGATGCTGAGTGAGCAGAATTTGCAGCACGCGGCGCACAACTTTGGCGTCACCACGCGGGTGGACGCGCGCAGCAGCTTTCTGTGCGAAGCGCCGATGTTTCACACCATCGGCCTGGTCACCAATGTGCGCCCGGTGCTGGCGGTGGGTGGCTCGATCCAGGTGTCGAATGGCTTCGAGCCCAAACGCACGTTGGGCTGGTTCTCCGATCAATCGCTGGGCATCACCCACTACGTCGGCGTGCCACAGATGATGCAGGCATTCCGTCACCAGCCCGGCTTCGATGCGGCAGCGCTGCGTCATCTCACCGCATTGGTCAGTGGCGGCGCGCCGCACGCCAGCGAGGATTTGCTCGGCTGGCTGGACGATGGCATCCCGATGGTCTGCGGTTTCGGCATGAGCGAAGCCGGCACGGTATTTGGTATGTCGGTGAATTGCGATGTGATCCGCAACAAGCTGGGCGCAGCTGGCATTGCAACGCCATCGGTGCAGACGCGCGTGGTGGATGCCAACGGCGACGACTGCCCGGCGGGGGTTCCCGGTGAGCTGCTATTGCGCGGCCCCAACCTCAGCCCCGGTTACTGGCGCGACCCGCAGGCCAGCGCCGAGGTGCTCGATAGCGAAGGATGGTTCCGTACCGGGGATATCGTGCAGCGCGATGCCGACGGCTTCTTCTGGGTGGTCGACCGCAAGAAGGACATGTTCATTTCCGGCGGCGAGAACGTATATCCGGCAGAGATCGAAGCGGTGCTCGCCGATCACCCGCACATTCGCGAGTGCGCCGTCGTCGGCATGGCCGATCAGCAATGGGGCGAAGTGGGCTATCTGGCCATCGTGCCGGCCGATGAGATGACGGATCTGGAAGAGATCCGCAGCTATCTGATCACACGGCTGGCCAAGTACAAGGTGCCCAAGCACCTACGCCTGGTGGATGCATTGCCGCGCACGGCTACCGGAAAGTTGCAGAAGGCGGGCCTGAGGGACGCCTTGGCCAGTGGAAACTGAGGCGCCATCGCGTCGGCGCGATGCGCGCACCCTATACAGTCCAACGGGCAGCCCGAGCCGCCCGTCGCTGTGGCACCACGCACTTTCTGCTACATCGAACCGCTACGCGTTCGACACCTGTCGAGCGTTTGTGCGCGTCGGCATGAGCGGCGATCCGGCGCTCGGTGCGCAAGCCGTATTGCAATCACGCAGACTCGTCCAGCAACACGTGGTCTTCGCCGATAAGATCATCTACACACACCGCGCCCTGTTCGGCCATGAGCGCGAGCTGATTCTCAAGTTCGCGCATCAGCAAGCGCACACCAGGCTTGTGGATTGCGGCGCCGTCGCGATAGATCACCCCGCCCGCACGCGCCTGTGAGGCCTGTTGCAGCTGGAAGGCACGCAACTCGCCGCGTGCGATATCGCCAGCCACCATCATGCTGGGCATTACCGCGATGCTGTCGGTACCGAGCAGAATTTCGCGCGTGAAACTGGCCGAACTGGAACGCAATTGGTCGCGCGTTGCCAGGCCGTGTTCGCGCATCACCTGTGCCACGTCGCGCTCGACATGTTGGCTCAAGGTCGGCAGCACCTGCCGGTAAGCCGCCGCTTCGGCGATGCGCACTGGGCCATTGGCGAACAGCGGGTGGTCGCTACGCGCCACCAGCGCAATCGGATCCTGGTACAACACCTTGCGAATCAGTGCGTCGTAACGGGCCAGCGGATACAACCGCCCGACCACCAGATCGATCTCGTTGCCGGCCAGCTTCGGCAACAGCTCATCGGTGCGGCCGTGCAGCAAACGCACCCGCAGCGTGGGTTCAGTGCGATACAACGCGGCCAGCACCGCCGGCAGCAAACCGCTGGCCGCTACCGGCAAGGCGCCGACGGTAATGGTAAGCGCATCGTCCTGCAGCAGTCCTTCGAAGTTGTCCTGCGCGCGTCGTAGCTGGCCCAGCACCACATGCGCGGTCTGCACCAGGACCTCGCCCATCGCGTTGGGGCGCACGCCACGCGAGTGCCGCTCGAACAATGGCGCGCCAACGATCTCTTCGATCTCCTGCAGGGCACGCGTGAGCGCAGGCTGTGTGACATTCAAGACGCGTGAGGCGCGCAACAGGCTTTTCTGCCTGTCCAGCGCTTCGATCACACGCAGGTGCCGCACCTTGATGCGATGTTCAAAGAACACGGAGGACATGGTCATGGGGTGGGCCTTACGTTGGGAAGTCGGGTAACGCGGCAATACGGCGCATCGTCGCTACGCGTCGCTCAGCGCGCATCGGGCACACGCCGTGTCTGCATGAAGTCTTCGAACGATTCGCCGCGCATGATGGCGTAGACCTGCAGATTGGTCATGCGCACCACGCGCGCGAATTTTTCGATGACGAAAAAGTTGGCACCGTACTGCACCAGGCCAAGCCAGTCGCGCGCGCGGATCAGCGCCTTCTCCTGCTCGGTGGAGGTCGGCTTCCTGCATCAATACTTCTGCATCCTGCAAAAAGCGATCGCGCCACAGCGCGCGGATCATGTGCCAGAAGAATCGGTTGAGGCGCAGCGCGCGATTGCTGGTGCGCAGATCGAACAGGTACGTGCCTTCGATCTGTTCCATGCCATGCGTTTGCGGATTCATCAGTACCTCCTCATGCCGCGTCGGCAGTGCGCGCGAGCCACTCGGCCGAACGCGGCGCGACCGCCACTTCTTCGCCCGGCTCGTACAGCACCACGGTCATCGCAGTGGTGGTCATCAGGTAATAGTTTTGATGCAGCTTGCGGATCGGCCCGTCGAGCGCGCCGCGCATCGCCAGCCACATGATCTGCTCCACGCTCTCGGCACCGCCCAGGCGCACGTAATCGGTGTGGGTGAGATCGGTGAGGGTCTCGTGCGCATGCTGGAACCGGTCCAGAAATTCCATGTCCCAATCGGTGTTGTTGAAACCGGAGCGCTCGCCATGGATCTGGTGCGATAGCCCACCGGTGCCCACGACCACCACCCGAAGATCTTCCGGATACGACTCGATCGCTCGGCGCACCGCCTGGCCCAGGCGATAGCAGCGCCGTGCGGTCGGCAGCGGGTACTGCAGCACGTTGATGGCGATCGGTACCACCGTGCCCGGCCAGTCCGGCACATGCGGCCACAGCAGCGGCAGCGGCGCTGCGCAGCCATGGTCGATGGGTTTGTCCTGGAACACGGTCAGGTCGAATTCGTCGTTGACCAGGCATTCGGCGATATGTGCCTGCAACTGCACATCGCCACGAATCGGCGGCAAGTTGCGCAGCCCCGCACCCTCGTCGGCAACCGGAAAGCGTTCGCCCACGCCGAGCGCGAAGGTGGGGTACAGATCGAAAAAGAACGTGGTGCAATGGTCGTTGTAGAAGAACACCAGCACGTCGGCCCGTTGTTCGGCCAGCCACGCGGCCACCGGCACGTAGCCGTCAAACAGCGGCTTCCACACCGGATCCTGCTGTTTGCCCTTGTCGTAGGCCACCCCGATGGTGGGAACGTGCGAGGTCCCGATACCGCCGATGATGCTTGCCATGCTGCGCTCCTGCGACGCGGGCCGGCCGCCGATCGGGGCGGGCGCGCATCAGTACGTGAGTCGGGACCTGCACCACAATGGATCCAAGAAAGGAAGACCGACGACGCAGGATCGCCAAATCGGTATCCTTGCGATCCAAATTGCCATCAAGCGATCTCATCCGCAAGGTTTTTTATACAAGTTAATTGCTAGTGTTCCCTGTCGAAGGAACGTGCGCTGCGGTATGGCGCGAGAGAATGGAGCCAATGGCGAACAATCACCGATTTCAAGCGATCCAACAGCTACGCGAATTGATCCTGTGCGGCACCCTTCGCCCCTGGCCAGCGCGTCACCGAGGCGGCCTTGGCCGAGCGCCTGGGCATTTCGCGCACCCCGATCCGTCAGGCCCTGCCGGCGTTATGCCAGGAAGGTCTGCTGGTGCAGGCCGGCAACCGTGGTTATGCGGTGCGACGTTTCAGCCAGCGTGAGAGCCTGGATGCACTGACGGTGCGCGCATTGATGGAAGGCATGGGCGCGCGCACGGTCGCCGAAGAAGGCGCCTCTGAGGAATGACTCACCACGCTGCATGCCTGTCTGGGCGAAGGCGACCGCATCCTGTCCAGCCGCAACCTCTGCGCCGACGATGAGCAGGCCTATGGCGCGATGAACGCCCGTTTCCATCACGTCATCGTGGAGGCGGCCAACAAACCGATGCTCACCAACTCGTCGGGATTCAAGTCCGGCGCGTCACCCGGCAGGAAATGCAGCGTCAACCTGCCCTTCAGGCTGTCCACGTCATCGCGCACGCCACGGGTCTTGTGAGCAGGCAAACCATCAAGCACCAGATGGATTGGACGGCGACGGCCTTTCATCATTCGCTTGAGCAGGTCCACGAACAATTCACCGTTCAAGCCGCCGCTGTACACGGCGAACCAGAAACCGCCCTTGCTGTTCACCGCCGAGGCCGCACTGATGCTCTGGCGCTGCCCCGGCACCGCGACAACCGGCGTGACGCCCTTGACGGCCCACGTCCGTCCTTGCACCGCATCGGCACGGAAGCCAGACTCGTCCCAGAAGTAAATCTCGGCCTTTTCCCGCTCCTGATTAGCACGCACTTTCAGCGGTGAACAGGGTGACATCACGCAGGGCCCGCTCGGACCACGGCTTGCTGGCGGCTGCGGCGGCCAGCAAGCTGGGCACCAGCCGGGTCAGATCGAAACGGCGGTTGAACCGCCACATCGTCTCTGCCAGGGAGCGCTGGGCGTATTTGGCGAATTTGAAGGCGTGATAGGCACCGTCCAGCGAACGCTTTAGGTTGGACAACACCACGTTGACCCAGCGTGCGTTCTCTGCCTCGCAGCGACTTCGACCGCTGCCTTCGATCACCGTGTGCGCGTGCTCGGCTTCCAGTGCTCGAAACGCACCGAGTCCATCACTGTAGACATCTGCTCCAGGATGCAGGCGTTGCCCGATCCATTCCGACAGCGCCGCCTTGGTGAAGCCTGGGACCGGATCCATCACCGCGCGCAATGGACGACCGTCTTCAGTGGTCTCCACGGCGATCACGAAAGGGCGCTTGTTCTCCGAGCCGCGCCCGGCCTTGCCACCGTTGCGTTCTCCGCCCAGGTAGGCATCGTCCAGTTGCACGATCCCGCCCAACTTGCGGTTCGCCTCGCGTTGGGTCATGGCCTGCATCAGCTTGTGCTTCATTCGCCACGCTGTCGGGTAGCTCACTCCCAGGTGTCGCATCAACTCCAGCGCCGACAGGTTCGTCTTGCTCTGGCCCAGCAGATACATGCCAAGCAGCCAGGTGCGTAGCGGCAGCTTGCTGTTGTCCATCACCGTGCCCGAGCGCAGGCTGGTCTGGCGATAGCAGGCCGTGCACTGCCAGTACGTGGTGCCTTGACGCTGGAATCGACTGTGCGCGGTAGCGGCGCAACGCGGACAAACAAAGCCCTGTGGCCAGCGCGAGATCTCCAACGCCTGCTCGCACTGCTGCGCGTTGCCATAGCGCTTGAGGAACGCCGGCAACGACAGCCCGGCTTGGAACTGCACACGATTCATGGCCATGATCTGGTCTCGGTGGAGCGACGGTCCTACCATCGACCGGTCGGCTCTCACTGGCTGCGACTGTGCTGAAAGATCGTGCTAATCAGGTTCCCGCTTGGCGTGCTTCACGATCGCCGGGGACGTCTGCTCCTGCCACTGTGCTACCGCCAGTGGATCGCGCTGATAGGCGTGTTGCAGCGGCTTCTGTGGGCTCAGCCCCAGCCGCGCCAGCAACGTCCCGACGCTGGCCAGACTCAACCGTGCGGCAAACTTCTTCTCGATAAGTTCACGCACGACCTGCAGCGTCCACAAACCAAAGTCGAAGCCATGCTGGCGAGGGTTATTACCATTGACCCAGCCGAACACCTGGCGCTCCTGCGCCGGCGTCAACGTCCGCGGGCGACCGCTGCCCTTACGCGTCATCAATGCGCCAGCGCCGCCCTCCTGTGCTCGCGCCAGCACTTTGTACGCCCAGCCGCGATGCAACCCGAACGACGAGGCCACTTCGGCCGGCGATTCGCCTTCGCCCATCCGTTGCAACGCCATCAGGCGCATTTCTTCCAGCGCTGCCCGCGATACCAAACGTCCGTCTCTCTTCTTCATGGATGGTTGGACAGCAGACACCGGCATTTGTTCCCTAATTTACTGACTTATTAGTTAAGGTCTGACCAACGCGTGCTGGATTGCCATCCGGTGATGCGCGTCAGCACCAACCTGGTGACAGCGCGCTGTCGGCCGGCGCGCCATCACGCAGCCTGCAACCAATCGCGCAACGCGTCGCTGACGGCAGCAGGCGCTTCGACCGGCGCCATGTGCCCGCAATTCTCGAAAATTGCCAGCCGCGCTTTGGGAATCTGTCGCGCCATGTCCTGATGCCGCGCCAAGGGGGGCTCCACGCGTCCTGACGCCCGACCCCAATAACGTGGGGCACGCAATCTGCGCCAGCAGCGGCGTCGCATCGGGGCGCTCCAGCAAGGCGTTGGTCTGCCCGGCGAAGCTCTGCGCGCTTTGCCGCTGCACCATGGCCACCAAGCCGTCCATCAGTTCGGCATCGGCGGTGTGATCCGGGTGCAACATCGGTGGCAACCAGTGCTGTGCCAGGGCATGCATGCCCTGGGCGTGCGCCAGTCGTACCAACCCCAGTCGCTCTTCGCGTTCGCCGTCGCGGCGCGATGCCTGTGTCGAGCAACGCCAGCCGCAGCACGGGCGCGGGCGCCTGGCGGACGATTTCCAGCGCGACCCGTCCGCCCATCGAGTGCCCGGCCAGCGCAAATTGCGGCGGCGCGATGGCCAATACATGCGCAGCCATTTGCGTGATGCTGTCGAACCCTGCGAAATCCACCACCTGCACATCCGCCAGATCGCGCAGCGCGGCACGCTGCAGCTGCCAGATGGCGGCGTCGCATAGCAAGCCGCACAACAACAGCAATACCGGCTTGGACGAAGAGTGGGCGGACGAGAGCATGACGCGACTGTAGCCACGCCTGCCTCGTTCGTCGTATGGAACCTGCGGTCTCCGCTATATCTATAAAGGCATATCAAGACGTCACTGACAGCCGCCGATGCAGGTCACGGCTTCTTTGGTGGTGCAGTCACGCGCCGCCGGAGGCGCGCTTCCACAGCATATCGACCAGCGGCGGCAACTTGCCGGCCAGGCCAAGCACCGATCCGCGCAACAAGGTCAGGTGCATCTGGTCATTGGAGAACACTGTGTTGATCGCGTCGAAGCCGTAGGCGGCAACGGTGTTCTCGCTACGCCGGGTGCGCGCCCAGCGCTGCAGGCGATGCGGCGCGGCCCACTCCGCACGCTTGGCGATCGCCTCGCGCACGGTCTGACGCAACGCGGCCACATCGCGCAGGCCCAGGTTGACGCCCTGCCCGGCCAGCGGATGCACGACATGCGCGGCGTCGCCCAACGTCAGCACGGGGCCGCTCACGTATTGCTGCACTAACTGCCGCTGCAGCGGGAAGGCGGTGCGCGCCGACGCCACGCGCACTTCGCCCAGACGGGCGGCAAAGGCCTGGGTCAACTCGCGCGAAAAGTCCGCATCGTCCAGCGAAAGCACACGCTCGGCCTCGGCATCCGGCAAGGTCCACACGATCGAACTGCGCCCCTCGGCGAATGGCAAAAATGCCAGCGGCCCAGTGGTCAGGAAGCGTTGCCAGGCAGTGGCCTGATGCGGCTGCTCGGTTTCCACGAAAGCGACCACGCCACGCTGTGCGTAGGCGTGCCGCGAAACCGGCAGCCCGGCGAGCTCACGCAGGGTAGAGGCCGCGCCATCGGCGGCAATCGCCATTGCCGCTTCCAACCGGCTGCCGTCCTCCAGGCGCAGGCGCACGCTGGTGGCGTCCTGTTCCAGCTCGACCACACGTGCGGGGCAATGCACCTCGATGCCGGACGCATGCACGGCTGCCCACACGCGGTCGACCAGTACATCGTTTTCGATGATCCAGCCCAGTTGCTCGCGCCCGAGCGTGTCGGCATCGAAGCCCAGTTCGCCGCCACCAGCAGCGTCCCAGACGCGCATCCGCCGGTACGGCTGCACGCGTGCGGTGCGCACCGCGTTCCACACGCCCAGGCTGTCTAGCAACGCAACGTTATCGGCGGCGAAGGCATAGACGCGCAGATCAGGTTGATCAGCGCGCCAGCGTGCGGGCGCGCGCCCTTCGACCAAGGCAACGCTCAGGCCGGCATCGGTCAGCGCCAGCGCGCAGGCGGCACCGACAACGCCACCGCCGACGATCACGGCATCACGGGTGCTGCGTCGGCTCATGCGACGCCCCGGCAAAGCTGCGGTATGTCGCCACGCAAACCCATGGCGCCGCCGACCAGCATCGACTGCAACGGCGCTGCCTGTGAGGTCGCGAACAAACCGAGGCTGCGCAACGGGCGCAGCAGGGGTGCCGGGTTGCTGGTGAGCCGGGCCAGACCGCTGGAAAACCCGATGGTGTGCTCGCGGTCCACCCGGCGCTGCGCCAAGTAGTCGGCCAGCAACGCGCCGGCACCGGCATCGCTGTGATCGTGTTCAATCAATTCGGCAAGCGTCAGCGCGTCGCGTAGGCCCAGGTTGAAGCCTTGCGCGCCGATCGGATGTAGCGTCTGCGCGGCATTGCCCAGCAGCACCACGCGCTCGGCGATGATGCTGTTGGCCAGCACTTGCACGAGCGGGTAAGCACTGCGCTCGCCGGTGGCGATGAAGCGCCCGGCGCGCCAGCCGGCGGCACGCTGCAGGCGGGCCAGCCAGCCAGCGTCATCGAGTGCAGCCACTGCCCCGGCCTCGGCACGGGCCACGCAATGGATCGCACCGTAATGGCGGTCGCCGCGCGGCAACAGGGCGGTTGGCCCATGTTCGCCAAACCGCTCCCAGGCCGTGCCATCGGGCGGTCGCGAGGCACGCACGCGCGCCACGAACAGGGTTTGCAGGAAATCGTGGGCGTCGGTACCGATATGCAGCAATTCGCGTACCGCGCTATGGCTGCCATCGGCGCCGACCACCAGTTTGGCGCGCACACGCTGCTCGCCAGACTCGGTCGTCAGGCGCACCGCGCGCAGGCCGTCTTGCACCGGTTCCACGCCGATGCACCGTGCAGGGCGATAACGGCGCAGATGGGTCAATGCGTCCAGACGCGCCTGCAAGGCATCGCCGAAGTCGCGCGCCACCACGACCTGGCCGAAGGCGTCGCGGCCGTAATCGGCCGCGTCCAGTTGCACGCGGCCGAAGTCGCCGGCGCGGCTGACATGGATGCGCCGGATCGGCCCGGGCGGGCTGCGCAGCTTGGCCATCACCCCGAGCACGCCGAGCGCGTTCACGGTGGCAGCCGCAAAGCTGAGATTGCGTTGGTCGAACACCGCCGGCGGCGAGCCGGCGGGGGTGGCCTCCACCAGCCCGACATCCAGGCCGAGGCGGTCCAGCGCAATCGCAAGGCTAGAGCCGACCAGGCCGCCGCCTACGATCAGAACGTCATGGGGATGTGTCATGCCCACATGATAAGCCTTCGCCCCCTGCGCGTTGCCGCCGCAGGGCGGGACATCTTGCCGCGCCCGCTGTCGCCTGCGCCTTCATGGCTTGGACGCACCGCAGCTGTCTACGCGCTTTCTGCAAGCCACAGCAGCTACCCACACGTGGCAAACCGTCGCCAGATGGGTGTGGACGTTGCGCAGGACCGCAGTCGTGGTGAATGCCGATTCCGAGCACTAGCCACGTCCGCCTGGCGACAGCCGCGGGCGACGCGGCTCCGCGCTACACTCCGGGGTCTGTGATCTGGCGCCTTTCCGCATGACTCCTCGCTCGCACGACACCCTGATTCTGAGTCTGCTCGCCGTGTCGATGGCGGCCACGCGGATCAATCACTTCGCGCCGGTCCCGGATGCGTCCTGGGCGGTGTTCTTCATCGGTGGATTTCATCTGGCCGCGCGCACCCGGCTGGCGTTTCCACTGCTGATGCTGCTGGCCGTGGCGGTGGATTGGCTGGTGATCACCCGGCAGGGCATGAGCTTCTGGCAGCACTACTGCGTGTCGCCGGCGTATTGGTGCCTGATCCCGGCGTACTTCGCGCTGTGGGCCGGGGGCGTGTGGCTGCGCCGGCACTATCGCGGCGCGCAGTGGAGCGCGTTGGCCCGGCTGCTACCCGCCCTGCTGATCGCGGTGGCGATGTGCCAGCTGATCGCCCAGGGCAGCTTCTACTGGATCAGCGCCAGCGTGGCCGAACCGACCGTGGCCGGCTGGTTCAAGAATTACACCGACTGGCTGGGCCCGTACCTGCGCAGCGCCGCGCTCTACGTGGCCGCCGCCGCGGTGATCCAGGTGGCTGCCGAACGCCTGGCCGCACCGCGCCGCCAGCCCCACACCGGCTGAATCATGGGCAACCGACTCTCTCGTATCTACACGCGGACCGGCGACGACGGCAGCACCGGCCTGGGCGACGGCAGCCGGACCGGCAAGGATGCCTTGCGCGTCAATGCCTACGGCACCGTGGACGAAGCCAATTCGGCCATCGGCTTGCTGCTGGCCGCGCCCGGCATGCCGGAGCCGATCACTGTACTGCTCACCACCGTGCAACACCAGTTGTTCGACCTCGGCGGCGAGTTGTGCATCCCTGGCCACGCGGCCATCGACGCGGCCGACATCGAGGCGCTGGAGCACCAGTTGGATGCATTCAACGACACCCTGCCCGCACTGAAGGAGTTCATCCTGCCTGCCGGTGGCGAGGCCGCTGCGCGCTGCCATCTGGCCCGTACCATCGTGCGCCGGGCCGAGCGCGAGACCGTTGCGCTGTCGCGCCTGGAAGCGGTGCGCAGCGAGGCGATCGGGTATCTCAACCGCTTGTCCGACCTGCTGTTCGTGCTGGCGCGTGTGCTGGCGCGTGCCGATGGTCGGCAGGAAGTCTTGTGGCGGCACGACCGGCGGCGCGGTTGAGAATGTGCCCGAGTCAGCGCAGAGGCTAGAGTTGCCCATGTTGGTCTTTACCCATCCCGCCTGCCTCGGTCACGACGCCGGCCCTGAGCACCCGGAAAGCCCAGCCCGCCTGGAAGCGGTGCTCGACGCCCTGCGCGCCGCATTCCCGGATCTGGATTGGCGGGAGGCGCCGCTGGCCAAGCTGGGCGACCTGTGCCGCGTGCACGAGCGCGAGCAGGTGGATGCGGTGCTGGAAACCGCCTTCGACGGCTACCGTCAGCTGGACGTGGACACACGCATGGTGCCCGCCTCCCGCGCAGCTGCCTTGCGCGCGGCAGGTGCCGGCATCGCCGCGGTGGATGCGGTGATGCAGGACCAGACCCGCACCGCCTTCTGCGCGGTCAGGCCACCGGGCCACCACGCCACCGCACAGGTGTCGATGGGCTTTTGCCTGTTCAACAACATCGCCGTGGCCGCCGCCCACGCGCGCGACCGGCATGGGCTGGAGCGCATCACCATCGTGGATTTCGACGTCCACCACGGCAACGGCACCCAGGCGATCTTCGAGCGCGACCCGGCCGTGCAGTACCTGAGCACCCATCAGTCCGGGCTGTATCCGCATTCGGGCAGCGTGTACGAGCGCGGCGTCGGCAATATCCACAACCTGCTGCTGCCCCCGGGCAGCGACGGGCTGCGCTTCCGCAATGTCTGGGAAGACGAGATGCTGCCGCTGGTCGATGCCTTCCGCCCGCAGTTGCTCCTGATCTCCGCCGGCTTCGATGCGCATCTGCGCGACCCGCTGGCCGACCTGATGCTCGACGACGACGATTTCGCCTGGCTCACCGGGGCCTTGCGCGCTCTGGCCGATCGCCATGCGCGCGGTCGGGTGGTGTCGATGCTGGAAGGCGGCTATGACCTGCAGGCGCTGCGCGAAAGTAGCGTGGCGCATGTGGCGGCGCTGCGCTGAATCCCTGTCGGGGCGCCAGTTGCGCCCCCGATTGCGATGAACCTCGCCCTCCCTACGCCGGCACTCTTCATTGCCCCTATGCGGGCTATGCGGCAAGCTAGTCTCCATTTTATTGGTTGAACCCCGCGTGCGCCGAGCTCTCCGCCTGCTGCCCCTGCCTTTAAGCATCGCCATCTGCCTTCCGGCCATGGCTGCCGACAAGCCGTTCAACTGGGGATTGTGCCCGACCGTGGACCCGCTGCCCGGCTTCGACGGCGCCCCCGCCGCGGACCCCAAGGCAGCAGAAATGCGTCAACAGTTGCCGACCGACATCGAAGGCGACCAGCTCTCCGGCACCAGCACCACTCCGCAGTACCAGGGCAACGTGGCGCTCAAGCGCGGCGACCAGTTCCTGGGCGCGGACAACCTGCGCATGGACACCGAAACCGGCAACTACATCGCCGAAGGCAATGTCCGTTACCAGGACACCTCCTTCCGCATGGTCGCCGACCGCGCCGAAGGCAATCAGGACACCGACACCCACAAGGTCACCAACATCCGGTATCAGTTGGTGGAGCGCCGCGGCAATGGCGACGCCGAGTCGGTGGACCTGCAGGGCCAGGTCGGGCAGATGCACCGCTCCACCTACACCACCTGCGATCCCTCACAGCCGATCTGGCGCGTCCGCGCGCCCGAAATCGACGTCGATAACGGAGAGGGCTTCGGCACCGCACGCAATGCCGTGCTGCAGATCGGCAACGTGCCGGTGCTCTACTTCCCGTGGTTCAAGTTCCCGATCGACGACCGCCGCCAGACCGGCCTGCTGTTTCCGCAATTCGGTTTGTCCCGCCGTAACGGCTTCGATTACCTGCAGCCGATCTATCTGAACCTGGCGCCGAACTACGACGCCACGTTGTTGCCGCGCTATATGAGCAAGCGCGGTTTCATGTTCGGGACCGAATTCCGGTACCTGTACGAGGGCGGTCGCGGCGAAGTCACCGGCAATTACCTGCCCAACGACAAGTTGCGCGACAAGGACCGGGGCAGCGTTTTTTACAGCGGCTACCACAACGTCAATAGCAACTGGCAGGCACGCAGCAGCATTTCCTGGGTCAGCGATACACGCTATGTCGAGGACTTCACCAGCCGCCTGAACGGCATGGGCTCGGCCTCCAGCCTGCAAAGTACCGTGGGCATCTACGGCACCGGCGAAACCTGGACCGCCGGTCTGATGGCCGAGCGCTGGCAGCTGACCGACTATACCCTGGACGAGCGATCGCTACCCTACAACCGGCAGCCGCGCGCCTATTTCAACTGGGAAAAACCGTTCGGCATTTTCGAGGCGGGCGTCTACGCCGAAGCAGTGCGTTTCACCCATGACGACTCCTACTTCGTCCAGCCTCCAAGCCCCAGCGTTCCAGGCGAAGCAAACAACCGCGACAATAACGACAAATACGTCCGCACCAACATCCGCAACCAGGAATACGGCAGCGGTTCGCGCCTGGATCTCAAGCCGTATGTCTCGATGCCATTGTCCGGCGCAGCCTGGTTCTTTACTCCAACGCTGGCCTGGCGCTACACCGCGTATCAGCTGGATTCGACGTTGGCCAAGACCGGGCCGCTGACCGGTGATCGTTCGCCCTCGCGTAGCCTGCCGATCGCGTCCGTGGACGCCGGCCTGTATTTCGATCGAGAGACCTCGCTGTTGGGCACCAACTATCTCAACACGCTGGAACCGCGCATGTACTACCTGTACGTGCCGTACCGCGACCAGGATGACCTGCCGGTCTTCGATACCCGCCCGTTCACTTTCAGCTACGGGCAGCTGTTCCGCGATACGCGCTACACCGGTGCCGACCGCCAGAACGACGCCAACCAGCTGACCCTGGCAGTCACCTCGCGCTGGCTGCGTCAGGACGATGGCCGCGAAAAACTCTCGTTGAGTGCTGGCCAGATCCTGTACTTCAGCGACTCGCGGGTCACCATCAACAACAGCACCAATGCCGTGGCTGGCAGCGAGCAGACCATCGACCAAGGCAAGTCTGCCTGGGTGGTCGATGCCAACTACATGATCAACGACCGCTGGTCGATGGGCGCCACCTACCAGTGGAACCCCAACTCGCGCAAAGAAGATTTGGCCAGCCTGCGCACGCGCTATCTGCTGGACAACGACGGCATCATCAACCTGGCGTATCGCTACCGTCGCAACCTCATCGACAACAGCGACCAGCTCAAGCAGGCCGACTTCTCCTTCCTGTACCCGATCAATCCCAGCTGGAGCGCGGTCGGTCGGTATTACTACTCGCTGCAGGACCGTAAGCCGCTGGAAATCATCGGTGGCGTACAGTGGGACAGCTGCTGTCTGGCGGTGCGCGGACTGGTGCGCCGGTTCGTGCGCAACCGCGACGGGCAGATGGACAACTCCATCCAGATAGAGTTCGTGCTGAAGGGCTTGAGCTCGTTCGGGCAGAACACGGACCGCACTTTGCGCCGTGCTATTCTCGGCTATTACCGCGATGACCTATACCTGGTCCCGCCCAGCAATACCACGACCAATCCGGACGATTACGATCCGAACCTGATTCCATGACCAAGCCTTTCTCTGTTGTTCTTGCCTCGCTGCTGGCCATTACCAGCACGATTTCGCCGTTGGCCTCGGCACAGCAATCCCAGCCGCTGGATCGCATTGCCGCCATCGTCGACGAAGACGTGGTGCTGCAGAGCGAGCTTGACCGCGCGGTGCGCAACGTCAAGTCGCAGTACGCTGGTCGCGAAAACCAGCTGCCGCCGGACGACGTACTGCAGCGCCAGGTCCTTGAGCGCCTGATCCTGGTCAAGTTGCAGGTCGGCCGTGCCGATGGCAGCGGCATCCGCGTCAGCGACGAGGAGCTCAATCGCGCCATCGCCAGCATCGCCCAGCAGAACGGCACCACCGTGGACGGCTTGCGCCAGAAGCTGGCCGCCGACGGCATGGGCTACGCCGATTTCCGCGCTTCGGTGCGCGATGAAATCATCGTGCAGCGTCTGCGCCAGAGCTTTGCGCAGAGCCGCATCAGCGTGAGCGAAGGCGAAGTGGATACTGCGCTGACGCAACAGGCCGCCACCGGTAGCAAGTACCACCTGGCGCACATTCTGATTGGCTTGCCGGAAGGCGCGACCGCCGAGCAGATCGCCACTGGTCAGAAGAAGGTCGATGGCGTCAAAGCATTGATCGACAAGGGCGAACTGGACTTCCCGGCTGCTGCGGTGCGTTATTCGGACAGCCCGAATGCGCTCGAAGGCGGCGATCTGGGGTGGCGCAGCCTGGATGAAATTCCCAATGCATTCGCCCAGCTGATTCGCGACATGAAGCCAGGTCAGGTGGCCGGACCGCTGCGCGGCCCGAGCGGCTTCCAGCTGCTCAAGCTGATGGAAATGCGCGACGCCAATGCCGGCGGCGAGAAGAAGATGGTCACCGAGTACAACGCACGGCATATCCTGGTGCGGGTCGGCGACAACCAGACCGAGGCGCAGGCCAAGGCCAAGATCGATACGATTCGTGCGCGCATCGTCGGTGGCGCCGATTTCCAGGCAACGGCCAAGGAGTCCTCCGAGGACACCAATAGCCGCGGCCAGGGTGGCGATCTGGGCTGGTTCCCAGCCGATGCGTTCGGCCCGGACTTTGGCAAGCAGGTCGAAGGCTTGGCAGATGGCGCGGTGTCCGAGCCCTTCCGTACCCAGGCGGGCTGGCACATCGTGCAGCGCGTCGGTAGCCGCCAGACCGACGTGAGCGCCGAGAACCAGCGTGCGCAAGTCCGTGAAACGATCGGCCGCCGCAAGCTGGAAGAAGAGTACAACCGCTATTTGCAGGAACTGCGCGGCGAAGCGTATGTGAGCTACCGCACCGGCGACCGCGCCGATAACAACGCCACGGCCGCTCCGGCCAAGTCGGCAGATCCTGCTTTGCCCGCGCCGCCGCCGGCAAAGCCGACGCGCTAAGCCTGGGCGCGGCAGATAGCATGATGGTCCCGTCGCTCGCGCTGGTGCCAGGCGAGCCGGCCGGAATCGGGCCAGAGCTTTGCGTCCGGCTCGCCCAGCGGCCGCGCCCGGATGCGCATCTGATTGCTTACGCCGATCCAGATACACTGCACAGCGCCGCAAAGTCGCTGTCTTTGTCTGTGCGCCTGCTCGATCCAGACCAGCCTGCGCGCGCGCCCGGCGACCTGCCACTGCATCCCGTTCGCCAAGCCGTGGCGACGCGCTTTGGCGCGCCCGACCCGGCCAACGCGGCGGCAGTGATTGCCGGTTTGCGCGGGGCCGCGGACGCCTGCCTCACCGGTCGACTGCAGGGCATCGTCACCGGTCCGGTGCACAAGGCGGTGATCAATGCCGGCGGCATCCCCTATACCGGCACCACCGAACTGCTGGCCGACCACGCCGGCTGCCCGGTGGTGATGATGCTGGCCAACAGCATCGTGCGCGTCGCGCTGGTGACGACCCATCTGCCATTGCGTGCCGTCGCCGATGCGATCACCGCCGATGCCCTGCAGCAG
This sequence comes from Xanthomonas oryzae pv. oryzae, assembly GCF_004136375.1. Taxonomy (NCBI): domain Bacteria; kingdom Pseudomonadati; phylum Pseudomonadota; class Gammaproteobacteria; order Lysobacterales; family Lysobacteraceae; genus Xanthomonas; species Xanthomonas oryzae. The sequence goes on from NZ_CP031697.1 coordinate 4,072,092, forward strand.
TGCCTGCGCATCACCCACGCAGCGATGCAGCGCGACTTCGGTCTGGAGGATCCGCGCATCGCCGTGCTTGGCCTCAACCCGCATGCCGGCGAAGACGGACTTCTGGGCCGCGAGGAACTGGATATCGTCATTCCGGTCATTGAGCAGCTGCGTGGCGACGGCATGCACCTGATCGGCCCGCTGCCGGCCGACACCGCGTTTTTGCCGCAAAAGCTGGGCGGTTTCGATGCGGTGGTGGCGATGTATCACGATCAGGGCCTGCCAGTGCTCAAATACAGTGGCTTCGAGCAGGCAGTGAACATTACCCTGGGCCTGCCTTACCCGCGCGTGGCCGTGGATCACGGCACCGCGCTGGAACTGGCCGGCCGCGGAATCGCCGACCCCTCCAGCCTGATGGCGGCCACCGCGCTGTGCGCGCGCTTGGCAGCACGCCGCTAAGCCACGTGCGCTTAGCTGCTGCGGGCATTCCGTATCGTGCACGCCGCGTGTCCGCCAGCCTTTCGTGCATCTAACAAGCGACCGCGCAGCCGCCAGAGGGGCGCGGCCGGTGCATGATGGGGCATGTCCCACGCGTACCTGCGGTTCTGAGCGCGCCGTCCGTCCCCACCTGACGACTGCTCGCTACGTTCTGCTAACGGCTATCAGTCTGCGCAAACACGCCGCGTGCAGACGCTGCCTCCGTTAAACTGCGCAGATGAATTCTTCTTTCAGCGCACCGGCCAAGAAGTCGCTTGGCCAGCACTTTCTTGCCGACCGGTATTACATCGACCGCATCGTGCAGGCGGTGGATCCGCGCGCCGGCCAGCATCTGGTGGAGATTGGCCCTGGCCAGGGTGCCATCACCTTTCCGCTGCTGCGCAAGCATGGCGCATTGACCGTCATCGAATTCGATCGCGACCTGATCGCACCGTTGACCGAAGCCGCCGCACCGATCGGGGCATTGAGCATCATCCACCGCGATGTGCTCAGCGTGGATTTCACCGCACTGGCCGACGGCACGCCGATCCGCCTGGTCGGCAACCTGCCCTACAACATCTCCTCGCCGATCCTGTTCCATGCGCTGGACCATGCCGCGGTCGTGGCCGACATGCACTTCATGCTGCAAAAGGAAGTGGTCGATCGCATGGCCGCCGGCCCCGGCAGCAAGGTGTATGGGCGGCTGAGCGTGATGCTGCAGGCGTATTGCGACGTCACCGCGTTGTTCGTGGTGCCGCCGGGTGCGTTCCGGCCGCCGCCGAAGGTGGATTCGGCAGTGGTGCGGCTGGTGCCGCGCGACCCGGCCACAGTGCACATCAACGACCGCCGCCGCTTCGCCGATGTAGTGCGCGCCGGGTTTGGGCAGCGCCGCAAGACCTTGCGCAACGCCTTATCCACTGTCTGCGAGCCGGCCCACTTTGAAGCGGCGCAGGTGCGCCCGGACGCACGTGCAGAACAACTCGAGGTCGCGGATTTCATCCGACTGGCCAATGTCGAGCCGGCTTGAGCGCCGCTCCCAAACCGTTTTATTTAGACTTTCGCCATGCACGATGATCCGCGCTATCGGGTCGAGGTCGAGGTATCGCCCCGCTTCCTCGCCCATCAATCCACCCCGGACGAGGGCCGCTATGCCTTCGCCTACAGCATCCGCATCCAGAATGCGGGCGCCGTGCCTGCGCGGTTGATCGCGCGCCATTGGCAGATCACCGATGGCAACGGACGCACCGAGCAGGTGGATGGCGAAGGCGTGGTCGGCGAGCAGCCGAGGCTGCGCCCGGGCGAGGCGTTCCATTACACCTCCGGCGTGCTGCTGGAGACCGAGCAGGGACAGATGCAAGGCCACTACGACATGGTGGCCGACGACGGCACCGAATTTATCGCCCCGATCGCCGCCTTCGTGCTGAGCGTACCCAGGACGCTGCACTGATGGATGCTGGACTGAGGGAGCGCGCGCAATGAGCGTCTGGGCAATCGGCGACCTGCAAGGGTGCTATGACATCACCCAGCGGTTGCTGGAAAAAATCAATTTCGATCCCGCGCAGGACACGCTGTGGTTCTGCGGCGACCTGGTCAACCGCGGCGGGCAATCGCTGGAAACGTTGCGGCTGGTGCATTCGTTGCGCGCGCACAGCGTGGTGGTGCTGGGCAATCACGACCTGTCGCTGCTGGCGATCGGTGCGCGCTCGGAAGAAGAGCAGCGCAAGGTCAATCCGGATCTGCTGCGCATCGTGCTGGCCGAGGATCGCGACGCCCTGCTCGACTGGCTACGCATGCAGAAGCTGGCGCACGTGGACCGCGCACTGGGCTGGATGATGATCCACGCCGGGTTGGCGCCGAAGTGGACCACGCAGATGGCCGAGAAGCACGCACGCGAGGTCGAGCAGCAACTGCAGGGCGGCGGCTATCGCAAGCTGCTGCGCAATATGTACGGCGATCAGCCGGGCTGGTCGCCGGGCCTGATCGGGTACGACCGCAGCCGCGCGATCATCAATCTGTTCACCCGCATGCGTTATTGCACCCCACGCGGGCGTATCGCCACCGACGACAAGGGCACGCCGGGAACGCAGGCGCAGGGCCTGTATCCGTGGTTCGAGGTGCCGGGGCGCGTCGAGCGCGATCTGAAGATCGTCTGCGGGCATTGGTCTGCGCTCGGGCTGACGATCACCCAGGGTGTGCATGCGATCGATACCGGCGCGGTCTGGGGCGGCAAGCTCACGGCGTTGCAGCTGGATACAGACGAATTGCGCGTTGTGCAGGTCCCCGGACGTGAAGTGACCGGGCCGGCACCGGTCGCACGCGCACCGCGGCGTCCACGTGAGCGCCTGGGGCGTCAGCGTTCGCGCGGCAACCGCGGCAATGCGGGGAACACTGCGGTGCCGGCGAAGCCGCAAGTCGATACGCCACAAGACTGAGTACATGGCGCGCCCGTCGTCATCGCGATGACGGGCATTCGATAGCGGATAACTCAGCGGCGTTCGTAATCCACGAACGAAAACGCATAGGCGTGCCGATCGTCGGCAGGATGTAACTGACGCCTCACAGGCGACCACGCCGCCGGGTCGATCGGCGGAAAATGCGTGTCGGCATCGTCTACCGCCGTGTCCACTTCGGTCACGGCCAGCAGATCGGCACGTTCCATGGTCAGGCGATATACCTCCCCGCCACCGATCACGCACAGCTCCTGCGCACCGTCTTGCACGGCGCGTTCGACCGCCTGCGCCACCGATGCCACCGCCTGCATGCCGTCGAACGGCACCAGCCCCGAACGCGTCAGCACCAGATTCAACCGCCCCGGCAACGCACGCCTGAGAGACTGCGCCGTCTTGCGCCCCATCAGGATCGGCTTGCCCAGCGTCAGCGCTTTGAAGCGCTTGAGATCATCGGGCAGTTTCCACGGCAGATCGTTATCACGGCCGATGGCGTTGTTGCGGTCGAAGGCGACGATCAAGATCACCTTCATGCGTCTGGATAGAGCGCGTTATAGATTTTCATTGCAGACTTCCGGCCCAGCATTCCGAACAAAAAAACGGCCACATAGCACACAAAAATGCCGCCAAGCGCAGCCGACGACTGTTCACCGAGCACCTTTGCAAGCTCTAACCGCTCGCCTTTATACAGCGCAACGCCGAAAAATCCGATCGGCGCTATGAGAAGCATACTCATCAAATTGACAAACAGACTTGCTTGCATCGACATCAGCGAGTCTGCAAGTTTTTCTCTTGCTTTAATCGAGTACTTAGCCATCACACACCTCCTTCCAGGTGAGCAATCATCATGCATCGCCTGCGTCTCATGCATCGAGACCAGGAGTCAGACCGCCACCGGCGCCTTGATCGCCGGATGCGGATCGTAACCTTCGATGGCGATGTCTTCGAAGCGGAACGCGAACAGGTCGGTGACCTCGGGATTCAAGCGCAGGGTGGGCAGCGCGCGCGGTGTACGCGTCAGTTGCTTACGCGCTTGATCGAAGTGATTCGAATACAGGTGCGCATCGCCCAACGTATGCACGAAATCGCCCACGCCCAGGCCGGTGGCCTGCGCCACCATGTGCGTGAGCAACGCGTAGCTGGCGATATTGAACGGCACGCCCAGAAAGATGTCGCCGCTGCGCTGGTAGAGCTGGCAACTGAGCTTGCCGTTCACCACGTAGAACTGGAACAGGCTGTGGCACGGCATCAGCGCCATCTGCGGCAGCTCGCCGACATTCCAGGCGCTGATCACCAGCCGGCGCGAATCCGGGTTGCGCTTGATCTCGTCCACCAGCCATTGCATCTGGTCGATCTCGACACCATCCGGGCCGGTCCAGCGCCGCCACTGCTTGCCATAGACCGGACCGAGATCGCCGTTGTCGTCGGCCCACTCGTCCCAGATGCGCACCTGGTTGTCGCTCAGATAGCCGATATTGGTGTCGCCCTGCAGGAACCACAGCAACTCGTGGATGATCGAGCGCAGATGCAGCTTCTTGGTAGTCACCAACGGAAAGCCGTCGTTGAGATCGAAGCGCATCTGCCAGCCGAACACGCTGCGCGTGCCGGTGCCGGTACGGTCGGACTTCTCCGCACCGTGTTCCAGCACATGCTGCAGCAGATCAAGATACGGCTTCACTTGGCAGCCTCCACGCCAGCGGGCGTCGGCAGCACCGGCTGCAACACCGGCGCGCGGCGCGACATCGCCAGCAGCGCCAGGCCAACCGCAATCAGCGGCAGGCTCAGAATCTGCCCCATCGTCAGCCAGTTGAAAGCCAGATAGCCGATCGGCGCATCGGGCACGCGCACGAATTCGACGATGAAACGGAACACGCCGTACAGCAGCGCGAACAGACCCGAGAGCGCATAACGTGCACGCGGCTTCATCGAGAACGTCCACAACACTACGAACATCACCACGCCTTCCAGCGCAGCTTCATAGAGCTGCGAGGGGTGGCGTGCGAGCTGGTTCAACGCGCCGGCGGCGTACTGCGCCTGGATCTGCGCAGGCAACTGGTCCGCCAGTTCGGGCGCATGCGGGAAGATCACGCCCCAGCCGGCTTGGGTGAACTTGCCCCACAATTCGCCGCCGACGAAATTGCCGAGCCTCCCGAAGCCGAGACCCAGTGGCACCAGCGGCGCGACAAAATCCATGACATCGAAGAAGTGCAGCCGATGCTTGCGCGCCCACAGCCAGCAGGCGACCAGCACCCCGAGTAGACCACCGTGGAAGCTCATGCCGCCTTCCCACACCTTGAACAGGATCAGCGGGTTCGCCACGAAGGTCTCGAACGCATAAAACAGCATGTAGCCGATGCGCCCGCCCAGCACCACGCCGAGCATGCCGTAGAACAGCAGGTCGGAAAAACCGTCCATATCCACGCCAGGCAGGCGGCCGCGCAGGATGCGCGAGCGGCCAAGCGACCAGGCGGAAAAGAAGGCAGCCAGGTACATCAAGCCGTACCAATGCACCTTCACCGGGCCGAGCGAGAAAGCGATGGGGTCGATGGCGTGCAGATAGATCATGCGGACCGCGTATCACGAAACAGCGAGGCCGCTATTCTGACACCTTGGACGCGCTCAGCCGAAAAGCTGCGGACGATTGGGTAGCTCATCTTCATGCTGCGCACGGTCCGTGGCCGGGAAATGCTCGGCCAACAGCTCGGTCACCGCCTCGATGCCAGCCAGGACCGCCGCTTCGTGCTGGCCTTCGCGCAGGAATTGCTGCATGCGTCGGCAGACCTCTGCCCAGCATTCTTCCGGCACCCGACTGCGCAGGCCGCGGTCGGCCACTACCTCGATGGCGTGTTCGGCCAGCAGCAGGTAAATCAGGACCCCGTTGTTGGCCTCGGTGTCCCAGGTGCGCAACTGCGCGAAAGCCTGCTCGGCGCGCTGACGGGCGCTGTGCCCGCGCCACAACGCCTCCAATGGCAGATCGGCCTCGACCGCAACCATGATCTGTCCGGTATGCGAGCGCTCGCTGGCAGTGACCGCCGCGGCGATGGCGTCCATGCACGCGGCTGGAAAACGACGCTGCGCCGAGGGCGCGAAAATATGCCTGAGCCACCGCATTACCAGCTCCCCGAGGCGCCACCGCCTCCTGATGACCCGCCGCCACCGCCCCAGCCACCACCGCCGCCGAAACCGCCACGGCCGCCGCCAAAGCCACCGAACCCACCACCGCCCCAGCCGCCGCCACCGACGAAACGCCCGGGCGACCCACAGGCAAGGCCCGCCAGCAATCCGATCACCGCTGCGCCAGCGCTGGCGAACAGCAACGACGTAGACAGCAATGCCGCGCCGCCAGCAGCAACGCCGGTCAGCAAGGCGCGCAGCGGGCGCGGTAGCGCGCCTAGCATGCCGCGCGCGACCATGGCCACCACGAAGCCGATGAACAGCGCCATGATCCAGCCACCGCCGCCCGCGCCGTTGCCGCCATCGGCATGTCCACTGACCGGCGGCGGCAAGGCCTCACCCTCGATCAGGCCGGCCAACGTCGCGGTTGCGGCACTGATGCCGCCGGCGTAATCGCCCTCACGGAAGCGTGGCGCCAGATACTCCTGGATGATGCGGTTCGCCGTGATGTCGGCAATGGCACCTTCCAGGCCGTAACCCGGCTGGATGCGCACGCGGCGGTCGTCCTTGGCCACCAGCAGCAGCACGCCGTCGTCCACGCCCTTGCGGCCGATCTTCCACTGGTCGAACACGCGCTGGGTGTATTGCTCGATCGCTTCGGGCTGCGTGGTCGGCACGATCAGGATCTGCAACTGCGCGCCCTTGCGTTGTTGCAAGGCCAGCGCCTGTTGTTCGAGTTGCTGGATCTGCCCCGCATCCAGCGTGCCGGTGACATCGACGACCGGCGACCGCAGCGGCGGGATGGCGGCCAACTCCTGCGCCAACAGCGAGGCCGGCAGCAACAGCAACGCCATCATCCACACGACTTTCAAATACGTTCGCCGCATTGCCAACTCCTGCCTGATGCGCGCTGATCGTCGATCAGCGCTGGGTTTTTGCTATTCCTTCTCACGGCAGGACATCGCCCGTCACAGAGAAAGAAGGTGCCGGAGCCAAGCCAAGTGGGGGTTGGCACGACTGCGAAGCCTGGCGCCGTACCCTCACCCCACGCCCTGCCCCGATGGGAAAGGGGCCAGCTCTCCGCTTCTACACGTTCTGATGGTTTGATCCGCAGATGCGTACTGATGCGCTGCTCGGCGTGCGTTGCCTTGGTGCGCTTGGACAGCGCGCGGACCGCGCTTGCTACCGACGACTGCACAGGCACCGCTCACCCACAGCAGCTGATTACTGCGCAGGCTGCGGCGCGGGCTGTTGCTGCGGCGTCTGTTGTGGCGCCTGCTGATGACCGAAATCCACCTGCGGGGCGCGCGCGATCTGCGCTTCGTTTTCTACGCTGAAATTGGGCTTGGGCTGGTATCCGAAGATCTTCGCCGTGATGACCTGCGGGAACGAACGGATATAGGTGTTGTAGTCCTGCACGGTCTGGATATAGCGGCCGCGCGCCACCGTGATGCGGTTTTCGGTACCTTCCAGCTGCACCTGCAGATCGCGGAACGATTGGTCCGACTTGAGTTGCGGATAATTTTCGCTGACCACCAACAAACGCGATAGAGCGCTCCCCAACTCGCCTTGCGCCTGCTGGAATTGCTTCAACGACGCTTCGTCATCGGCATTGACCTGGATCTGGCCCACGCGCGCGCGCGCATTGGTCACTTCGGTCAGCACCTGGCGTTCTTGCTGGGCGTAGCCCTGCACAGTGCGCACCAGATTGGGAATCAGATCGGCGCGGCGCTGATATTGATTGAGCACTTCCGCCCAACCGGCCTTGACGCCTTCTTCCTTCTGCTGAATCGCGTTATAGCCGCAACCGGACAGTGTGGCAGTCAGGATCAGCAACACCAGGCCGCGAATCAGGACAGGCATGCAGGCGATTCCGTTGAAAGAGAACCCGAGCATGCCATGGATCAGGTCAAGCCAGCATGCACGCCTCTGGCCGGCTTGCCACCCGCACCGTCGCCTCAGAACAGCCGCGGCAGCAGGATCAATCCCCAGCACAGCAGCACATTGATCAGCAGCACGAACACCGCCGCCGAGCCCATGTCCTTGGCACGCCCGGCCAGCACGTGATGCTCCGGGCCGTAGCGTTCGATCACCGCCTCGATCGCAGAATTCAGCAGCTCGGCAGCCAGCACGATCAACAGTGGTGCAATCAGTGCAATGCGCTCGAGTGACGACTGCCCGAGCCACAGACCGAGCGGTACCAGTACCACGGCCAGGCAGACTTCCAGCCGGAACGAGGATTCATGCAGCCACGCCGCGCGCAATCCCTGCCACGACCAGATCGCCGCCTTCAGCATGCGGCGCGGGCCGCGCGGGACGTGCCCCAATTGATCGGCCATGCGTCAGCGCTTCCTGCCGCAAGCGGGAATAAGGGAATAAGTCGAACGCATGGCATGGTCGCTGCTGGGGAAAGTGCGAATCTTGCACCGCGGCGCCCCGCCCCGCCAGCTGCCGGCCGGTTTGCCCTCGGCTTCCAGCCTGGCGCACCATGGCAGCCCGCTTGACTGCTCAAGGTTCCTGCATGCCCCTCTATCGCCTGCGCACGGTGCTGTGCGCGCTTGCCTTGTTGTCCGGTCATGTGTCCGCCAACGCGCTGCACACCGCTCCCGCCGTACCGGCGCAGGTCTCCAACGCCGCTTGGGAAGAAGACATGCAACGCTTCGCCGAGAGCGACGCGCGGCAGCCGCCTCCCAAGTACGGCATCGTGTTCGTCGGCAGCTCGTCGATCCGATTCTGGGAGACGCTGGCGCAGGATTTCCCGGGCAAACCGGTCATCAACCGCGGTTTTGGCGGCTCGGAAGTGCGCGACAGCACGTGGTACGCAGACCGCATCGTGATTCCGTATGCGCCGCGCCAGGTGGTGCTGTATGCCGGCGACAACGACCTCAACAGCGGCCGCACGCCTGGGCAGGTACGCGATGACGTGCTGGCATCCGTGGCGCGCATCCGTCGCGATCTGCCCGACGCACGCATCAGTTATGTGTCGATCAAGCCCAGCCCGTCGCGGGCGCAACTGCTGCTGTAGGTCGTCACTGCCAACCAGCTGATCAAAGAAGCGCTCGCACCGCTGCCGCGCGTGGACTTCGTCGACGTCTACACGCCGATGCTCGATGCCAGCGGCCAACCGCGCGCAGAACTGTTCCGCGCAGACAGGCTGCACATGACGGCCGATGAGTACGCAATCTGGCGCAAGGTCGTGGCACCGGTACCGGAAGAACGCTGAATGCAATGGAATCGATCCGGCATCTGAGGTTTCCCCACATTTCTTCCTGCGAGATCAAGCACTTGGTGGGCCATGCGGTGGAAGAAGGTGCGCGCATGGGGCACGCTTCAAGGTGACTAAGCCAGAGAAGAGTGCCAACCATGCGCGCCAGCGAAGTATTGCAGAAGTGCCTGTCTAACTCACTCTCCGGGATGCATGCATTACGCCAACGCACCTTGCTGCGCGCGGTTGAAGCGCTGGTGCACGGAGGCCGGCTGACACTGATCGACCTTGCACGTGCCTGGCCCGGCGCGACGCGGGTACGTGCGCCCCTCAAGGCATGTGACCGCCTGCTATGCAATCGCACGTTGCAGGTCGAGCGATCAGCCATCGAGCAGGACATGGCGCATTGGCTACTGCGCGGCGACCAGCCGGTGATCGTCATCGACTGGAGCGATTTGAAGCCGGACAAGTCGTGGTGTCTGCTGCGCGCAGCCGTGCCGGTCGGTGGACGCACGCTCACCTTGCTGGATATGGTGGTTGCCGGGAAACAGCAGGGATCGCCCGGCGCGGAGAAACGCTTTTTGCAGCAGCTCAGGGCACTGATTCCAGACGATGTGCGTCCGATCCTGGTCACGGACGCCGGATTCCGCACGCCATGGTTTCGCGCGGTGTCGGCGATGGGTTGGGATTGGGTCGGACGTCTGCGCGGACGTACGCAGGTCAAACCGCAAGACGTGCCCGATGATGCAGCGCAATGGATCGATAGCCGTCGCCTGCATGCGCTGGCGTCCAACCGTGCGCGCGAATTGCCGCCGATGCAGGCCAATCGCAGCGATCCGCTCGATTGCCGTCTGGTGCTCTATGCCAAGACACCACAGGGACGTCAGCAACGCAATCGACGCTCCCCCGCCAAAGTCTCGCGTGCATCATCAAGTCTGAAAGCAGCAGCGCGTGAGCGCGAGCCGTGGTTGATCGTTGCCTCCCCACAGCTACACGCACCCAGCGCAAAGCAATTGGTCAACCTGTACGCACGACGGATGCAGATCGAGCTGGCATTTCGTGATCTGAAGTCGCACCGCTACGGTCAGGCGATGGAAGACAGCCTGACCCGTCGCGGCGAGCGGTTGCAGATCCTGTTATTGCTCAACACGCTGGCCACCTTCGTCAGTTGGCTGGCAGGACTGGGATGCGAAGCCACCGGTATCGCCCAGTGGCTATCTCCACGCAGCAGCACACGCAAACTCTACTCGACACTGCGCGTCGGCCGCGAGGCGCTGGTCAGGCGCTGGCCGATGGAACCAGTCTCACGCTGGCTAGAACGCTTGCGCGCGCTGCCCGACGCAGTGCGCGAGCAGATGACATTGGTGCTTTAAAAACGTGGGGATATCTAAGATCCGGCATCCCTTGCCGGATCGGCTGCGCTGCAGGCGATGCGTTGGCTGACGCTTCGTCTGCAGCGCGCATTTGCGCGTGACGGCAAACGTCGACGTCACTCACGCATGCAGCTGACTTAGAGCGGCTAACACAACGTGGCGAGCAGCTGTCAGCTGGGCGCGGACGGCGCGCTCACAACCGCAGTGCACGCGGGGTACATGCCGATTCCGAGCACCGGCCGCGCCCGCCTGGCGGTGAGCGCAGTCGTGTTGTTAGCCGCTCTTAGATATTTGCTACTGCGCACCTCGCCAACCTTGCACGGCCATGCGCGAGATACGGCGGCGATGTTCCACCATCTTTAACGTCGCTGACAGCCTTTACGACAACGTACATCGGCGCGCCGCACTGATCGCACCGCTGTGATCGTTGTAGCCCACGAGCGGCTGAATTCAGTGATCGACGCGGTGATCCAATCCCGCATGCAGCAGCCGCTCGTACGCTTTTCTGGTATCCGCAGCCGGGTTGCGTCGCCGACAACAAGGCGCAGGCAGCCCGCGCCCTGCTACCGACCGCTACCTCAGGCCACCACCACCGCTACTGAGGTCCCGGCGCCGGGTTCGCTGTGCAATTCGATACGCCAGCCGAAGCGGTCGCACAGCCGGCGCACGATCGACAGACCCAGGCCGGTGCCTTGCGGTCGGGTGGGGTCGGCACGGAAGAACGGTTCGAACGCGCGTGCGCGCGCTTCCTGGCTCATGCCGATGCCGGTGTCGCGCACCACGATGCGGTCGTGCGTGACCTCGACGTCGATGCTGCCGGTATCGGTATAAGCGCAGGCGTTACGTAACAGATTGCTGAGCACCACCCGCATGACCCTGGGTGGTGCGAACATCTGCAGGCTGCGGTTGCCGACCATGCGCAACGACACCGGCTTGTCGCCGAGCAAGTCACGCGCGCTCTCGACTTCTTCCGTGGCCAGTTCGGCGACATCGAAGTTTTCGCATTGCGGATCGACCTCGGCTTCGCGTGCCAGGATCAGGAACGCGTCGATCACCGCTTCCATTTCGTGACCGGCGCGTTGGATGCGGCGCAGGCTGCGTTGGGTGCGCGTCGACAATTCGTCGTCGGCCAATGCCATGTCGCTGGCCACGCGGATCACCGTGAGTGGCGTACGCAATTCATGGCTGGCATCGCGGGTGAAATTGCGTTCGCGTGCCACATGCTCGCTGACGCGTCGTCCTAAGGCATGCAAGGCGGCGGCAAGCTGGCGGGTTTCGCCCTGTAATTCGGCAGGCAGCCGCTCCGGCGCCAGTTCGTCCACATCCGGGTTACGTGGGTCCCACTGCGACACACGCCGCGCCAGCCAGCTGATCGGCGAGACCAGCCGTTTGGAGACACGGTAGGTAAACCAGGACACGCCGTAGATCGCCAGCAACACCACGATCGCCGGCACCACGCCGAACCACAGCGTCAAATGCGCCGCACGCGAGCGCGGAAACACCAGATACAGCCGCCCCTCCGGGCGTTGATCGACATACACCAGCGCATCGGCGGCAGCGACTTCGCTGAAACCCGGCGACAGCGTACGCAGCGCGGCCGGCGCGGTATCGGCGGCAGTGCCGGCGGGCGAAAAATACCCCTGGATGTTGCGCGTGTTCGGCGCTCGGTTGTCCGGGACGCTCTTTTGCATCTGCCAGAAATGCACCGCCTCGTCGGCAAGCACGGTGCGCACCAGGCTGTATTTGATGACGAACGACACCAGATACCCGGCCAGCACGAGGGCCAGGCTTGCCAACGCGACCTGCAGCAGGAAGGCGAGACGTATTTTTCGCGGGAGCCCGTGTGGCATTGCTGCATCCAGGGGAGAGCGCCGGAGTATAGGCAACGCTACCGTGAGTCCGTCGTGCAACCAGCCGGCAGCACAGGAAAGCGATCGGCGCGTGGGCGCCTACACCGCAGCCGGCCGAGGACATCAGGCCATCGGTTGGGCGATGTCGGCGATGCGATAGCCGGCGCTCTGCACGGTGTGCAGCAGCGGGCGGTCGAACGGCTTGTCGATGATCTTGCGCAGGTTGTACAGATGGCTGCGCAGGGTGTCCGAATCCGGCAACCCGTTGCCCCAGATCTCGCGCTCGATTTCCTGGCGCGTCACCACGCGCGGCGATTCGCGCATCAGGATGGTCAGCAGGCGCAGGCCGATCGGCGAGAGCTGCAGCTCGGTGCCGGCACGGGTGGCGCGCATGCTCACCGGGTCGAGCACCAGGTCGGCGACCTTGAGCACTTCCGAGCCCACCTGGCGACGCTCGCGACGGATCAGGGCACGCAGGCGCGCTTCCAGCTCCTGAATCGCAAACGGCTTGGTCAGGTAGTCATCGGCGCCGAAGCCCAGGCCGGTGAGCTTGTCATCCAGCGTGTCGCGGGCGGTCAGCATCAACACCGGCGTGGACTTGCGTGCGTCGTTACGCAGGCGGCGACACACTTCGATGCCGTCCAGCCGTGGCAGCATGAGATCCAGTACGACCACGTCGTAGCTGTTCTCGGCGGCCAGACGGTAACCATCCAGGCCGTCCTGCGCGTAGTCGACCTCGAAGCCACGGCCTTCCAGGTATTCGCCGATCATTTCGGAGATATTGCGATTGTCTTCGACGACCAGCACGAGGCCGGACGTTTCCTTGGTCTGACGCATGGACTTTCCTCGGTCTTCAGCTTTGTGAAACATGCCGGATTGACAGTAGAAATAACGTGAAGACCGGACAACGTTTCGCCCTGCTCGGCGATTAGGACCCGAGCAGCGGGCGCAACGCTGGCCACACCGTCTCCAGTACCTTCGGCTGGGCGGCGGCAGTGGGGTGCAGACCGTCGGCCTGCATCAGGCCCGGCTGCAACACGACCTTCTCCAGAAAGAACGGCACCAGCGCGGTTTTGTACTGTTTGGAGAGGTCGGCGTAGGTCGCCTTGAGCCGCTCGCGGTAGGCTGGGCCGTAATTGGGCGGCACATCGATCCCCAGCAGCAGCACCTTGGCGCCGGCCTGCTGGCTGAGCTGGATCATCTTTTCCAGGTTGCCCTTGAGCTGGGTCGGGGTCAGGCCGCGCAGCGCATCGTTGCCGCCGAGTTCGATCACCACGACGCCGGGATGGTGTTTTTCCAGCAGGCCCGGCAGGCGAGTCAGTGCACCGGATGTGGTCTCCCCGCTGATGCTGGTATTGACGAGCGGGGGTGGCGTCGCCATGTCACGTTTCAGGCGCTGGTCCAGCAAGGTCACCCAGCCGGACTGGACCGGGATGTTGTGCGCAGCGCTCAGACTGTCGCCGACGACCAGGATCGGCGCGGTGGCGACCGGAAGTTTGGCAGAGGCAATCCCCGGCGCAAGCAGGGAGAGTGTCAGCAGCCACAGGGACAGCGCGCCATATCGCAGTGTTCTTTCACGCATTCGGAGATTCCTCATCGACAGCCTGGCCCACCGCTCCAGCACCCGCGCCGCCATCGACGTTCGCGAGGTCGGCAAGTCCGTCAGTGGCCCGGAGGGAACACTCCACATCCTCGACAACGTCAGCTTGACGGTCAGTGAAGGCGACAGTATCGCCATTGTCGGCGCGTCCGGTTCGGGCAAGACCACCCTGCTGGGCCTGCTTGCCGGGCTGGACCTGCCCAGCCGCGGCAGCATCGCACTCTCGGGCCAGGACCTGGGCCAGCTCGACGAAGAAGCCCGCGCGGCCTTACGCGCCCGCGAAGTCGGCTTCGTGTTCCAGAGCTTCCACTTGCTGCCGGCGCTGACCGCCGAAGAAAACATCGCGCTGCCGCTGGAACTGGCCGGGCGCGAAGATCCGGCGCGGGTGCGCGAGGTGCTGGAGGCAGTCGGCCTGAGTGCGCGTGCGCGGCATTACCCGCGCCAGCTCTCCGGTGGCGAGCAGCAACGCGTGGCGTTGGCGCGCGCGTTCGTTGCCCGGCCGCGCATCCTGTTCGCCGATGAGCCCACCGGCAGCCTCGACCAGGCCACCGGCGCGCAGATCAGCGACCTGCTGTTCGCGCTCAATGCCACCAGCGACACCACCCTGGTGCTGGTCACCCACGACATGCGTTTGGCGCAGCGCTGCCGTCACATCTACCGCATCGACAGCGGCCGCCTGCACGCACAGACCGGTCCGGCCGCATGAACGTCGTGCGCCAAGCCGCGCGCGCAGTGCGCCGCGAATTCCTGGCCGGCGATCTGCTGACCGTGTTCGCCGCGCTGGTGTTGGGCGTGGCGGTGATGACGGCGGTGGGCACGCTGGTCGACCGGGTCACCCTGGCGCTGACCTCCAGCGCGGCCGAAGTGCTCGGCGGCGATCTGGGCGTGACCGGGCGGCAGGAAATCCCAGCCGACTTCGCCGAAGAAGCCAAACGGCGTGGCCTGCAGAGCACGCGCATGGTCAGCTTCCCCAGCGTGCTGTTCCATGGCGATGCCAGCCAAATGGCCAATATCCGCGGCGTTGGCGACGGCTACCCACTGCGCGGGCAGCTGCTGGTGTCCAAGGACGGCGCGGGCACGGAGGGCAGCGTCGCCAGCGCACCGCCGCCGGGCCAGGCCTACGCCGATCCGCGGCTGCTCGAAGCGCTGGGCCTGCGCATGGGCGAACAGCTGGAATTTGGTGCGGGCCATCTGACCATCACCGGCGTGTTGCGTGCCGAGCCCGATGCCTCCGGTGAGCTGATGCAGCTTGCGCCACCGCTGCTGGTCAATCGCGCCGATATCGACGCCGCCGGCCTGCTCGGCCCCGGCAGCCGCGCCTCCTATCGGCTGATGTTCGCCGGCGCAGCGGAGGCCATTGCCGATTTGCGCGCCTGGTTGAAACCCCGCGCCAGCGAGTATCGCTTGGTGGGTATCGAAGACACCCAGCGCGGCATGCGTGCGGCGTTCGATCGCGCCGGCCGCTTCCTGGCCTTGTCGGCGTTGCTGGCAGTGCTGTTGTCCGGCGTGGCGACGGCCCTGGCGGCGAACCGGTTTGCGATGCGGCGTACCGACACCGTGGCGGTGTTGCGCTGCCTGGGTGCCCGCCAGCGCGACATCCTGGCGATGCTGTCGCTGCAGTTGCTGCTGACTGCCATCCCGGCCTGTTTGGTCGGTATCGGACTTGGCATGTTGGCGCAGGAAGGCCTGGTGCAGGCGCTGGGTAGCCTGATCCCGAACCGACTGCCGCTGCCGCAGGCCACCCCTGCCCTGGCCGGTGCAGGCATCGGTCTGGTGCTGTTGCTGGGCTTCGGGCTGCCGCCGCTGCTGCGGCTGCGCAACGTGCCGCCGATGCGCGTGCTCAACCGCAGTTTTGCTGCGGTACCGCCGAGTGCGTTGCTGGTCTATGCCGCAGCCTTGGCCGCGACGCTGGCGCTCACCGTCTATGCCACCGGCAATCTGGTGCTGGCCGCTTGGGTGCTCGGCGGCCTGGCCGCACTGGCACTGGTGGCGATGCTGCTGGGGCTGGGCTTGCTGGCGTTGCTGCGGCCGATCCAGCACCGCCTGCGCGGCGCCTGGAAGCTGGGTCTTGCGTCGCTGACGCGGCGCCGCGGGCTGAGCGTGGTGCAGTTGGTCGGGCTGTCGCTGTCGCTGTGCGCGTTGTTGCTGCTGGCGGTGGTCGGCCCGGGCCTGCTTGGCCAGTGGCGCGACCGTCTGCCGGCGGACACGCCGAACTATTTTCTGATGAACATCCAGCCCGAACAGACTCAGCCGGTGCTGCAGACCCTGCGCGGCCTGGGTGTGGAGGGTGCGGCAGTGGAGCCGTTCTCCACCGGCCGCCTGGTCGCCATCAACAGCAAACCGCCGGTGCGCAACGATCGCGACCCACAGGACGATGGCGACGGCGACAACCGCCCGGTCAATTTTTCCTGGCGGCATGCATTTCCGCCGGCAAATACGCTGCTGCAGGGTAAATTCTGGGCAGCCGACAGCACTGCAGCAGAAGCTTCGGTAGAAGAAGGCTGGGCGCAGCGCTATCAGCTCGAACTGGGCGATCGCATCACCTTGCTGCTGGGCGAACAGCAACGCACCTTCACCGTAACCAGCATCCGCAAGGCCGATTGGGATTCGTTCCGGGTCAACTTTTTCCTGTTGCTCAATCAGAGATCGGTCGGCGACGCGCCGTACAACCTGATTTCCGCCTTCCACCTAGCGCGCGGCAGTGCGCCCAAGCTGGCCTCGCTGAGCCACGACTACCCCAACATCTCGGTGCTGGATATCGATGCCATCCTAGGCCGGGTGCGCGAGGTGATCGACCAGGTGGCGCAGGCGGTGCAGTTGGTGATGGGCTTCAGCCTGCTGGCCGGCGTGCTGGTGCTGCTGGGCGCACTGCAGGCCACTGCGGGCGAGCGCCGTTACGACAGCGCGGTGTTGCGCACGCTCGGCGCACGTCGTGGTCAGTTGCGCGGTGCGGTGCTGGTGGAATTCGGCGCGCTTGGCTTGCTGGCGGCGACGCTGGCGGTGACCGCTGCGGCGGTGATCGGCGCAGTGGTGGGAAAACAGGCATTCGGAATCGCGTTGACGCCGGATTGGCTGCGCCTGCTGCTCGGCGGTGCATTCGGGTTGGCGTTGAGTCTGCTGGCGGGTTGGTCGGGCACCCGGCGCATCCTGTCCACGCCACCGGCGTTGGCATTGCGTAGCGAATAAGCGCAGCTACAAAGACAACCGCGCATCCGGGTGACGACTGCTCGTCGTTACGTGTTGGTCGCCGCCCTAAGCGCGCGAGACCGCAGCGCATGCTGGCGACGGCATGCGCTGTGTCGCTTAATGGCCGAACGATCAATCCGCGCCACCAAAGTTGCGACGCGCGCCATGCGTCGCCCGCCAGCCGGGTTTGCATATCCCGGGAACGCATAAGCAGCTTGAAAATCGTACGTTCGCAGCGATGACACGACTGCCTAGAGTGGTGTGCCAGGTCGCCGGCGTCGGCGGCCTCTCGTTGCCGTCGAGGTGCCACGTCATGGCCAGCATCACTTCCGCAGCGCGTGTGCAGACACCGCGCGATGCGTCTTCTCCCGTGCAGCGCTCTGGCGTCAGGATCGCGCCGTTCGATGGCCCGCTGGGCGCCGAGGTGATCGGCCTGAACCTCTCGCAGCCGCTGGATGCAGACGCCTTCGCGCGTCTCCATCGCGCGCATCTGGATCACCACGTGTTGGTGTTTCGCGATCAACGCATTTCGCCAGCACAGCAGGTGGAGTTCAGCCGCCGCTTCGGGGCCTTGCAGATCCACGTGCTGCGTAATTTCCAACTGCGCGGACACCCGGAAGTGCTGGTGGTATCCAACATCAAGGAGAACGGCGAGCCGATCGGCCTGGGCGACGCCGGACATGACTGGCACTCGGATCTGTCGTACAAGGAAACGCCGAGCCTGGGGTCGCTGCTGCATGCGCAGCAGCTGCCCAGCGAAGGCGGCGACACCCTCTTTGCCAACCAGCATCTGGCATGGCAAACGTTGCCCGAATCGCTCACGCGCACGGTGCAGGACCTGCGTGCCGAACACAGTTATCTGGTCAGGTATGAAGCATTGCGCGCCCGCAATCCCTGGTGCCCGGCACTGACACCCGAGCAGATTGCCGAGGTGACACCGGTGCATCACCCCGTGGTGCGCACGCATCCGGAAACCGGCCGCAAAGCGCTGTTCGTCAGCGAGCATTTCACCACCCGCATTCTCGGCCTGCCCGAAGACGAAAGCCGCGCGCTGCTGCAAACATTGTTCGCGCACAGCACGCGCCCTGCGCTGGTGTATCGGCATCGCTGGCAACCGTACGACATGGTGTTCTGGGACAACCGCTCGGTGATGCATCTGGCCGCAGGCACGCCGGATCATCTGCGCCGTCGGCTCAATCGCACCACCATCGAAGGCGATGCGCCGTTGTGAGCATGCATCTATCCCCTCCTCCTTCCCCACTGGAGCGCCGCATGCGTTTGACTGTCACTTCTCGCACGCCTTTGCCGCGCCGGCGCTTTTCGCGGCGTATCGCGCTACTGCTGCTGGCCGCGCTGCCGCTGCTGCACAGCGCGCAGGCGCAGGCCGAAGGCAAGCTGCGTATCGCCAAGCAGTTCGGCATTGTGTACTTGCTGCTGGACGTGGCGCAGGATCAACCGCTGATTGAACAGCAGGGCAAGGCTGCTGGTGTGGACATCGACGTGCAGTTTCTACAGCTCTCCGGCGGCGCGGCGGTCAACGATGCGTTGCTGACCGGTTCGATCGATATTGCCGGTGCCGGTGTCGGGCCGTTGTTCACCATCTGGGACCGCACGCGCGGCCGCCAGAATGTCCGCGGCGTCGCATCGCTGGGCAATTTCCCCTACTACCTGATCAGCAACAACCCGCGCATCGAATCCATCGGCGATGTCACGCCAAAGGACCGCATTGCGGTGCCGGCGAGGGGTGTCTCGGTGCAATCACGTTTCTTGCAACACGCCTCGCAACAACGTTGGGGCGACAAGGGAATCCATCAGCTCGACACGTTACAAGTCGCGTTGCCGCATCCCGATGCCGCCGCCGCGATCATCCGTGGGCGCACCGAAATCACCGCGCATTTTGCCAGCCCACCGTTTCAGGAGCAGGAGTTGGGGCGCAACCCGGCAGCGCAGATCGTGACCAGTTCGTAGGAGATCGAAGGCGGCCCGTCGTCGGCGACGGTGTTGTACGCCACCGAGAAATTCCGCAAAGACAACCCAAAGACCTACCGCGCGTTTGTCGCGGCACTGAACCAGGCGGCGAAGTTCGTCACTGCGCATCCGGAGCAGGCCGCCGATATCTTTCTGCGGCGCAACGGGTCGAGCATCGACCGGGCGCTGGTATTGCAGATACTCAAAGACCCCAAGGTGCAGTTCACCGTGGCACCGCAGAACACGCTGGGGCTGGGCAAATTCATGCAGCACAGCGGTGCGATCAAGCAGGCGCCGGCCAAGCTGAGCGATTACTTCTTCGACGACCCGCTGATTGCGGGCGGTAGCTGAGCGATGTCGGCGCCATTGTTGCAAGTCGATCACGTCAGCCTGGAATCCGCCTCCGCGCAACGCGTGGTGCGGGCCACCCACGGCGTGCGCTTCGATGTGCATGAAGCCGATCGTTTCGTGCTGCTAGGGCCATCGGGCTGCGGCAAATCCATCTTGCTCAAGGCGGTTGCCGGTTTCGTTGCACCGCGCAAAGGACAGGTCCGTCTGGAGGGTCATGCGGTCAGCGGGCCGGGGCCAGACCGGGTCGTGGTGTTCCAGGAATTCGACCAACTTGCGCCATGGAAAACCGTGCGCGAGAACGTGGTGTTCGGCCTGCGCGCAGCGCGCAAGCTCGGCCGCGGCGAAGCCCGGGAGCGGGCAGACGAGAGCTTGGCCCAGGTCGGGCTGAGTGCGTTCGCCGATGCCTATCCGCATACCTTTTTCCGGCGGGATAAAACAGCGTGTGGCGATCGCACGCACACTGGCGATGCGCCCGCGCGTGCTGCTGATGGACGAACCGTTCGCGGCACTGGATGCGCTGACGCGTTCGCGCATGCAGGAGCAGGTACTGGAATTGTGGGAACAATTACGGTTCACGCTATTGTTCGTGACCCATTCCATCGAAGAAGCACTGGTGGTCGGTAACCGCGTCTTGCTGTTGTCGCCGCACCCGGGCCAGGTGCGCGCCGAGCTCAACGCGCATGCCTTCGGCCCGCACAGCGCCGGTAGCGTGGCGTTCCAGCAGACCGCGCAACGCATTCACCGGCTGCTCTTCGACGTGCCCGATGAGACGCTGGACGACGACAAGGTGGCACCGTTACGCCGCCCCTCCGTGCGCCGTCGTGAGGCGCTGACGTGAGCCGCGACATCGCTACCGCACTACCGCCGATTCCGCCCGTGCGGCCCGAGTACGAAGTGGCGTTGACGCCGCTGGACCCGGCCCTGGTCGCCGCCGCGGCGCCCACACCTTGGCAGGCGCCGCCGTGGTTGCGCAAAGCGCTGGTGCTGGTGGTCTTGGTCGCCGTCTGGGAAATCGCCGCGCGTGTGATTGGCGACGATCTGATGCTACCCAGCGCGCTGCAGACCGCGCGTGCGTTTTACGACGGACTGCTGTCCGGCGAATTGCTGCGCCGTGTCGGCGCCTCGTTGCGGGTGCTGGCGCAAGGCTATGCACTGGGCGTGTTGCTGGCCTTCGTGCTGACCGCGCTGACGGCCTCCACGCGCTGGGGCCGCGATGTGCTCGGCACGCTGACCGCCATGTTCAACCCGCTGCCGGCCATCGCGCTGTTACCCCTGGCCTTGCTGTGGTTCGGGCTGGGCACCGGCAGCCTGGTGTTCGTGTTGGTGCACTCGGTGCTGTGGCCGCTGGCGCTGACCACCTGTGCCGGCTTCCAGGCCGTGCCGGAGACGCTGCGCATGGCCGGGCGCAACTACGGCCTGCGCGGCCCGCGCTATGTGGCGCAACTGCTGATCCCGGCGGCGTTGCCGGCGATCCTGTCCGGGCTGAAGATCGGCTGGGCGTTCGCCTGGCGCACCCTGATCGCCGCAGAGCTGGTGTTCGGCGCCACCTCCGGCCAAGGCGGTGTGGGTTGGTACATTTTCCAAAAACCGCAATGAGCTCTACACCGACAAGGTGTTCGCCGTGCTGGCGATGGTGATCGTGCTGGGGGTGCTGGTGGAAGGCGTGGTGTTTCAGGCGATTGAGCGGCTGACCGTGCGCCGCTGGGGCATGCAGCGCTAAAGCGGCCTCGGGGGCAAGGTCGCGTGCGCTTAACGGAGTTGGCTTATGCTGCGGCTCCCTTTGTCTGCCGCTCGCCGCCGCCATGCCCACCTTCCCCTTAACTGCCTACATCTATCCGGTTCTGTTGTTGCTGGCCAGCAACGTGTTCATGACCTTCGCCTGGTACGGGCATCTGAAGTACAAGAGCGCGCCGCTGATGATCGCGATCATGGTCAGCTGGGGCATCGCGTTCTTCGAATACTGCCTGCAGGTGCCGGGTAACCGCCTGGGCAGCGCGGTGTATTCGGCGCCGCAGCTCAAGGGTATGCAGGAGGTCATCACGCTGCTGGTGTTCGCCTGTTTCTCAACGTTCTACCTGGGGCAGTCGTTGAAGTGGAATCACTGGGCCGCGTTCGGCCTGATCCTGGTAGCCGCATTCCTGATGTTCAAGGAATGACGTAGCGCCGGCAACAGGACTGCGCTCACCGCCAGGCGGGCGCGGCCGGTTTCAGCGCTCGGTGCGGCAGGTACCCCGCGTGCGCTCTGGTTCCTCCGCGCCGTCCACGCCCACCTGACGACTGCTCGCCACGTCGGTTGGCTGCGTTAATTCACTTAGAGCGGCGAACAACACGTCGCGAGCAGCTGTCAGGTGGGCGCGGACGGCGCGCTCAGAACCGCAGCGGACCCGTGGTACATGCCGATTCCGAGCACCGGCCGCGCCCGCCCGGCGGTGAGCGCAGTCGTGTTGTTAGCCGCTCTTAGAAATGGGTGCGCGCGATGCGGCGTGATTGCCAACGCTGCATCGCGCGCTTCTGCAGAGCAATGCATCTGCTCATCGTGCAACCGTACGCAAAGCCGCTGCGCGCGCAACAGCAATCGTCCACGGCTATGCGGCCGTCGATGCCCTCTTCGCGCGCTAGCCGCGCCGCAACCTCTGCGCCCAGCGCTGAGACGGTGGCGAGGTTGGCGGCTAGGGATCGGTTAAGGCTACCTGCGGTTTGCAGACGCACTGCGCTCAGTCTCCATGTATTGCCGTGCAAGCGCCCGGCCAGGCGGCGCCAGAGCCGTTCGCCGACGCCCAGCTCGTGCGTGTCCAGCGTGAGTGGCGGCAGCCTTGAGATCAGACGATCCCAGCTCAGGAAATCGCTATCCGGCAGCAGGCACAGCCGCCAGCAGCAGTGTCCCGCGGCATCGAAAAAACAGATGCTTTCGCTCACGCCATCGCTATCGACCTGCCGGCACGCGGCCGCAGTGACTGCGTGCTGCCAGCCATCCAATGCGTTACCCAATGCGGGCAGATACAGGCAAAGCACGGTCCCCAAGGCCGCCAACTGCTGCGGTCGCGGCAATGCTGCGCGGGTGGCAGGTAACTGAAACGATAAAGGCAAGGTGCGCACGTTGGGCATGGCCGCTACCAGCTCACAGTTTGGCTAACTGAGGCAGTACATGGAGCGCAGGTAAAGCGGTCACCTTCCGTGCTGCCGACCACTATGCCGTTGGGCGGCGCGTCCCAGTCAACGTCACCGCGATCGGCCGGACGTTCGATAGCATGGGCACGCAACGACACAGCAGGCAACGCAAGTGACTGCGCGATCAACAGAGGATGCAGGCGGATCATCAGAAACCTTTGCGACAGACCCTGGCAGCGGGCATCGCGGCACGAGCCGCGTGCGGCAAGCCTAGAGCGGAATTGAGTGGCGGGCGGCGGCGGCAGCGCCCGCGGCGATCGCCCGGCACGCGCATTGGAGTAAGCGCGATGCTGCGAGATGGGATGGCGATGGCGAGCGTTGCGTGTGGCAAAGACTCGTGAGTGCGCACTCGCCGAACGCTCGCACTCACTTTGCGACAGCCGCAGCGCCCACTCGGTGATGTGCAGCCTTCAAGCAGCTCACGAACCTCATGGGCAGCCATCAGGCAGGCGCAGCCGGTGTTCGGAATCGGCATGTACCACAGTCGTACCCTGTGGTCCCTGCGCGCGATCCAAGCCACATGACGACGGCCCGCGACGTTCTGTTAGCCGCTCCATAGGCGCATTGCTGGCATTACTTGGTCAGAATTAACTTGTCGTTGCTGGTGTGGCGCAGGCGATAGACGCGGTCGCCATGCTGGATCAGCACTTCACGACGGCCCTTGAGCAGCGCCTCGCTGCTGATGAGGTCTTCGGCGGGCACGGCACGCGGCGCAGCGCGGTCGCGCAGGTTGACCGGTTCGGAGCGGAGCAGCACGGGGTGAGCGGTCATGATCTGGATCTCCAGTCGGTTGGCCATACAAATAATAACCATTCTCACTTAATGATCAAGAGTCATTCTCATTTGAGCGACTTGATGTTTGGATCACCTATCGGATTTCGATTGACTCAGCCAATCAAAACGCACGCGGACAGCGGCTTCCGTGACTGCGAACATCGCTTGATGATTCGTCGTAGCGCACGAAGCACTTGCCCCTGCTGTCCGCGCACACCGGCACGTGGCAAATCCGCTGCCAAACTTTCCTCCCCCCAACCTCGGCGCACCATCCCGTCGCCGCTGCGGCACTGCCAAGCAGCGTGGACGACGGCGACAACGCACTGCGAGTTGGTCGGCTGGGGCATCCGGGCACCCTCAACCGCATGGATGATGAAGGCCGCATGCACACGCCTCAGCCTGATAACAAGCCGGGGAACTCAGCGCGTGCTCGACTCCACCCGCGCCCAACCCGCCTCATCGACCTGACTCAAGGTCTCCAGGGCGCCGAGGTTTTCTTCCAACTGCGCCACACGGCTGGCGCCCAGGATCACGCTGGACACATGCCGATTGCGCAGGCACCACGCAATGGCCAGCCGTGCCGGCGACTGCCCTAGCTCGGCGGCCAGCACACAGAGCGCGCGCGCGCGCTCAAGCCGGCGCGCTTCTGGTGCGCCCAGCACTTCGTCTTGAAGCCATTGGTTGCCCGGCTGGCCCAGACGGCTGTCGGCCTCCACGCCGGCGTTGTACTTGCCGGTGAGCAGACCAGACGCCAGCGGCGACCAGATCGTAGTGCCCAGCCCGCCTTCGCACAGTGGTGCGTATTCGCGCTCCAGCCGCTGACGGTGCAGCAGGTTGTACTGCGGCTGCTCCATCGCAGGCCCATGCAGGTGTTCACGCTCGGCAATGGCGATGGCCTCGCGCAACTGCTCGGCACTCCATTCGGAGGTCCCCCAGTACACCACCTTGCCCTGGCGGATCAGCGTATCCATGGCGCGTACGGTTTCCTGGATCGGCGTGTCCGGATCGGGCCGATGGCAGTAATAAAGATCCAGGTACTCCACGCGCAGGCGCTTGAGCGCGGCGTGGCAGGCATCGGTGACATGCTTGCGCGACAGCCCGCGCTGGGTCGGACGCGGGCTGTCCACCGCGCCGAAAAACACCTTGCTCGACACGCAGAAGCCATCGCGTGGCAGCCGCAGGTTGGCGATCACATCGCCCATCACTTCTTCGGCGCGGCCGCGCGCATAGACCTCGGCGTTATCGAAAAAGTTGATGCCGTTGTCCCAGGCGGCGGCGATCAGATTGCGCGCTTCGCTGCGCGCGATCTGCTTGCCGAAAGTGACCCAGGCACCGAACGACAACGCCGATAGCTGCAGCCCGGTGGAACCCAAACGACGGTAAAGCATGGCGAACTCCCGCAACCTCCAGGGCACCTGCCCCGGACCGGCGTGCGCAGTGTAGGCCGTGGCGTCGTGTAGGCAACAGCGCCTCGCATGTGCAGCGGCGTTGGCAGTCGCACTCTGCAACGCCGTGTCACGGCAGAGCAGGAATGTTTAGCGACCGAGCCCCACGGAGGGATCGGTGGCTTGTCCCAACATCGATGCGCGCTGCGCGCCGACCTCTTCGCAGCGACAGCTGTGCGCTCGGCACGTCGATGCTGGTGCGTTCGTTGGCTCCCTTGCGTTTTTTACGTACGCGTTCTGCGCGCGTGATTCGGTCTCCTGCGAGCGCTTCGATGCCTATCCGCGTGGGACACACCGCCCGTACGTGCGTGTCGTCTCTTACCCAGCATCCATGCCGCACAACGTCCCACTTCGGTATGCGCGCAAGCGCCAGCAGTCGTTGTCGATGGCTGAAGAAAAAGCGGCATCCAGATGATTGACCGTACTTCTGGATGTGCGTCTGACGTGGCCTGCGCTAGTGCGCACACGTGCTGAAGCAACGTCAATTGCAGAATCCGCTGATGCTACGCCTTCCCTGGACGATTGATTGCGGATCAGCGGCCGGAAATCCTGAGAGCCTGGCGTCGTATCCGGAGGCGGCACCGTTGGCGGCATGGATGCCGCCATCGAGCCTCCATGATGGATTCACGGCGTGTCCCGACACCGGATGCGGCGCCGTGCACCGATCACCACGCATGACGCCGGCAGCCGCGGATGCCTTCGCCATCAACGCTGGTGAACGCATTGTCGCCACTGATCGCACTTGGTGTCCGATTGAAAAACGATTGATCCATTTGAAGCTGGTGCGGTGCCGGCAGGGGCAGCAATTTCTGCTGCGGCAGATCGACCACATGCTCCAATAACTCAGAGGCGAAGCGGCTGCCCATCGCATGCTGGCAAGTCCCCGATGTGCACCTGCCCTTGCTGGCGCCGCGACCGCGGCCAGTAGCGGCGCCTCGATGTGAAGCACCCCGGCATGTCGGCCCCATGCACTCCCCACTTTGCGCAAGCACCGCCCGACAGCGCACTAGCGCAGGTCTACCCGTGCCCGCCGCGTCTTGGCCGCGGGCCGACCGGGAGCGTCTGAAAGCCGCTCACCTTGCCCCCTGTCACCCCCTGCTCTACGCTTGCCGATTTGCCGTCAGCAGCCCCGGGGATCGGAATGGTCGAAGGTTTGGGAAGGATCGGTTTCGGCCTGTTCGGTCTGGCGGTGCTCATCGGCATCACCTGGCTGTTTTCGAACAATCGCCGCGCGATCGACTGGAAGCTGGTCGCCACCGGTCTGGCCTTGCAGATCTCGTTCGCCGCATTGGTGTTGCTGGTGCCGGGCGGGCGCGAGGTGTTCGATGCGCTGGGCAAGGGCTTCGTCAAGGTATTGAGTTTCGTCAATGCAGGATCCGACTTCATTTTCGGCAACCTGATGAACATCGACAGCTACGGCTTCATTTTTGCGTTCCAGGTGCTGCCCACCATCATCTTCTTCTCGGCACTGATGGGCGTGCTCTATCACCTCGGCGTGATGCAGGTGGTGGTGCGTGCGATGGCGTGGGCGATCACCAAGGTGATGCGCGTGTCCGGTGCGGAAACCACCAGCGTGTGCGCCAGCGTCTTCATCGGCCAGACCGAAGCGCCGCTGACGGTGCGCCCGTACATCCCCAAGATGACCCAGTCCGAGCTGCTGACGATGATGATCGGCGGCATGGCGCATATCGCCGGCGGCGTGCTGGCCGCCTACGTCGGCATGCTCGGCGGCAGCGATCCTGCGCAGCAAGCGTTTTATGCCAAGCATCTGCTGGCCGCCAGCATCATGGCCGCGCCCGCCACACTGGTGGTCGCCAAGCTGCTGATGCCGGAAACCGTCACCCCGCTGACCCGCGGCACGGTCAAGATGGAAGTGGAAAAAACCACCAGCAATGTGATCGATGCGGCTGCGGCCGGTGCCGGCGACGGCTTGCGCTTGGCGCTGAACATCGGCGCGATGCTGCTGGCCTTCATTGCGCTGATCGCGCTGATCAACGCACCGCTGACCTGGCTGGGCGACGTCACCGGCGCCGCCGCGCTGCTCAGCCGCCCGACCAACCTGTCGACGATCTTCGGTTACGTGCTGGCGCCGATCGCCTGGGTGATCGGCACTCCGTGGGTGGATGCGACCACAGTGGGTTCGTTGATCGGCCAAAAAGTGGTGATCAACGAGTTTGTTGCTTACAGCGAGTTGTCGCGCATCGTGAAGGGCGAAGTCCCGGGCGCGGGCCTGAGCGCTGAAGGCCGCCTGATTGCCACCTACGCGTTGTGCGGCTTCGCCAACTTCAGTTCGATCGCGATCCAGATTGGCGGGATCGGCGGGCTGGCGCCAGAACGCCGTCACGATCTGGCCAAGTTCGGCCTGCGCGCAGTGCTCGGCGGTTCGATCGCCACCTTCATGACCGCTACCATTGCCGGCGTGCTGTCGCATTTCGGTTAAGGCGGCGCGGGTTCATCGGCATAACGGTCTAATCACTGCACGCCGCGTTTCATTCAGTCATTCAAGTCAGTCATTCAAGGCAAGGATATTTATGAGTTCGGTCGTCGTTGTCGGGTCCTTCAATGTCGATCACGTGTGGCGCTGCGATGCATTGCCACTGCCAGGTGCCACCATCGCCGGGCGCTACAGCACCGGCCCAGGCGGCAAGGGCTTCAATCAGGCAGTTGCGGCTGCACGTGCTGGCGCCAAGACGCATTTTTTGTGCGCGCTGGGCGACGATGCCGGGGGTGCGCTGGCGCGGTCGCTGGCCGCGCAGGATGGTTTTGCGCTGATCGCCGAGCCGAGCAATGAACCGACCGGCACTGGTGGCATCTATGTCGACGGGCACGGCCGCAATACCATCGTGATCGGTGCCGGCGCCAACGCCGTATTGAGCCCTGCCTTCATCGACAATCAGCGTCCGCTGATTGCTGCGGCGAAGGTGCTGCTGGCGCAGTTGGAATCGCCGGCTGAGACGATCGAGTCGGCACTGGCGCTGGCGCACGAATGCGGGGTGCTGACCGTGCTCAATGCCGCACCGGCAAATGCGCCGACCTCAATCGGCCTGCTTAAACTGTCGGATGTGTTGACGCCTAACGAAACCGAATTCGCCGCCCTGCTCGGTCGCCATGTCGGCGAACGCATCAATGCCGACAATGTCGCTGCGCTGGATGGCAATACGCTGCATTCGCTGTGCCGCAAGTTGTTGCCTGGTGGCAGCGTGGTCGTCACCCTCGGCGCGGTGGGGGCCTTCATTTCGCACGCCGAAGAGCAACTGCGCGGCGACACCCAAGCGCATTATCGGGTGCGTGCGGAAAGCGCACAGACCATCGACACCACCGGTGCCGGCGATGCCTTCAACGGCGCACTGGTGGCATCGCTTGCGCAGCTGCCGGCTGCAGGCTTCGCCACCCACGTGCGCTTTGCCACGCGTTATGCGGCCCGCTCCACCGAAGTGGAAGGCGCGGCTGTGTCGATGCCGCGGCTGCGCGCAGACGACTGACGCCACGTTTCATCGCGGTTCGGCGTGCGCCGCATACGCACGCCGTCGATACAGCACCATCCGTGGCGTACCCAGATTTTCTGGAAGAGTGCCTGCGCGTGGCTCGCGCTTCATGAAGACTGCAACAAGCGAGCAACTTCGTCGCACGGCATTGCGCCCGACGACGTGCCACTGCGATGACCGCATATTTCTTCTCGCAGCGCTCCGCACACCCTGCTTCCATCGGCACACTGCGCGCTAGCGCGTGGTCCTCGCTTCACTACTATCGCCGCGCCACCGGGCGCACCACGACCATTGCCTGTTGTCATGCGAAGGCGCTCCTGGCGGCGCGGCTTGCCGACATGCGGCTGCATCGTCGACTGGCGCACTAGCGCCTCACGCAATGGCAGTAACACGTGTGCCTGGCCCTGCCCCCAAGCTCAACGGAACAACCGATGATCCTGCGTTGATCGCTCAAGCCATTCCTGCTGCCCTGCGTCTTGCTTCCCTGCCTGCTCAGTTCCTGTGGCGGCCAGGACGACGCCGATGCCAGCACCGCTGCGACCCATCGCCGGCGGCGACGGTCACCGTGAGCGCCCCCCCCCCGCGCCATGGCACCAACCACTACGCAGGCATCCACGGCAACGTCGAGCGCCAGTGCCGACCCAGCATTCCGGCGCAGCCTCTCGCCCGACCAGCCGATGTTCGTGATCCATGCCGACACCTGGAACGCCGCCGATCCGCAGAAGATCATCGACTTGATTCCTGCAAACCTGCGCCCCTATACGGTTCTGCTGATCTCGCTCTCGATCAGTCACAAAGGTGCCACCAACAATCAGTGCAACTGGAACCAGGTGGCGAACGGAATCGAGACGGCACGCTCCTGGATCAAGACAGCAGCGGCCAACGGGGTCTGGGCGATGGTCCAACCGTCCAGCGGCGGCTTCAGCCACTTCCCCGACTATCCCAACGGCACCGATCTCGAATCGACGGTCTACGGTGAGTTCTTCCGCGACTATCCGAACTTCCTCGGTTTCAACTACGCCGAGCAGTTCTGGGGATTCGACGAAGCCTGCTCGGTCTCGGCAGCGCAGCGCTGGGAGCACTGGGCCAACCTGATCAAGCTGACCAACACGTACGGCGGCTATCTGGCGGTGAGCTTCACCGGCGGCTTCTGGGGCGCAAATATCAACCCGCTGGCAATGGTCAAGCGCAATGAGGCCTTGCGCACCGCGCTCGGCAGCTATGCCAGGAACTTCATCATCCAAGAAACGTTCACGATGAACTACGGCTACCACGACATCGAAAACGTCAGCCTGGGCATGTTCCTGTCGGGATTCGCAGGCCATGACGGCATCCGTTCGGACAGCAGCGGCTGGTACGCCGCCGATGGCAGTGCCTATCCTCTGGCAGCAGGTGCCCCGCATCTGATCGAGCACCTGACGCTGACCGGCGAAACCTACTTCGACGGTCCGGAACTGATCTGGACCGATACCGTCCAAAGCCTGCCAAACGGGACCACCGCCGACGGCTACACCACGCGGCGCTGGCAGTTCTTCCCGCAGTTCAAGAACATCCACATGGATGTCTATCGCAAGATCCTCGATGGCACCTTGCACCTCCTCAATCGCCAGCAGGTGATCGACCGGACCAAGCTGGTGGTGGTCGACGACACCACCAGCGGCAACGATCAGAGCCTGTATTCATCGCCGGAAACGCTGTTCTCCGGCGTGTATCTGATGGACGACGACGGCACCTATCTCAACCAGCACAGCTGGTACAAGAAGACCGGGCGCTACCCCACCATCCCGACCGTGTGGCAGTTGACCGACGACCTTGCCAAGTCCTTCCCCGTACAGGTCAAGCGCAGCGAGTACGCTACCCGCTGGCCGTCCATCGCCGCCAAGACCCAGGAACTGAATGCCTTGTTCCCGCAGGAATCCACCGGCAATCTCTATGTGGCACGTCAAGACAACACATGGGTCACCTACAACCCCTACAAGACCGCCAGCGGCGCGTTCAACCTGAAATACAACAATTACACCGCGCTCACCATGACCTACGGCCCCTACACGACGGGCGTGGTCAAGGAGTTCGCCGACGCGCTGTCGATCTACCTGACCAATTTCGATTCCGAAACCGGCCCGCTCAAGAACGACACCATCACCATCAGCGGCGCGAGCACGACGCCGACGTACACCTTCGCCGATCGCGGCGAGCACCAGGCCAGTACCGTGACCGCCACCCCCAGCGGCGATGGCCTGACCTTGAACGTCGCCCACAACGGGCCGCTGGACATCACCGTCCAGTGTTCCGGCTCGGCCACCGGGCGTGCGCGCGCCGCAGCGGTCGCGGCACTGCAGGCACCGGCCGCGCCGCCCGCCTATACCGGCGTGCGGCAATACGAGGCGGAGCACTTCGATTTCCAGCGCATTGGCAGCCTTGTCGCCAATGGCGTCTCCGGTGCGGTGCGCAACTACCAGGGGCTGGGCTATGTCGACGTTGGCGGCAACCCCGACGCGCGCCTCAGGACCACCATCAACATGCCGCAGGCGGGAACCTACACGTTGGCCACACGCTATTCCGCAGTGGGCGCAAGCGTCGGCACTGTGGACCTGTACGTCAACGGCATGCGTGTCGGCACCCCGGCATTCGCCCAGACCAGCTCTGCCAGCGAATGGGCAAGCAGTCCGCTGACGGCAACCTTGAATGCCGGCGATAACGTGGTCGAGTACCGCGCCAGTGCAGGCGCCCAGGTCAAGCTGTACTTGGACAATCTGGCCGTCGCGCAGTAAGCGATACCACAGCGGCGGTGCCGGCCAATGCCGGCCCGCCTGCTGCCGGCCCGACCGCCGCAGGGTTGGCAGTACAAAGGGCTGTCACCGCTGAAGTTACACTAGCGCCATGCAGATCGGCCCCTACTCCATCGCCCCCAAGGTGATCCTCGCGCCCATGGCGGGCGTCACCGACAAGCCGTTCCGGCTGCTGTGCAAGCGGCTGGGCGCTGGGCTGGCAGTGTCGGAGATGACCATCTCCGACCCGCGCTTCTGGGGCACGCGCAAGTCGCTGCACCGCATGGACCATGCCGGCGAACCGGACCCGATCAGCGTGCAGATCGCCGGCACCGAGCCGCAGCAACTGGCCGAGGCGGCGCGCTATAACGTCGACCACGGCGCGCAATTGATCGATATCAACATGGGCTGCCCGGCCAAGAAAGTGTGCAATGCCTGGGCCGGCTCGGCGCTGATGCGCGATGAAGAGCTGGTGGCACGCATCCTCACCGCGGTGGTGCAGGCGGTGGACGTGCCGGTGACGTTGAAGATCCGCACCGGGTGGGATTGCGACCACCGCAACGGCCCGACCATCGCGCGTCTCGCACAGGACTGCGGCATCGCCGCGCTCGCCGTGCACGGGCGCACCCGCGACCAGCATTACACCGGCAGCGCCGAATACGCGACGATTGCGCAGATCAAGGCAGCACTGCGGATTCCAGTGGTTGCCAATGGCGATATCGACTCGCCGCAAAAGGCCGCGCAGGTGCTGCGCGAGACCGGCGCCGACGCGGTGATGATCGGCCGCGCCGCACAAGGGCGCCCGTGGATCTTTGGCGAAGTGGCGCATTTTCTGGCCACCGGCGAAGTGTTGCCGCCGCCGTCGCTGGCATTCGTGCGCGACACCCTGCTCAGCCACCTGGAAGCACTGCACGCGTTCTACGGCCAACCCCAGGGCGTGCGCATCGCACGCAAGCACCTGGGTTGGTATGCCAAGGATCACCCCCAGAGCGCGGACTTCCGTGCGGTGGTCAATCGCGCCGAAACGCCGGAAGCCCAGTTGGCCCTGACGCGCGATTACTTCGATGCCTTGATCGCCGGCGTGCCGCCCGCATTGCCGGACGCTGCCTGAGTTTTTCTGCTTGCGGGAGCCGCACGCATGAGCGCACCGAGCGACACACCGACCTACCTGCACGGATGTTCGGCCACCGAACAGGCGCGTCTGCTCAAACAGGCGCGCTTGCTGGAAGCCACACTGTTCAATCAGCTCGATTACAGCGGCGCGCGAGGCCTGCTGGAAGTGGGCAGTGGCGTCGGTGCGCAGACGGAGATTCTGCTGCGCCGTTTTCCCGGGTTGCACGTCACCGGCGTGGACTTGAGCGAGGCACAGTTGGGTGCGGCGCGGGCACATCTCGAACGGCTGGCGTGGTGCCGCGAGCGTTACACCCTGCAGCAGGCCGATGCGAGCGACCTGCCGTTCGCAGCGCGTCAGTTCTATGCGGCGTTTCTGTGCTGGGTGCTTGAACATGTGCCCTCGCCTGCGCGCGTGCTCAACGAAGTGCGGCGCGTGCTGTTGCCCGGCTCGCCGGTCTACGTGACCGAGGCTGAATGCCTCGTTCCTGCTGCATCCGTATTCGCCCAATCTGTGGCGCTACTGGATGGCGTTCAACGATTTCCAGCACGACCAGGGTGGCGACCGGTTCGTCGGTGCGAAGCTCGGCAACCTGCTGCTGGCCGGCGGTTTCCGCGACGTGCAGACGCAGATCAAGACGATGCATCTGGACAACCGCGAGCCGGGCCGGCGCAAGACCATGATCGGTTTCCGGGACGAAGTGCTGCTCTCGGCGGCCGACCAGTTATTGCAGGCCGGCGCGGTTGATGCAGCCACCGTGGATGGCATGCGCCGGGAACTGGCGCAGGTGCACAGCGACCCGAACGCGGTGTTCTTCTACTCGTTCGTGCAGGCGCGCGCCACGGTCTATCGAGCTGCCGATGCGGGCACAGCGGCCGGAGCGCCGGCGTCTTGCAGGTCGCCGGTTAGCGCGGTGCTGCGTGGCTCGTGCCAGATGCGCTGCCACATTTGCGCCAGCACCGCGCCGATCTGGTCGCGTGCCACCGGTGCGCGGTACGCCGCCTGCACCTGCCGCGGCACGATCGGCTGCCACTTTCCATTCTCGCGATGGGCAACGACGAAATTGAAGTTGTAATCCGGCTCCAGGCCCATGCGTAGATCCCTCAACATCAGATCGTCATCGACCAGACGCGCGCGCATGAAGCCGCGATTGAACCAGGTCAGCCGGCGCACCGAATCGAACCCGGCCACTTCGCCCAGCGCCTGGGTATTGCTGGAAAATCCGCGGAAATGCATCGGGCCAGTGTCGGCCACCAGCGAACGCTCACCCATGACATAGCCACTGGGCGTCATCGCCACCACCCGCCATAGCAGAGTGTTGAGCGGCATCGGTACCGAGAACCGCGGCGCATCGGCCAGCCCCATCGCGGCCAGGGCGCGATCGGCTTGGCGGTCGACCAGTTGCTTGGCCATCAACGACCAGCCCAGATACGCGGTGCTGGCCACCAACCCGATCACCAGCACGCGCTGCGCAAACGGGCGCGCGCAAACCAGGCCACCACACAGGCAAGCAGGAGCCACAGGGTGTACGCCGGATCGATGATGAACACGCTCGACCACATCGTCGGATGCGGCTGCAGTGGCCACCACAGTTGGGTGCCGTAGACGGTGAACGCATCCAGCAGCGGGTGCGTGATCAGGGCCAGTTGGATCGCCCAGAACCAGCGTGTGGGCGCACCGGCCACCCGTCCGTGGCCGTAGCGACGGAACAGCCACCAGATCAACCAACCGACCAGCGGCAGCCCGAACAACGAATGGCTGACGCTACGGTGCAGCGTCATCAGCGTCACCGGGTCGTCGGTGAGCGGCAGCAGCGCCAACGCGTCGAGGTCGGGCAAGGTGCCCAATGCCGCGCCGGCCAACAAGGCGGCACGCCGCTGTCCGGGCGGCGCAATGGCGGCAGCGATGGCGCCGCCAAGAACGATCTGGGTCAATGAATCCATCGGCCGATGCTAGCAGGCCGGACATGCACGGATACGCGTGTTTGACGCGGCATTTGGCCAGCTGGCACCGGTCCGTCAGCGGGCAGTGAATCGTTGGGCCGACGCGTGGGGCTGTGCGTCCGGCCGCTAGGCGCCGACATCGGCTTAACCCCAAAGCGATCCATTCAGGCGCACAATGCAACTGAAACGCGGTGCGTGTATCATCCGCAGCCATCTTTTCATCCGAATAAAGGGATATAAGCCTGATGTCCAGCTACCTGTTCACCTCCGAATCGGTCTCCGAAGGCCATCCGGACAAGATCGCCGACCAGATCTCCGACGCAGTGCTGGATGCCATCCTGGCCCAGGACAAGCGCGCCCGCGTGGCATGCGAGACGATGGTCAAGACGGGCGTTGCGATCGTGGCCGGCGAAGTGACCACCAGTGCCTGGATCGACCTGGAAGCCTTGACCCGCAAGGTCATCCTGGACATCGGCTACAACAGCTCCGACGTCGGCTTCGACGGCGAGACCTGTGGCGTGCTCAACCTGATCGGCAAGCAGTCGCCGGACATCAACCAGGGCGTGGACCGCAAGAACCCCGAGCAGCAGGGTGCTGGCGACCAGGGCCTGATGTTCGGCTATGCCACCAACGAAACCGACAGCTTCATGCCGGCGGCGATCCACCTGTCGCACCGTCTGGTCGAGCAGCAGGCCAAGATCCGCAAGAAGAAGAACTCGGCACTGTCCTGGCTGCGTCCGGATGCCAAGTCGCAGGTCACCCTGCGCTATGAAGACGGCGTGGCGACGGCGATCGATGCCGTGGTGCTGTCGACCCAGCACGACCCGGGCGTGAAGCAGAAAGACCTCATCGAAGCGGTGCGCGAGGAAATCCTCAAGCCGGTGCTGCCGGCCAAGTGGCTGCACAAGGGCACCAAGTTCCATATCAACCCGACCGGTAAGTTCGTGATCGGCGGCCCGGTGGGCGACTGCGGCCTGACCGGTCGCAAGATCATCGTCGACACCTACGGCGGCTGGGCACGTCACGGTGGTGGCGCGTTCTCGGGCAAGGATCCTTCCAAGGTCGACCGTTCGGCAGCCTACGCGGCGCGTTACGTGGCCAAGAACGTGGTGGCTGCGGGTCTGGCCGACCGTTGCGAAGTGCAGGTCTCCTACGCCATCGGCGTGGCCGAGCCGACCTCGATTTCGGTCACCACCTTCGGCACCGGCAAGATCGCCGACGAGCAGATCGAAAAGCTGATCCGCAAGCATTTCGACCTGCGTCCGTTCGGCATCATCCAGATGCTCGACCTGATCCACCCGATGTATCAGCAAACCGCGTCTTACGGCCACTTCGGCCGCAAGCCGAAGGACTTCGCCTACACCGACGGCACCGGCGCGCAGCACAGCGCGACCTCGTTCTCGTGGGAAAAGACCGACCGCGCCGACGCACTACGCGCCGCCGCCAAGCTGAAATAATCGGCCCGCTCCTGCGGGAGCGAGGCAGATGCGTCATGACTGGGCCGCCGATGCGGCCCAGTTGCGTTTTTGTGGGTCGGTGAGACGCAATCGATGCTGTGGACGTTGTCTCACGATTGCAGTTTGTATCGAGTGCAGCGGCCTGGCCCGGCCTGGCGGGAGCGATGGCGTTGTTGTCTTCAATGGGCGCGCGTGCGCATATCAGCGCAGTAAACAAAGCCCCTCCCCCCACGGGAGAGGGGTTGGGGTGAGGGGACGGGGAAAAGCCACCCACATGCCGACAGATCTGCGGTGACGCCACACCGCAGGCCGGCCACGCGAAGACAGCCATCGCACTAGCTAAGTTACCGATCAAGCCGCAGCTGCTGCTCCAACGCCTTGGCAAACTCCGGCAATGAGCAGGCCATCCCTTGCAGCGGAGCGCACAGCCCCAGGGCCACCCGCTGCTGCAGTGGTGGGTGAGCCAGATCCAGCGGTGCCAGGGTACGCAGCTGATCCAGCGATTGCGCCAGGTATTGGGCACGCACCACCCGCTCGCCGCTGGGTTCGCGCCACAAACCAAGCAACAGGGCGCCGCCCGGTGGCGGGTCGTCGGCGCCGTAGCCAGGCAGATGGAAATGCGCGCCCAGCAGGCCGCTCAATGCGGCGATGTGGGTGTCGCTGCCGACGAACAGCGAGACTTTCGGCGCCTGC
This sequence comes from Xanthomonas oryzae pv. oryzae, assembly GCF_004136375.1. NCBI lineage: Bacteria > Pseudomonadati > Pseudomonadota > Gammaproteobacteria > Lysobacterales > Lysobacteraceae > Xanthomonas > Xanthomonas oryzae. The sequence continues at coordinate 4,108,486 of NZ_CP031697.1, forward strand.
GCATCGCTGAAACGTTGCAAGACCTCACGCGCCAGTGGTGCACCCGACCGCGCAGCCATGTAGTGCGGCCGTGCGTAGATGTCGAACTGCAGCGCGTGCAAGCGCGAGACCTGCGCCAGGCGCTCGGGTGTGGCGCGGCCCCAGCCAACCTGCGAGAGCGGCAAGCCTTCTGCGTATTGCAGCAGCAACACCTCGCCGGTGCCGGAGGTCAGGTCGATTGGCCCGCCTAATCTAAGGCCACGCCCGTTGGCCGACGGCGCCAGTGTGGAAGGCATCTGCGCGAAATCGCAGGGCGTCCGCGTGCAGCCCAGAATCTGCTGCAGTGCCTGCAGCTCGGCGGCGTGGCCTTGCAGCAAGGCGGCAGGGCCCCCGGTCTGTTGCTGGATCGATGCCACCGCTGCGGTCGCGTCGAACGGCACCGCGCCGGCTTCGATCGGTCGGAACAGCGGATCGTTGCTGCCAGCCTCCCGATGCCCAGCAACAATGCCGCAACCAGGGGCCAGTGCATCGGCCAGCAGGGCGCCACTATCGATGGTGCGTTGATCGGTGTTGGCCCACACCGACACGCTGCCGGTGGCCGGGCACCCACTGCTCGGCAGCAAGGCCTGCTGCGCCAACCACTGACGCAGGTACTCGCCGCTCAATTGCACACCTTTGCGACCATGCGGAGTGAGCAGGCTGGCAGGCGTGGACCACTGCGGCCAGGGTTGATCGGCATAGTGCGCGGCAGCGGCCTCCCCTTGCAGCGGTGCGCGCACGCCATGCCGGAACACCACCACCACGCGCTCCAGTTGCGCGCTCTGCGCCGAGGCCGGCGCCCTGACACCTGCCCGTTGGCTGGCGGTGTCGGTCGATTGAGCGCCAACACGCGGTGTGGATGCACTCGGGGTTGACGCTGCGCAGCCGCCCAGCGCCAGCGCAGCCGCCAACAGCAGGCACTGCGCGCTGCCCGTTGCCTCGGACATACCACCGGGCATTTTGCGCCTGTGCGCAATGCCGACGGGCCGCCTGCGTGCTGCATGTAAGGTGCGTGCCGCGATCGCCATCGCGGCACGCACGCCGACGACGCTGCGCGCGGCCAACGGCGGCTCTCCATCGCCGGCCAACAGCGCACGTTGCGATGCCTCCTGCCGCGCTCCATCGCAATCATCCGCGCGGTCTGCGCCTTGTTGCGCGTCCGTCATGACGTTGGCGTTTTGCTGCGCGCCCGTCGGGCCGCCACCTGCGAATCGTGCGTGATCAGAACACATATTTTGCGGTCACCAGACTGGTCATGCCGGAATCGACGATGTCGGAAATTGCGTCGGTATTATGGCCCACGTGCGCCCAGTAGCTGTGCTGGTTGGTGAGGTTGGCCACCGACAGATCCACGCGCAGGTGATCGGTCGGGGCGTAGCCCAGATGCAGGTCGACGCGGGTGATCGGCTTGATCCACAGGTTGTCCCACTGCGCGCCCTGGTTGAGATAGTCATACACCGACACGTATTCGCCGGAGTAGTGATAGCTCAGGTTGACCGACCACGGCCCCTTTTCGTAGAACAGCTCCGCATTGGCGAGCAGGTTCGGCGCGTTCTGGATACGTTCGTGCGCGAAGCCTTCCGTCCCCAGATCCACGCGCGTGGTCTGACGGGTGACATTGGCGCCTATGCCGAAGCCATCCAGCGGTGCGGGCAGGCCCTGAAAGGTCTGCCGCACAGCCGCTTCCATGCCCAGCACGCGGCCGTCGCCGCCGTTCTGCGGACGCACGAAACGGGTGCTGGCGGTAACGCTTTCGCCGGGATTGGCAGCATTCGAGCCGCTCTCGTAGATGTAATCGGTGAGGCGCTTGTAATAACCGGCCAGCATGGCGTGGCCGCCGCTGTCGTTCTGCCATTCGCCCGACACATCCACATTGAGCGACTTGATCGGTTTGAGATCCGGGTTGCCTTCGGTGATGGTGGTCTGGCCGTCGCTGGAAATATCGGTGGAGCGGCCGCCGCCCAACTGCACGAATGCCGGGCGTGTGTAACTGGTCCACACCGAACCGCGATACACGGCGCCATCGCCATCGGGCCGGTAATTGACGAACACGCTCGGCAAAGCGACGTTGTAGCGGCTGTGATTGTTGGCGAACGCACCGACCTGCTCGGCACCATTGATGGCGGCCGGCTGCGCCCAGAATGTGTTGGTGATGGCGGTATGTTCGAAGCGCACGCCTGGCAGGATTTCCCAGTTACCGCTGCGCAAGGTGGCCATTGCGTAGGCCGCGCTCACCGCTTCGGTGGCGCGCATGGTGTTGCAGTTGAGGTTATTGATCGCCAGCTTGCCGCAACTGTCGAAACTGGCAGGCGTGAGCGTACGTGCGATCAGGTCGTTGAGCGCGGCATTGCTCAGGCGCACGGTGGGAAACGCATATTGGCCCGGATAGACCGAATCGTAGCGCTGCGCGATCAGGCCGGTGTCGCGCAACAAGGTGCGGTCGGTGTACTTGGCATTGGTCCAATCGCGATCGGTGAAGTTGCGCGAGCTGTCGACATACTTCACGCCGAACGCAATACGGCTAAGCAACCCGGCATCGAAATCGTATGCCGCATCGAACTTGCCGCCGCCTTTGTCCTGACCGCTGTATTGCTTGGAAATCTGCCCGGTGCGCCGCGCATACAGGCTTCCCACATCCGAGGCCTGCGCCTGCATGGCCGGGGTGAGCAACGGCGTCGGAAAGCCGTTGCCGTCGTAGCTGATGAAGCGGTTGGCGCCATAGGCGAAGTTGGTCGAACTGTATTGATCGTTGCGCGCGGAAATTTCCACATGGTCCGGGCGATCGTTATTGCCCGTGCCGTAAAAGATGTTCGGTGAAAATGTCCAATGCCCGAGCTGCTTGTCCGCACCGAACTGCACGGTGGCCAGGTCTGCCTCTTCGGGGTTGGTTTCGTACCAGTAACGCACTGCAACGCGATTGATCTGCGGCTGATACACGCCGCTGGTGCCGATCTGGGTGAAGCTGACATTGGCCGGCACGAACTGCGCGTAGCCGGTGTTCTGCTCGGTCTTGGCGAAGGCGTAGGTCATGCGTGCATACAGATGCAGGCTGGGGTCCACGCGCCAATCGAACGCCGCATTGCCGCCGTATCGGCGCGTGTCGCCTTGCGAGTAACCGATGTTCATGCCGGTGCTCTGCAACACGTCCTGCGGATCGGCACCGGCCGCCAGCTTGCCGCTGGCATCGGCACGACCGAATTTCCACGCGCCATCGTTGCGTGCGGCCGAGGCAGCGGCCACTTCGCTGTTGACGAAATGGCGCTCATCGTAATACGCACTGACCGCAACGCCGAACTGCCCCGCATCGCCGAAACGCGCATGCCAATCGCCGGCTGCGCCACTGCCCAGACCGGAATCGCCGTAGTCGCGTGCCCGGCTTTCCAGGCGTCCGCTCAGCGTCACGCTGCCGCCCTGGCGATCGGTCGAATCGAATGCGCTGGGCGTGCGGTAATCGATGGTGCCGCCGATCGCATCGCCGTCCATATCGGCAGTGGAGGTTTTGCTCAAGGCGATGGTCTGCAAGCCAGAGGGCGGCAGCAGGCTCAATTGCACGCCGCGGCTGTACGGCATGCCTTGCGCGACATTGATGCCGTTGATCAGGTTGACGTTGTATTCGGCATTGAGACCGCGTACCGATGAGAACATGCCTTCGCCGCGCGCAGCGCCGTCGATGCCGCCGAAATACGACTGCCCGGTATTGATCACGTTGACGCCCGGCATCAGGCCCAGCGCTTCGGCGACGTTGTGCACGGCGGTGGTTTTGAGATCGTCGGCCGACAACACATTGACGGTGTTGGTCGCAGCCATCTGCATGTCGGTCGCGTTATAGCGCGTTGCGGCGACAGTGACCTTGTCCAGCGTGGCCATCTCACCCTTGGCAGGTGTGGTGGCCTGCGTCTCCTGGGCTGCGGCATGCCCGCACAGCGCACACAACGATAAACACAGCGCCTGCGCCAACAGCGAACAACGAGCGATCATGATGGAATCCGAAGAATGCAGCAGGACGCCAAGGCTGCGCCGCCGCCAATGTGGGGAAGCGACGCAGCCGGCGGAAGCGGAACTGCATCACACCTGCAAGCAGGCGCAGCGGATGATGGTCATGCGGCATGTCAGTTTGGTGACAGCCCCTGCAAACCCGAAAAATGCATGCAACACATGCACAATTCTGCACATTCACGGACGTATTGATGCTAATTTTGTGCTGTCCTGCGCGCGCGGCCGCTTAGCCAGTCGGCGTGCCTGCGTGCAAGACAACATGTCGTAAACGACATCGACCGTCATGCTGCCGGCAGCTGTCTCCCCCGAGGGAGCCGCCATCCAGCAAAGACATCAGACCTTCCATGGGTCAACTTCTCAGTTACTGCCTGTCAAGTCATATTTTCCAGTGCAGCGAGGCATTGTTCGACGCAAGTGTTGCACTCTTACAGCGGAGGAATGGGTGGCCAGAGCGACGTTGGTTTTTGGAAACGGGTTGGGGATGGCATTGGACCCAACGTTCTTCTCGCTGGACAACGCCATCGGGCGCACGTGGGAAGATAGCGTGGCTCTTGATGAGCCCACAAAGGACCTGATCCGCCACTGCTTGAGCGATGACGGAGACCGTCCTCATGGCGAAGACGACTTGGACGACCTGCAACTCGTCGTATCGGCCTGCGATTTTCTTTCTCGAACCGGGAGTGGCGAGATTCATTGGTTAAGCGACGACGGGAAGCGCTTTCCTGAGGCGGTCAGAAAATTCCTCTACCAAACGTCACTCTATTTCCATCGGCGGGATTCTGGGCTGCCCATGGATTTCATCACGTCTCTTGTCGCTTACTCCAAGAAAACAAAATCTCACGTCGCCACGTTGAACTACGACAATCTCCTTTATCAACCCATGATTAAAGAAGAAGTTCTCGATGGCTATAACGGAGCACTTGTGGACGGATTTTGGAAAAATGGATTCGCAGAAGACAACCTGGAGAGGAAATACGGGCGCGACTTCGGCTATTACATGCACCTGCACGGATCGCCGTTGTTTGTTGATCGAGATGACGGCGATAGAGATACCTGATTAGCCCCATCCCTCAGCCGCTAGTTGCAGGATCTGCGACGCTGCGGTTGGACAATGACCCCAGCTCAAGGCAACGGAGGTGAGAGATGGGCATCAATCTCGTGCAGTTTCAGCCAGGCTTGTCGCTGAGCGAGTTCATGGATCGCTACGGAACCGAAGCCAAGTGTTACCGGGCGTTGTATCGGTGGCGCTGGCCGAAGGGATTTCGCTGCCCGCAGTGCGGCGGCCGCGCGCGCTCGCGCTTTCGACGCGATGATCAGGTGTACTACCAGTGCCGGGGGTGCCGGCATCAAACCACCTTGCGTGCCGGCACGCTGTTGCAATCCAGCAAGCTGTCTTTGCGCCTGTGGATGCAGGCGATGTACCTGTTGACCTCCAGCAAGACCAACCTGGCAGCACTGGAGTTGAAGCGGCATCTTGGGGTGACCTACAAGGCGGCCTGGCGCATGAAGCACAAGATCATGCAGGCGATGACCGAGCGCGAAGAACCGCGAAAACTCAAGGGATTCGTGCAGATCGATGACGCGTATCTGGGCGGTGAACGCAGCGGCGGCAAGCGCGGACGAGGTTCGGAGAACAAACAGCCGTTCGTGATCGCGGTGCAAGTGGACCACAGCCACGAACACCCCGTCTTTGCGGTGATCGAGCCGGTGAAGGCCTTTGACAACGCCTCGCTGGAGGACTGGATCGCGCGCCGTCTGGAGCCGGAGTGTGAGGTCTATAGCGACGGCCTGGCGTGCTTTCGCCGTCTGGAGGAGGCCGGGCATGCCCACACCACGCTCGATACCGGCGGCGGTCGTGCTGCAACCGACGTCCAGGGAGCACGTTGGTTGAATGTGGTGCTGGGCAATGTCAAACGCGCCATCAGCGGGACCTACCATGCGGTGGGCCAGGCCAAGTATGCAAGGCGCTACCTGGCCGAGGCGGCCTATCGCTTCAACCGCCGATTCGACCTGAAACAGATGCTGCCGCGGCTGGCGACGGCGCTGCTGCGCGGCACACCTTGCCCAGAGCGCGTTTTGCGTATGGCAAGCAACTTCCATGGCTGAAGGATGGGGCTAATCAGGTAGAGATAAGAAAGTAATAAAACTTCCGCAGGCAGAACTCGGCACTGATCAAGACATTACAGGCTCCCATATCGTACTGACCCATGTGAAGCACAAGGAGACGGTGATTGCCGCGTCGCGGTTGCTTACCTGTTATTGGGAGCATTTTGCGAAAGCACTGGAAGAATCCGAATCAGCCGTGCTTGTTGGTTACTCGGGATGCGATAGACATCTCAACTCACTTTTAAGTGCGCGAGGCCCATCAAAAATCCGTGTGGTCGAGTGGGACGGAGCAGGACAAAAGGAAAGTCGTCAGGATTTCTGGAATACACTACTTGGACACGAAGTTCACTTGGTGAGGCTCAATAACATCTTGAAATTCACCGACTGGTAGTGGCGTTAGCAAAACGCTCAACACCCATGCGGACACGTGTGGCGCGTGTCATCACGTGCGGTCTCAAGACACCTGCATGCCCAGCGCATGCATCAACAGATCGGCCGAGCGATGCGCAAGCCGCTTGCGCTCGGCTTCGTTGTTGCCGCGCAGGCAACTGCCCAACATGTCGATCACCAGCAACACGTGCTCCTCGTCGACATCGGCCCGGCACAATCCGGCATCGCGGGCGCGATGGACGAACGGCAGAAAGATGCTGACCGCACGCCGATCCGCTGCGTCCACTGCCGGGTGCGCGCGTCCGATCGAGCGCCAGAAATCGACCAGCGGGGCGGACTGTGCGATGTGCTCGGCCACGTCGTGCAGCAGGATCGCTAGCCCCTCGGGGCGGTCGGCCAAGTCGGCGGCCATGCGCTCCAGACCATCCAGGCCACGCGCCATCAACGCCGTCATCAGCGCGAGCCGGTCGGGGAAATTGCGGTACAGGGTGGCGCGGCCGAGGCCGGCGCGCTCCACCACCAGTTCCAGCGGCGCATTGACGCCGTGTTCGCTGAACACTTCGTCGGCGGCATCGAGAATCTGCCGGCGGCGCAGCGCGGCATCGGGGCGGGAAGTCGTCATGCCGGCATTATCGGACAGATTTGTCCGGCAATGCCAGAGCCCGCTTGCCGGTTGCGCGCCCTCGCCGACCAACCGCATGGTCGCCGTTGCTTTGCGGTGGAATTGCCCGCCACTCGGCCCCGCAGCGCGCGGCTCGCTCAACCAGTGTTCTGCAAACCTTGCGAGACGCCGTTGACGCAGGCCACCAGCGCGCGCAGCAGCGCTTCGTCTTCGCCATCGGTAGCGCGCCAGCGCTGCAGCAGGTCTACCTGCAGCACGCTGATCGGGTCGATGTACGGGTTGCGCAGGCGGATCGACAACGCCAGCCGCGGGTCGTGCTGCAACAGCGACTGCTGCTGCAGCAGTGCCTTGACCCAGCCCTTGGTCAAGGCCAGTTCGTCGCGAATCAGCGGGAAAAACCGCGTGTGCAAGTCGCCGGACAAGCGCGAAAACAACTCGGCGATATTCAGATCGCCCTTGGACAGCACCATGGCGACATCGTCCAGAAAGGTGCGGAAGAACGGCCAGTCCTGCGCCATTTCGCGCAGGCTGTCTTCATGCCCGGCATCCACCGCCGCCTGCAGGCCGCTGCCCACGCCGTACCAGCCGGGAATCACCGCACGTGCCTGGCTCCAGGCGAACACCCACGGAATCGCACGCAGGTTGGACAACGCCGCGTCCTGCCCCAGCCGCCGCGAGGGCCGCGAGCCCAGCGTCATGCGTTCGATCACATCGATCGGCGTGGCCAGGCGGAAGTACTGCATGAACTCCGGCGCGGCGACGAAGGCGCGATACGCGACGGTGCTGCGTTCGGCCACCAGATCCATCACCGGGCGCCAGCGCGCCTCGCGCGGCTCGGGCGCACGCGGGCGCAGGCTCGAAAGCAACACCGCGCCGGTCATCTGCTCCAGCGAGCGCAAGGCCAATGCACGGATGCCGTACTTGCGGTGGATCACCTCGCCCTGCTCGGTGACGCGCAGGCGGCCATCGACGCTGCCGCGCGGGGCGGCGTCCAGCGCGCGGCTGGTCTTGCCGCCACCGCGCGCGATCGAACCGCCACGGCCGTGGAAGAAGGTCAGCCGCACGCCCAGATCGGCAGCGGCTTCCAGCAGTTCCACCTGCGCACGCTGCAGCCCCCAGCGCGAGGCGGCGATGCCGCCGTCCTTGCCGCTATCCGAATACCCCAACATCACCATCTGCGTATCGCCGCGCGCGGCCAGATGCTGGCGATATACCGGGTCGGCCAGCAGGTCCTGCACCGTGCCGGTGCCGCCGCGCAGGTCGTCCACGGTTTCGAACAGCGGCACGATATCCAGCGGCACGGCGCCGGCGGCGTCGACCAATCCGCCGCGGCGCGCCAGCGCCAGCACAGTGAGCACGTCGGCGCGGTTGTGCGCCATCGAAATGATGTAGCTGCCCAGTGCATCGGCACCGTGGCGCGTGCGTGCATCGGCGAGCGCGGCGAATACCGCGTCCAGCCGCGCATTGCCTTCATCCTGCACGCGCGGCAAGGCTTCTTGCCCGCAGGCATACGGGCCGAGCACGGCGGCGCGCCGGGTTGCGTCCTGCGCGTCCCAGTCGGTCTGGCCCAAGGCATCGGCCACCGCGCGCGCATGCACGCTCGATTCCTGGCGCACGTCCAGCCGCGCCAGATGGAAACCGAAACTGCGCACACGCCACAGCAGACGCCGCACGGCGAACCAACCGGCGTGCAGGCCCTTGTTGGCCTGCAGGCTGTCCAGGATCAACTGCAGATCGTCTTCGAGTTCAGAAGGGGCGGTATAGGCGCCGTCGGCATCGTCCAGTGTGGCCTGCAGGCGGGCGCGCATCAGGTCGTTGAGCAGTCGGTACGGCATGTCGCCGTGACGTGGACGCGACCGTGCCGCGGCGTCCGGCAGCAGCGCGCGATAGCGTTCCAGCTGCGTCATGAGTTCCGGGCTCACCTGCACCAGCGTGGTCGATTGACTGAGCAGGCTGGCCAGCTGCCAGAGTTCCCTTTGATAGCGGTCCAGCACCGCGCGCCGTTGTGCATCCAGGGTGCCGGCGATGGTGTTGGCATCCACATTGGGATTGCCGTCCATGTCGCCGCCCACCCAGGTGCCGAAACGCAGCAGGCGCGGCAGGGCTGGCACGCTGCCATAGGTTTCTTCGATGGCGTGTTCGAGGGTTTCGTACATCACCGGGATGACGCGGTAGAGCACCTGGGTGAGATAGAAGCCCACATGCTCGCGCTCGTCGCCCACGGTGGGGCGCACAGGCGAGGAATCGGCGGTCTGCCACGATGCGGTCAACGCCATGCGGAAACGTGCCGCATCGCTGGTGCGCTCATTGGGCGTGCGCATGCCGTCCAGGTTGTCGACCAGGCTGGCGACCATCAGCTGCTCTTTTTCCAGCAGCGCGCGGCGCACCGCCTCGGTGGGATGCGCGGTGAACACCGGCTCCACATCGATGCGCGGCAACCACTGGCTGAGTTCGTCCAGCGTCACCCCCTGCGCCTTGAGCCGACGCAATGCGTCGTGCAGGCCATCCGGCTGCGGCGTGTCGGTACCGCTGCGCTGGTACTCGCGGCGGCGGCGGATGCGGTGCACGCGCTCGGCGATATTGACGACCTGGAAATAGGTACTGAAGGCGCGCACCAGCGCTTCGGCATCACGCGGCTCGCGCCCGGTGAGTTGTTCGCTCAACGTGGAGGGCGGGGCATCGCTTTCGCGCCGCGAGATGGCGGTGGTGCGCACGCGTTCGATTTCATCGAGGAATTCCGCAGACACCTGCTCGGCGAGCAGATCACCCACCAGTGCACCGAGCCGACGCACATCGTCGCGCAAGGGAAGATCGGGGGTAGCGAACACAAGACTGCTGCGGTACTCGTTCATCGGAAACGCACACCCTCTTCAAGCGCAAAGTCGTCGAAGACTAACCCAAAAGGATTAGAGTGTTGCGACGCACAAGACGGTTTCAAAGCGAACCATCTTGCACCAAGCGCCACGCCCGTTCGCGTGCCAGTGGAATCCGCCGCACCGCACCGGCACGCAATGCGCCAGGAGCGCACCCGGGCGCGATGGAACTTCACCGATAAAGCCCGATCGCGCCCGGGTGCGCTCCCATGTGCGATGCGACGATCCGAGTTGCGTTCGCAACGCATTGCTTGCGACGACGATCAATGCTTGGCCGGCACAGCAGCCTGCGCGGGATCGCCGACATTCCGCTGCGCGCGATGCCGGCCTTGAACAGACGTGTGTACGCGAGCAGGTTGGCGGTCATGAAGGCGCCATAGGAATGCCCGCCGATGGCGATGTGCGCGCGGTCGGTGACGCCACGCCGCACCACCTCATCCACTGCGGCCTGCGCATCGGCGATCAGCTGCGGCACGTCGGTGTCGTTGGGTTCGGCATCGCCTTCGCCCACGATCGGCATGGTCGAGGTGTCGAGCACCACGTAGCCGATCGCCAGGAATGCCTGCCGGTCCCAGTAGCTGATGGCATTGAAGCGACACGGCGAGTCGGTGACCTGGCTGGCGGTGTCGGCACCATCGCCTGCAGCGCCTTGGACGGAAGCCGATAGCCGCTGTCTGCCGCGGGAGCGGGTTGCGCGACCGTCGCGCCGAATGCCCATGTGCGTCGCCGCGCGCCTTGCGCATGCCGTGCTTGTTGCATCGTCCGTCCCCGCCGATGATCGACCTGCGACCATAGCAGCCGCCCGCCGGCCGCTCCCCTGCCGTTGGCAGGGCGTGGGCAGCAATTAATGCCCGACGGGGGTGCTGCCGATATACTCAACGCTCTCGTCGAGGGGCGCTGCGACCGTTAGGGCGGACTGATCCGCCATCCCGCACCACATGTGCGGAGACACACGGCCAGGCTCGACCAGCAGTGACCGTTCAACGGCGCCCGGAACTGCAGACATTGCGTCTGCCTACCGGAGCCATTGCATGAACGCTGTCACAAAGATTACCCCGCACGCCGATTACAAGATTGCCGATATCTCCCTGGCCGATTGGGGCCGCAAGGAGCTGGACATCGCCGAGCATGAAATGCCGGGCCTGATGTCGATCCGTCGCAAGCATGCGCAGACCACGCCGCTGAAGGACGTACGCATCACCGGCTCGCTGCACATGACCATCCAGACCGCGGTGCTGATCGAAACGCTCAAGGACATCGGCGCCAATGTGCGCTGGGCCTCGTGCAACATCTTCTCCACCCAGGACCACGCTGCCGCGGCGATCGCCGCCACCGGCACCCCCGTGTTCGCCTGGAAGGGCGAGACGCTGGAAGAATACTGGGACTGCACCCTGGACGCGCTGACCTTCACCCTGCCCGACGGCACCCTCACCGGCCCGGAGCTGGTGGTGGACGACGGCGGCGACGTCACCCTGCTGATCCACAAGGGCTATGAGCTCGAAAACGGCAGCACCTGGGTCGACGAGCCGGCCTCCTCGCACGAAGAGAGCGTCATCAAGGCACTGCTGAAGCGCGTGGCCGTCGAGCGCCCGGGTTATTGGGCCCGCGTGGTCAAGGACTGGAAGGGCGTCTCCGAAGAGACCACCACCGGCGTGCACCGCCTGTATCAGATCGCCGAAGCCGGCAAGCTGCTGATTCCGGCCATCAACGTCAACGACTCGGTCACCAAGAGCAAGTTCGACAACCTCTATGGTTGCCGCGAGTCGCTGGCCGATGGCCTCAAGCGCGCCATGGACGTGATGCTGGCCGGCAAGGTCGCCGTGGTCTGCGGCTACGGCGACGTGGGCAAAGGCAGCGCCGCCTCGCTGCGTGCCTATGGCGCCCGCGTGGTGGTCACCGAGATCGACCCGATCTGCGCCCTGCAGGCATCGATGGAAGGCTTCGAAGTCAACACCATCGAATCCACCCTGGGCCGTGCCGACATCTATGTCACCACTACCGGCAATAAGGACATCATCACCGTCGAGCACCTGCAGGCGATGAAGGACCAGGCCATCGTCTGCAACATCGGCCACTTCGACAACGAGATCCAGGTCGATGCGCTCAAGGCGCTGAAGGACGTGCAGAAGATCAACATCAAGCCGCAGGTGGACAAGTACGTGTTCCCCAACGGCAACGCGATCTTCCTGCTGGCCGATGGCCGCCTGGTGAACCTGGGCTGCGCCACCGGCCACCCGAGCTTCGTGATGTCAAACTCGTTCGCCAACCAGACCCTGGCTCAGATCGACCTGTGGGAAAAGCGCGACACCTACGAGAAGAAGGTCTACATCCTACCCAAGCACCTGGATGAAGAAGTTGCGCGTCTGCACCTGGAAAAGATCGGCGTGAAGCTGACCACCCTCACCAAGGACCAGGCCGACTACCTCGGCGTGGACGTGGCTGGCCCGTACAAGCCGGATCATTACCGCTACTGAGACGTGGGCGCGCGCGCCCTCGACAGTGTGAATCAACGGGCGCCCCAAGGCGCCCGTTGTGCATTAAGGCGTCCATTGTTGAGAAGTCGAATCTTGAATCTGCGCACGCATCGCGCTACGCGTCGCCTGCGCTGTGGTCGGCTGAAAGTGGCAGACCGCCCGGTGGCCAAGGCCACCAACACGGTGGCACTTGCTGCAGCCGCCGTTGGCCGATCTTCGCCGATGGCACCGTCAGCCGCGTGCGCTCGCCTCGTCTGCATCCATCGCGGCAGGCTCATACACGGAAATCTGGCTACGGCTGCGCGCGGTAAAGGGCTGCCCGCTCCAGTCGCCCCATCTGGCCCGCAAGCGCAAGCCGGCGATCCGTGCCATCAGATCCAGCTCGGAAGGCCAGAGGTAGCGATAGCGATCTTTGAAGACGCGGGTCGCCGACTCCCCGATCATCACGATGCGCTGCTGTATCAGCTGCTGGGCCGGATCGGCGCTGGAGCACATCAGCATCACCGGCACGTCGCCATCGTCCAGGGCCGGCGCCTCCAACAACCTCACCTTGCCGTCCGCCAGCAACGTCTCCGCCTGCGGCACCATCGTCTGCAGGACGAACACGCCGGACGTTGCCAGGCGCTCGCGCACGGCGCGCAGGCAACGCAACTGCGCATCCTGCGTCAACAGATAGCCGAGCGAGTACACCGAATAGATCAGGTCGAATGGCCCGGCGACCGGGACATCGACGAAATCGTCGCAGACCAGGGTCAGTCGCTCCGCACCGGGCTTTGCACGCAGCATGTCCAACATGCCAGGCGAGTTGTCGATGCCGCAGACTGTCGCGCCGCCAGCTGCCAGCGGCAGCGCAATGTGGCCGGTGCCGACCCCCAACTCCAGCGCCGTGCCGCTGCCGACCATCGCCGCCAATGCCTGCGCACACTGCGCTGCACTGGCAACGGCCCAGTAGTGGTCCCTCAGGCGATCGTAGTACTGCGACACCTGATCGTAGGCGTGCGCCGACGATCCACCCATACCGTTCTCCGCGAAAGAGTCGCTGGCCACCCTAAGCAACCCTCCCGGTCGTCGCATGCGCCGCCGACGCAACATCGCCGGTGGCGAGCCAACGCGCGCACTCGGCGCCCAGCTCGGCGACAACATGCTGCCGATAGGCCGCATCGACTGCCGGTGCCAGTCGGTCGCGCCACCGTCCATTGAGACCTTGATTGAAGAAGGCTCGGCCGCCGTCGCGCCAGAAACCGGCGCCCTGTGGAACGTAGCGCGCCGCATGCGCGCGCATGTAGTCCAGACTGCAGTGCGCCAGCACGCGCTCGCAGCACGGGGCATCCAGCGGGATATCCAGGAATGCGGCAATGCGCCGCACTTGCGCAGGCAGGTCATGCAGCAACGCGGCGTAATGCACCAGCAGCACGTTGTCGTAATCGCGCAGCGCCCACCAGGAACGCACGCCCTCCCAGAACGGCCACAGCGGCGCACCGTCCGCACGCATCCAGGTCTGGAAATAGTCCTCGACCGAGCACGTGGGCGGCGGCATCACCCTCAATTTACCGTTACTGGACGGCTCCGCATCCAGACGCGCCTGCGCATCCGCGCTGACTGCCCGCTGATGGTCGTACAGGCTCCAGACGATGTCGCGCGCATCGCGGCCGACGTAGAGATAGCGGGCGCGTTCGGATAGCACCAGCGCATCGGCGGGCAGATGGGTTTTCACGAAGCGGCGATGGCGTTGCTCGGCGAGCAGCCGCTGTTTGGTGGCCTTGTCCGGATACACCGAGTCGAACCAGGGCGACAGCCGCGAGACCTCGATCTCCTCGGCGCCGCCGAAGATCAGTTGCGCGACGATCTGCTGCACCCAGGTCGTCCCTGCCTTGGCATAGCTGGCGATGACGACATCGTCGTCGCGAAAGGCGAAGTCGTTCCAGACTGTCGAGTCGAAAAAGCGATTGGAATATTCGCGCTGCTTGGAGGGCATGCCCACATCGGCGTCCTGTCGGTTGTCATCGCATCGGGCTCATCGGATATGCACGCGTGAACACTTCGCAACCGCATGATCCGCATCCGCGCCTGGCTCCAAGTCCCGGCACGACGGCATAACGTCTGCCGCACATTGCACACTGCACTTGCAGCACATCAGTGACTTGCGGCAACGCGCATCGCCGTCGCCGACGATGCGCGTGCATGCGGGCCATCCGGCAAAGCCCGCCCTGACATTGCAGTTACTGCGTGTAGATATACGCTACCTTGCGCGGACCAAACATTTTTAGAATCTTCGAAGACACGAGTAACAGCATGGCTTTGGCAGTTTTCATCACACGCACCTCTTCTGGAATTTTCAGAAATGGCGAGCTCTGACATTCGCCTTATTTAGGTTAGCAATAGTCATATGGCCAATCAACAGTATGGCTATTACTTTATTTTTAAAGTAAATTGCCGGGCATGTGTCGCAGAATAAGCCACGCAATGTGCGTTTATCCGAACAGATCTTCGCGCAGGTACTCCAGATATTCGCGCACATGTCGCTCGCGTGCGGCAACGTCGTCCGGCAGACGCAAGCCGCGCGTAAACCAACGCAGCCGCGGCCGTGCGTGCAAGTGTGGGTAGGGCTTGTGCGGCACCGGTACGCCGAGGAAGCTGCATAGCGGCGCCCAGCCTTGCCGAGCCGAAAATACCAGCAGCCGATCGGCTGGCACCGTATCGATCACTGCCTGATTCCAGCGGTTGAAGTAGTCCACCATGAAGGCGCGGTCCTGACTGCGCCCACCCATCTGTTGTTTCAAGAAAGTACTGAATGTCTCGCCTTCGGGGCCGACGAAGGTGCTCTTTCTGCCCGGCATCAGGATGGTCTGGGTCACCGACTCGAACCAGCTGTCGGGATCGCGCACTGTCAGGACGACCTTGGCCTGCGGATATACCTCAATCAATTGCCGCCAGTAATAGCAACCAGGATGGTCGGTACTCGAACGGTAGCCGGCGAAGATGGCCGACCAGTCTGCAGCACCGCGTTCGGCGGCATTCCACAGCGGCAGTGCCGTACGCATGTTCGCGGCGACCTCGGTGGCGTGATAACAGGGTCCAAATCCCAAATGTTCCAGCGCGAACTTCAGCGACAGCGTCCCGGTTCTGCCTAGGCCAGCACCAAGCACTTGTAACGACATGGCGATTCTCTGATCCATTACACGCAGGGCGGCAACGTAGCACGCAGCGATGGCGTACGTCCCAGCACGGGCAGTCAGGATGGATGCGGCAACTACACATGCCACGCGCAATTTAATTGGCGGACAACAACGCGAACCGGAGCGACACACTCACCCACGCCAATTGGCATTGCGCTCCCAGAACGCAACGCTACGCCGATAGGCATCGCGGTCCAGCGGCGTGCCCGAGCCGCCCTCTTCCACGCCCAAGGCATTGCGCAACATGGTGATCGGTGCCATCGGAATTTCGTCCGGCTCTGCGGTGTAGAGACAACCGACCACACCCCAGTCTGACTCGATGGGCGTGCCTTCCTTGGCCAGCTGATCGCGGCTGTAGAGGATGGGCAGCAGATAGGCGGCCACCGGTGGCTCGACACCTTCGAACCAACGCACCAGCACGGCCAATTCCTGCGGGCTGCGCGCCTCGTAGCCGGAACGCAGCAGGTGCCGGTTGTCATCGGTGATGGGGACAGTGAGGCAGCGGGTGGAGGTCCAGTTGCGATGCACATGCAGCTGGCAAAACGGCGCGTAGCCCTCGATCACGCGAAGCGGTGTCTCCTCGTTGAGCCGCTGGATGAACTGCTCGGGCGTGCAGTCCTGGATGGCATTGCGACGGCCATCGCGCGGGAACAGGCGGGTGCGGGCGAACTGGGTCAGGACGATCGACATAAGCGGGCTGCGCGGCGACAAAGAGCGTCAGGGTAGCGCGCAGGCTGGGCTGCGACGACGTTGCGCGACACCTCAGCCAATGCGCGGCGGGCAAGCAGGCACGAACAGGTATGCGGAATCGATGTTCGGCAGTCGCAGAATGCTCGCCGCTAACGTGCAGGGGCGCACCACGTCGCGATGACGCGAACACGGTGCGGGGAGATCCGTATCTGCAGTAGCCCGTCAGCGCTACCAGATCAGATCGTCCGGCACCTTGAACTGGCTGTAGTAGTCGTCATCGCTATCGGCCGCGGCCGGCGCGCTGTTGCGCCCGTGATCAAGCACAACGGTATCGGCATCGCGGCTATAGACCTTGTCGGCCGCCGCGCGCGGAATCAGCTCGAAGCCATCGCCGTGACGCACGATCACCAGCGCGCCGCTGGCCAACTGGCTGCGCAGCGTGGGGTTCACCAGCACGCTGCGGATGACACTGCCATCGTTGAAGCGGTAGTCGATCTCGCCTTCACGCTTGACCTTGTTGGTCTCCACGATCTGCCGCACCTGGGCCAGCACTTCCTGCCGGCGCACCTGCACGTTGCGTTCTTCGGCCAGTGCGCGATCGCGCTCAGCACGCTCGGCCTGCAAGCGTGCCGCATCGACCTTGTCCACATCTGCCGGCGGCACCGCCGCGCCCTTGGCATGGCGCTGCTTGACCTGTTCGCGCGCAACCTTGTCCACCTGGGCTTTTTTCACCAAGCCGGCCTTAAGCAGCTGTTCTTGCAATGGATTGCGCATCGGGAGGCCAGGCAGTGGACTGGCCGCTAGTTTAACGCGGCTGGCGCCATCGCCCGTCGCGGCCTGGTCAGACCGCTGGCATCGCCGTTTGTCGGAGCCGTGGTCAGGCATCTGCCCAAGCAGCGGCGCTGCCCTTATCGTCCGCCACTTCCAACCAGTTCAAGGCCGAATGATGATCATCTGGGGATCAGGCGGCGACGTGCTTGCGCTGGGCGCAGCCGACAGCGCGCCTTGCGACCAATGCGCACAGCAGCGCAGCTTTCGCCACGTGCTGCGTTATCGCTACGCGCACCTGTGGTACCTCTTCAGCTGGGTCACCAAGAAGCAGTCCCTGCGGGTGTGCGACGGCTGTAACCACACCACTGCGCTGGACACCAAGACCTCCGAGGCCGGCCGCGGCAAGCCGCCCATTCCGGCTTACCGACGCTTCGGTGGACCGGTGCTGCTCGGCCTGATTGCGGTGTTGGTGATATTCGGCACCTACCGTTCTTCGCAGACCTCCAAGCGCGATGCCGTTTGGCTTGCACAGCCCGCCCAAGGCGACCTGTCTACCGTCGACCTGCAGACCCTGGCGCCCGCTGCGTATGGCGGACACGCTTACGGGGTGGTGCGGGTGGAGCGCGTGAGCGATGAGACCATGACACTGGCGCTGCCGAACAAGGGCTACGACAAGTGGAAAGGCGCCGAGCGCGATGCTAGCAGTCGCGCGAAGCAGCCCGCCTACTCCACCGACGAACGTATCGAGATGCCACTGGTCAAGTTGCACACGCTGCATGCAAACGATGAGCTTCGCCACGTTTATCGCTGCGTCGTAGAGCGGCTAACACAACGTAGCGAGCAGCTGTCAGGCGGGCGCGGACGGCGCGCTCACAACCGCAGTGGACGCGGGGTACATGCCGGTTCCGAGTACCGGGCACGCCCGCCTGGCGGTGAGCGCAGTCGTTTTGTTAGCCGCTCTTAGTCCTCCGGTCGTTTGAACGGTGAATTGCAGCGCAGCTTGCGACATCCCAATGCAACGCCGCACGCTGATCAACACATGCCCCCCGATACGAACGCGCGTGCGGGGGCTTTTTTCCCTATTGGCTGGCGCTGATTGACTGCGACAGGATGGCGTCGCGTGCAGCGCGTGCTCGCTCGCACCGATGGACTGCGGCCACTCGCAGCATTCAACGCGCTACGTACCGCAACGCGCACGACAGTCCGATGAGATACAACTGGCAACGGCACGCCAATACAAGCGCGCCTAACGCCACTGTCGAAGATATGGCCGCTGGCGGCAGAACTTCCGGCATGCAGCCTGCAGCATTCAACGTTCAGCCAAGCAGGTGCACCCACTTACCACGCGAACGGTGCGGCGACCTTGCGCGCACCAAGCATGAACGCATCGGCCACATGCAAAAACGGTGCGACATCCACTTCCGATTGACCGGCGCGCACCAACTGCACGAAGCGCCGGTACAAACCCTCGTATTCGCTCGACGCGGGCACTACCTGGGCCTGCCCATCGATGCTCAACGTGGCCCCGCCTTCACTGAGCATGAGGATGCCCACGGTGGTCTCCACTTCGATATCCCAGCATTGTTGGCCGCTCTGCAGGAAGTCGAATTCGGCCGTCACAGGGACGCCTGCGGTGTCGACAAACGCAAGGCGGGCATACAGCGGCGCCTGCCGGTTGTCCGGCGTGTGCAACTCGGCTTCGCGCAGCGCGAAGCTGCGCGGCAGCAGATGGGTCGCGATGGACAGCGCATTGATGCCAGGGTCGAACACGCCCATACCGCCGGGTTCGAGAATCCAGTCCTGGCCCGGATGCCAGTGGCGAATGTCTTCCTTCCAGGTGATGTGCGCGCGCACGAGTTGCTTGTCGGCCAACCACGCGCGGGCAGGCGCCACACCGGCGGCGCAGCGCGAATGCCAGCTGGTGAACAGGCTGCGTTGCGCACGCTGCGCCACGTCTTGTAGGTCATGAATTTCGGCAAGCGTGGCGGCTGGCGGTTTTTCCAGAAATACATGGCGGCCAGCGGCCAACGCGCTCTGCGCCAAGGCGTGCCGCCCGACCGGTGGCGTGCACAAGGCCACCGCCTCGATCTCCGGCTGTGCGGCGAAGGCTTCTTCCAGTGAGTGGTAGGCCGGCACACCATCAACCATGCCATGCCGGCTCACGGTGGCCACCAACTGCACATCATCGCGCGCAGCGATGGTGGGCACGTGCTGATCGCGGGCGATCTTGCCGATCCCGACAAGGGCAATGCGCAATGCGTCTGGATGCTTCATCGAAACCTTCGTGCTGATAGGAGGCGGCCACCGATGCGAACGCCTGCACGCACACTGCCTGACCATTGCTGCAGCGGCGCGATGCGGAGAGCGCACGCGACGGCGCAGTGTACGTTCAGCGTGCAGCCCAGTGCGAGACATCGCTTCTGCTTGTTTTGCTATACCTGCGTGCCAGCGGCTGCGTATCGGGCCTGCTCAGTTGCACCACGAAGGCAATGCGCGACGGCTGCAGACGTTGTCGGCGCGGCAGTCGGAATTGGCGGCGCTCGACCACACGCCAGGCGCCTCTTTTGCAGCATGCGATTGACGCCGGCGCGCATGCAGACCAGCATCGCTGCCGGCACGCCGATGTGCCGTCGCCCTCCAAGGCTGCACCGATGTTGCATCACGTTTCGCTGGGCGTTCGTACGATCGAGATATCCGCCGCATTTTGCGACGCAGCGCCGGGTGCGCTTGGCTATGTGCGGGTGTGGTCCGATCTGGAGTCAGGCACGCTCGACCAGGCGGTCGGCTAGGCAGGCCCGGTGGCGAGGATTGCCTGGCGTTGAAACAACGCCAGGCAACGCAATGTGCGCCGGGGGCCGGATTCCATCTGGCGTTTGCCGCAACCGACACATCCGCCGTGGACGCTTTTCACCGAGAGGCGCTACAGCACGGCGGTCGCTGCAATGGCGCACCCGGCTTGCGACCGGATTATGGCGATGATGATCACGCCGCGTTCGTCATCGATCCGGACGGTCACCACATCGACGCGGTGGTCGACCGCTCGCCGCCTCGGTAACCAGCACCGCCGCTACGCAACGTTGGAATGTCAGTGTCTTAGGCCGCAGCGACAGCGAGCTCGCCATGCGCATTGACACTCATGGCGATGCCTGCGTCAGGAAGCGGTCGAAGTCGCCGATGTTCATGCTGCCCCAACCCGACGCGAAGTCCCAGCCCAAGCTGGCGTTATAGCCATCGCGATAGAGACCGTTGGTGCCCACCACGACGTCATAGGCGCGCTGCGCGTCGTTGCGCTGGCTCGCGTACTGATAGATCTGCGGCGCGACGAAGCCCAGATCGGGATGCGACTGCAACAGCCGGGCGATATAGCCGGCGAAGGTCGGTGTGGCGGCACTGGTGCCCCACACATACCACGGAGCCTCGTTGCCCTGCGCATCGGTGCCGCGAATCTGCGCACTGCTATAGAACGCGCCATTGAAGCTGACATCGGGTACTGCACGGTAGCCGGACGCCGTCTGCCCAGGCAGCAGGGTACGCTGCCATTGTGGCGCGTAAGCGATCTTGCTGACGCCACCCTGGCTGAGCTGACGGCCGACACCGGCGTTCCAGACGCGCTCGGAGGCGTAGCTGCCGGGTTTGCCGACCTGGGTCAACAGTTCGGTGGCCCCGGCCAAGCCCAACGCGATGGCGGAGGCAAGTACGGCCTGGCAGAAAGAGCGCGTCATCATTTCGTTTACCGCCGGTTGGTGTGAGTGAAGAGGCTGCGGAGTCTTCACGAGGCGGTATAAGTTTCAGGCACAACAATGCGAAGCGGGTACTTGGCAAACGATCCCACCAACATTTGTCTCTCAAGATCTACAGCGTTTTGCCGTGCCCCGACGGCTACACACCGAAGGCTGCGCGCGTCCACGCCAGCGAACCGGCGGCGGGTCCGCCCGGTCCGGCACCGGATGCGCCGGTGTGCCTATATCTCCAGCACGATCTTGCCCAGGTGGCTCCCCTGCTCCAGGTAGCGATGGGCCGCGGCAGCCTCGGCCAGCGGAAAACGCTTGTCGACCAACACCCGCAGCTTGCCTTCGGCGATCCACGGCCACACAACCCGCTCCACTTCCGCCGCCAGGCGCGCCTTTTCATCCGCAGTGCGTGGGCGTAGCGTCGAGCCGGTGATGACCGCCTGCTTGCGCATCAGCACCGGAATCGGCAGTTCGATGGTGGCGCCGGCCTGCGAGGCGATGTAGACGATACGTCCGCGTTGATTGAGCGCTTCCAGGGTGTCGGCGAATACTGCAGCGCCCACCATGTCGAGCGCGACGTCTATACCGCCATGCGCCTTGGCCACCTCGACAAACGATTCGCTGGTGGAATCGATCGCCACATCGGCACCCAACGCGCGCGCCTGTGCGGCCTTGCTGGCCGAGCGTGCGGTCGCCAGCACATGCGCACCTGCCGCCTTGGCCATCTGGATCGCCGTGACGCCAATGCCCGAGGTCGCACCGTGCAACAACAGCCATTCGCCTGCTGCGAGCCGACCGTGTTCGAATAGATTGGCGTAGGCGGTGAAGATGGTTTCCGGCAGCGCCGCGGCGTGCACCAGATCCATGCCGGCAGGAATCGGCAGCACGTGACGCGCATCGACGGCGGCGTATTGCGCATAGCCGCCGCCGCCCAGCAGTGCGCACACGCGCTCGCCGACTTTCCAGCGACCAGCCGGCTCCACGATCTCGCCGGCGATTTCCAACCCCAACGTTTCCGGTGCGCCAGGCGGCGGCGGGTAGTGCCCGGCGCGTTGCAGCAGATCGGGGCGATTGATACCGGCGGCGTTCACGCGCATCAGCACCTGGCCCGCTGCAGGACGCGGGCGCGGTTGCTCGGTGGCGTACAGCGCGTCGGCGTCGCCCTTGCCATCGCGGATGGCGATGGCGGTCATCGTGGTATCGCTCATGAAGACGCTCCGTGGAAGGTGCGCCCAGTGTAGGCGTGCAGACGTCAACGCTTGGCGCAGATGCATCCCATGTTTACTTGCAGGTGCTACCGCAGCAGCGATAGGCAAGCGATGCGGTTTCGTGGAACTGCATCGCAGTGCTGCAGCGTGTGCGAACGAGATCATGGGCAAATGGACGAGCGGTTATCGTCGACGGCATCGCGAAGATTCACGCGAACGATCGGCTGGCTGCAGCGACACCAAGCGCCCGAGATACGAACGCTATCAACATCGCCTTCGTCGAATCGAGCGCCGCCAACAACACATCGCGGAAAGTTGTTCGCCGGGTCTCGACGGCACGCGTGGAACGGTCATGCAGGCGTGCTGCAACATCTCCTCACACCGAGATGCCATTGCCCGCAAGCAGCCCCCATCAGGCAGATGCTGCGCCTTCGCCCGCACCACGGTGTCCCGCCCCATGCTGGCGTATTGCGAGCCACAAGGAGTCGCCATGCAGTTGCCGTGGAGTGTGCGCATCACCGTCATCTGCCTACTCGCACTGTCCGCAAGCATGCATGTCCGTGCAGCGCAGGTCCCAATTGCGCAGGGAGCAGACGGCTATCGCCTGTTGGTGGATGGCGCCCCGTTCGTGATCAAGGCCGCCGGTCTGGGCAATGGCAGCATGGAGACGCTGGCCGCACGTGGCGGTAACGCATTCCGCACCTTGCACGTGGACGCTGATCCGCAACGCCAACGCGCCCTGCTCGATCGCGCGCAGCGTAACGGTTTGAAAGTGGCAGTCGGCATCGAGGTCGGCAACCAGCGGCATGGCTTCGATTACGACGATGCCGCCGCGGTGAAGCAGCAACTGCAGCACATCCTTGCGCAGGTGCGGCAATCGGCGGCGCATCCGGCGGTGTTGCTGTGGGTGGTCGGCAACGCGCTCAATCTGGATGACAGCAATCCCAAGGTCTGGAACGCGGTCGGCGAAATCGCCGAGGCGATCCATGCCATCGATCCGGACCATCCGGTCACCACCACGCTGGCCGGCTTCGACAAACACCTGATAGACCAGCTCAAGACGCGCGTGCCGGCACCGGACCTGGTTGCCGTGCAGCTTTCTGGCGATATTGCAGCGCTGCCGCAGAAACTGCGCGATAGCGAGTGGCGCGGCGCCTACGTGGTCACCGAATGGGGCCCTACCGGGCATCGGGAATCGCCGGCCACCACGTGGGGCGTGCCGATCAAAGACGACCGCACGCACAAGGCCCTGTTGCTGCAACAGCGCTACCGCAGCCACATCGCCAGCAACACCCGCCAGGGACTGGGAGCGTTCGTGTTCCTGTAGGGCGACCAGCAGGAGCGCACGCCTACCTGGTATGGCCTGGTCCTGCCTCCGGGCGACGTCACGCCCAGCGTGGACACATTGCAACTGCTGTGGACCGGGCAGTGGCCGGCCACGCGGGCGCCAGCGGTGTCGGCGCTCACGCTGGCTGGCCAGCGCGTGACCGATAGCGTGAGTCTTCGCCCGGGCCAAGCCGTGACCGCGAGCATTCACGCCAGTGGCGCATCCGTCTTGCGCGACACCTGGCAGGTGCGCATCGAAAGTACCGCCCGCAGTAGCGGCGGCGACCCGGAGACGTTGCCGCCGCTGGTCGATGTCGCCATTGCGCCGAACCGCGTGGCCGGTGATCGCACCCGCGCACCTGGTACGGGCGAGGAGGTGCGCCTGATCGCACCACCGCCAGGCAATTACCGTTTATTTGTGGAGGCAGGCGATGACGACGGCCGCGCCGGCCATGCCAACCTGCCATTCCGCATGCTGCCGCCCTCACCCGCCCCGCGACAAGGCGCATCGGAACCGCCGCAACCAAATATGCATTCATCGCGATGAAGCGATATTATTTCCGCACGATCCGCCGGACCCGCCGCGATGACGCATCTCAGTTTCGAATTTTACCCGCCCAAGACCGATGATCAGCGCGCGCAACTGGACCGCACCGCAGCCAGGTTGAAGGGCTACGCCCCGGAGTATGTGTCGTGCACCTTCGGCGCCGGCGGCTCGACGCTCAGCTACACCTCCGAAACGGTGCGCCATCTCAAGCAGAAACATGGCTTCGAAGCGGCGCCGCATCTGTCCTGCGTCGGCGGCAGCCGGCAGGAGATCCGCGAACTGCTCAAGCTGTACCGGGCGATCGGTTGCACCCGCATCGTCGCGCTGCGTGGCGACCTGCCCTCGGGCATGGGCCATCCGGGCGACCTGCGTTATGCCTCTGACCTCATCGCCTTCATCCGCGCCGAGCACGGCGACGCGTTCCGGATCGAGGTCGGCGCTTATCCGGAGACCCATCCGCAGGCAACCGACGCGCTCAGCGACCTGCGCTATTTCAAGGCCAAGGTCGACGCCGGCGCCGATGCGGCGATTACGCAGTATTTCTACAACGCCGATGCGTACTTTCATTTCCGCGACGCGGTACAGCGCATGGGTGTGGAGGTGCCGATCATTCCCGGCATCATGCCGATCTCCAACTTCTCGCAGCTGCGGCGCTTTTCCGAACAGTGCGGTGCGGAGATTCCGCGCTGGATCGGCAAGAAGATGCAGTCCTACGCCGACGACGCCGACGCAGTGCGCGCATTCGGCGCAGACGTCGTGGCGGCCTTGTGCGAGCGCCTGATGGCGGGCGGCGCGCCGGCATTGCACTTCTACACGCTCAATCTGGCCAAACCGACCACGCAGGTGTTGCAGCTGCTTGGGCGCTGAGTGCGGGCTTCGCATTGCGCGCGTTTCAACGTGCGCTTCGAAGCGCGTATCGTGCACGCAGTGCGCTGGCGCTGGCCCTTCCCCACAGCACAGTACGTCGCGCACCACGGCGTAAGTCTTAGAGCGGCCAACGCAACGACTGCGCAGCTGCCAGGTGGGCGCGGCCGGTGCTCGGAATCGGCATGGACCACGCGTCCACTGCGGGTCTGAGCGCGCCGTCCGCGCCCACCTGGCAGCTGCTCGCGACGTTGTGTTAGTCGCTCTTGATCTGCACGCGGGCTGACGACGGTGATGGAACGACAGGCAGTCATCGCACCCGCCCCAGCGCGCACCTGTATCGCCAGCTCACACGCGTCCGGCTAAGCTGCCCTGATGCCTCGTCTTCTGCCCCTGTTGGTATTGCTCTGCATCTGTCCCGCCGCGCGTGTGCAGGCGCAGGAAATCCATCGCTGCGTCTCGCCGGACGGGCAGACCATGTTCACCGACCGGCGCTGCGACGACGTTAGCGCGGCCAGCCGCCCGCCGCCCGCCATCAGCACGCAGGGCAATTACGGCCTGTATCGCTACGGCTGCCCGCGGCGGCTGAGCGAACTGGTGTCGTTGCTGCAATCGGCGGTCGACAGCCGCGATGTCAACCGCCTGTCCAGCCTGTATCTGTGGAGCGGGCAATCCGATGCCACCGCCAATCAGGTACTGAGCAGGCTGGAGGCCATCGTGCAGCGTCCATTGCTGGATATCGTGCCGATGTATCCACAAAGCGACACCCCGACCTGGGACACCGAAGCCACCGCACCGACGCCGTCGCTGGATGGCAGCGCCATCGATGCCCCACTTCCCACCCCGCCCAGCCGCCCGCGTCCCTGGGGCTTGCAGCTGGAACAGAACCTGGCCAGCGGCACGCCCGCGCGTAGCGTGCTGCGGCTGCGCAGGCAATACAACTGCTTCTGGGTGACGTTTTAGCGCCATGTGGCGCGCGCGGACGGGGCTCAGAAGCGGCATCCATCACTCGGACCTTCCGGCTTGTCCAGGCAGTACACCTCCGCCTGACCGCTGCTCGCTGCGTTGTACGCACGGCCCTAATAACGAAGCGATTGAACGCTTACCAACGCCCGGCAAACCGCCGAACACCACCAGCGTCGGTGCGGTTATTGCGGCCAAAGCGAGCGGATCGCCGCAATGCCCTGCGCACCATGCGAGCGCGCCTCGCGCACATCTTCAATCTGCATGCCGCCAAGCGCGTAGATCGGCAGCGAGACCTGTTCACGCAAGGTTTCGAAACCGCCCCATCCGAGAGGTGTGGCGCCCGGGTGCGATGCGGTGGCCTGCACCGGCCCCAACACCGCGAAGTCGCAGCCGATCCGTTGCGCGTGGCGCAAGTCGTCCAAGCCATGACAGGAAGCAGCCACCAGCTGTTCTGCGGGCAGCGGGCGTTCCTGCAGACCGGCCAACTGCTCCGACCCCAGATGCACGCCGACCCCCAGTTCCGCAGCCAGCGCGATATCGCGATTGAGCAGCAGCTGCGCGCGGGTGCGTCCACGTAAGCGCATGACCTGCTGCAGCAGCGCCTGCCACTGCGCAGGTGCTGTCTGTCGCGCGCGCAGCTGGATCCGCGTGATCCCATTCTGCAATGCGCGCTCCAGGCCTTCCAGCCAGCGTGCGTCGTCCTCCGGTTCGGGGGTGATCAGGTAATGGTCGGGCTGGCGCAGCGCACCCACCACCGGCACATCGGCCGGCGGCATCGAATAGCGCGCCAGCTTGTCTGCCGCCACCCAGGTCATGGCCTGGCCTTCGCGCCCACGTGGGCTGCCTTTCCAGGCGGTGATGTGACGCACTTCCAGACGCAGCCGCTTGTCCGGATACAGCTGCGGCACATCCATGAGCCAGTCCCCGACCTGCGCCTCGATGCCAAGCTCTTCGTTGAGCTCGCGCACCAGCGCTTGTTCGGACGTTTCGCCGGGCTCACGCTTGCCACCCGGGAATTCCCACAGGCCAGGCATGTCGCGGGTTTCTGTACGACGGGTCAGCAAGATGCGCCCGCGGGGGTCGGTGATCACGCCGGCAACGACGTGAATGGATCGAAGAGAATCAGGCATGGACGCAAGAGTGCCGCGAGTGAGCGGTTCAGCGCAATCGCTTGAGGGCTGGGATTCGTGATTCGTGAGTAGGGATTGGTAACAGCTGGTGCACTACAGGCGTTAGCCAATCCCGCATCACGAATCCCCCAATCCCGGCTTCACAACGGCTGCCCGATTCGCCACAGCACGCCGCTGGGATCGTGCAAGGTGAAATCGCGCGCGCCCCACGGCCGGTCTTCCGGAGCGCTGACGCTCGCACCGAACTGCGCATCCAAACCAATGTCGTGCACGTGCTGCCACCAAGCGTCGGCATCGTCCACCCACAGATGCAGCATCAGGTTCTCGGCCAACTCGCGCACGTAAAAATCCTGCAGCAAGAACGCGCACTGCGCGCCATGCCGGAAACAGGTCACATTGCCCACCTCGTCTTCCTGCACGAATCCCAGCGCGCGATAGAACCGCTGCGACACTGCGTAATCGCGCGCAGGCACGAAGACCTTCAGTTGTTGGCTGGACAGCTGCGACATGACCGCACTCCAAGCAGGACGTGCAATGAGCATACGCCCCGCAATCGCACAGACGCAGCAGCGCGATGCACGGCGGCACAGGTAACGCATCAAGAATCTACGACTGCGTAGCTGCAGCTCACGCTCACTGGAATAGGCGCCTTGAACGCGCGCTCCCAGCGTTGATGTCGTGGTGTCCCAACGAATGCCGACCGACTCGACCAGCGACACTCTTAGCAGGAACTTGGCCCAACGCAAGCGAGATCAGCAGGCAGGGCCTTGCACCCAACCTCCAACATTCAACTCCCGCTTTTCAGACAATTTCCACTTCTCAAAAGCCCCACCAACTCTCCGTCAGCACAGCCCCCTTGGTAAGGGGGCGCGCCAACGGCGCGGGGATCGGAAGAGTACCGTGCACCCAACGTCCGCAACGCGGACGCTGGGTGAGCAGCCCGCAAAGCGGGCTGCTCCACGGTCAACTCAGCTCAGCTGAGTTGACCGTGGCAGTGCTTGTACTTCTTGCCGCTGCCGCAGGGGCAAGGATCGTTGCGGCCGACCTTTGGCTCGTCGCGGGTGACCTGCGAGACCGGGAGCGGCGCGTTGCCGCTCTGCACCTGCGCGGCTTCCTCGTCAGTGCCGTAGCCACCCACATCCTGGTGCTGGAATTGCGAGGCCATCAAGCGCGCCTGCGCATGGAGACGTTCCTGCTCTTCCAGTTCGGCCACTTCTTCTTCGCTGCGGATGCGCACACGCGCCAGCAGATGGATCACTTCACGCTTGACGTTCTCCAGCATCTCGGAGAACAGCTCGAACGCTTCTTTTTTATATTCCTGCTTGGGCTGCTTCTGTGCGTAACCGCGCAGATAGATGCCCTGGCGCAGGTAATCCATCTTGGCCAGGTGCTCCTTCCAGCCCTGGTCGAGCACGGTCAGCATCACGTGCTTTTCCAACGCGCGCATGGTGTCGTTGCCCACGGCCGCTTCCTTCTCGGCGAAGTGCGCATCCACTGCTGCCTGCACCTTGGCGGCAATCTGCTCGGCATCAATCTCTTCTTGCGTGCGCACCATGTCGGTCAGCGACAAGGTCACGCCCAGCTCGGACTCCAGCGTAGCTTCCAGGCCCTTCACGTCCCACTGTTCGTCCACCGAATTGGGCGGCACGAAGCGTGCAACCAGATCATAGATCACATCGCCGCGAATCCCGTCGACGTTGTCCTTGACCGACTCGGCGTCCAGCAATTCATCGCGCTGGGCGTAGATCACCTTGCGCTGATCGTTGTTGACGTCGTCGAAATCCAGCAGGTTCTTGCGGATGTCGAAGTTATGCGCTTCCACCTTGCGCTGCGCCTTTTCGATCTGCCGGCTGACCAGGCGATCTTCGATGACGTCGTCTTCCTTCATGCCCATCATGCGCATCGCCTTCTGGACCCAGTCCGAGGCGAAGATGCGCATCAGATTGTCTTCCAGCGACAGATAGAAGCGCGACGAACCCGGGTCGCCCTGACGACCGGCACGGCCGCGCAGCTGGTTGTCGATACGCCGCGATTCGTGGCGTTCGGTACCGATGATGTGCAGGCCGCCGGCCGCCTTGACCGCGTCATGACGACGCTGCCAGTCGGTCTTGATCTTGAAGCGCGCGTCTTCGGTGGCGTCTTCGCCGAGGGCGTGATACTCCGATTCCAACGAACCGCCCAGCACGATGTCGGTACCGCGACCGGCCATATTGGTGGCGATGGTTACCGCGCCCGGTTGGCCGGCGTTGGCCACGATGGTGGCTTCGCGCTCGTGCTGCTTGGCGTTGAGCACTTCGTGCTTCACCCCGGCTTTGCGCAGATGCTCGGACAGCATTTCCGAGGTCTCGATCGAGGTCGTCCCCACCAACACCGGCTGACCGCGCTTGGCACAGTCTTCGATGTCGGCCAGCACCGCGTTGAACTTGCCCTTGCGGTTGAGGAACACCTGGTCCGGATGGTCCTTGCGCACGGTCGGGCGGTTGGTCGGGATCACCACCACTTCCAGGCCGTAGATGCTCTGGAATTCGTAGGCTTCGGTGTCGGCCGTACCGGTCATGCCGGACAGCTTCTTGTACATGCGGAACAGGTTCTGGAAGGTGATGCTGGCCAGCGTCTGGTTTTCGCGCTGCACCGGCACGCCTTCCTTCGCTTCGACCGCCTGATGCAGACCGTCGGACCAGCGCCGCCCGGACAGCGTACGGCCGGTGAATTCGTCCACGATCACCACTTCGCCATCGCGCACGATGTAATCCACATCGCGCTGATAGATCGCATGCGCACGCAGCGCCGCGTTGAGGTGATGCACCACGCTCAGGTTCTGCGCGGCATACAGGCCGTCTTCGGCGTTTTCCAGGATGCCGGCCTGCAGCAGCAGTTCTTCGGCGTGGCCCATGCCCGCCTCCGACAGATGCACCTGCTTGCCCTTCTCGTCGACCCAGAAATCGCCTTCGCCTTCTTCGCTTTCCTGCTTGGTCAGCTGCGGCACGATGCGGTTGACGCGGATGTACAGCTCCGGCGACTCGTCGGCCGGGCCGGAGATGATCAGCGGGGTGCGCGCTTCGTCGATCAGGATCGAGTCCACTTCGTCGACGATCGCGTAATGCAGAGTACGCTGGTAGCGGTCGGCGCGCGACAGCGCCATGTTGTCGCGCAGGTAGTCGAAGCCGAATTCGTTATTGGTGCCGTAGGTGATGTCGCTGCCGTAGGCCTCGCGCTTGTCGCTGTGCGGCATGCCCGGATACACCACGCCTACGCTCAGGCCCAGCCAGTTGTACAACTTGCCCATCTGCGCGGCGTCGCGGCGCGCCAGGTAGTCGTTGACCGTGACCACGTGCACGCCCTCGCCCTGCAGCGCGTTGAGGTACACCGGCAGCGTGGCCACCAGGGTCTTGCCTTCGCCGGTGCGCATCTCAGCGATCTTGCCCAGGTGCAACACCATGCCGCCGATCAGCTGCACATCGTAATGGCGCATGCCGAGCACGCGGCGGCTGGCCTCGCGGCACACCGCAAAGGCTTCGGGAAGAATCTTGTCCAGGGACTCACCGGCGGCAAGCCGCTGCTTGAACTCCGGGGTCTTGGCTTGCAGCTCGGCGTCAGAGAGCTTCTCGATCGTCGGCTCCAGCGCATTGATCTGGGTGACGAGGCGGGTGAGCTGGCGCAGCTGGCGTTCGTTACGACTGCCAAAGACACGGGTAAGCAGACTGTTGATCATTGAAGAAACCGGTTGAAAAGGAACGGTTTGACCGACGCCGGTCCCCACAGACCCGACCGCCGTAAACGAAACAGGGCGCACTGCGCCCTGTCGATGGCAACACCCTATTGTAGCTTGGGGCGGGCCTTCACGAATCAAGCGCGGCCCGCGCCTTCGTCAACCGCGCCCTTGACGTCCCACCGGCGTGGTTTCACCCAGGAATTTGCGCGGATTGACCACGCGCCCGTCCGCCCAGACCTCGAAATGCACGTGTGCGGCGGTAGAACGGCCGCTGGAGCCGGCACGCGCCACCTGCTGGCCGGCACGCACCAGATCGCCCACCTTCACCACCAGACGCGAGTTGTGCGCATAGCGGGTCACATAGCCATTGCCGTGATCCACTTCCACCACATTGCCGTAGCCGCCACGCACACCGGCGTAGCTGACCACGCCATCGGCAACCGACATCACCGGGTCGCCCACGTTGGCGTGGAAGTCCACACCCTTGTGGAAGGCCGAACCACCGTCGAACGGGTCGGCGCGACCGCCGAAGCCGGAGGTGATGTAGGTGTTGCGGATCGGCATCCGCGAAGGCACCGCGTTCTGCTCGAGCTGATGATCGAACATCAGCGAGGCCAGGACGTCCAGTTGCTGGCCGGAGGCGGAGAACTGCTGCTCCACTTGCCCGAGCGTCTCCTTCAGCTCTTTCACCGGCATGTCGCTGACCGGCTCATCGCCGCCACCGACGCCGACAGGCTCATCGAAGTCGAACTCGCCGTCCTTCAACTTGCCCATCTCGGTGAGGCGCTCGCCCAATGCATTGAGGCGGGTCGCCTGCGCCTGCAGCTCGCCCAGACGGGCGGCCAGCGCATTGACCTGCGCCTGTGAGGCGCGCTGCGCCTGGGCCAGCTCGGCCTGCTGTTGCGCAACCTTGGCCTGCAGCGCGGAATTGGTCACCATGCCGGTGGCGGTGCTTGCACCAACGCCGATCAGCATGCCCAGGCCCAGTACCGCACCAAGCACCACCATCGGCCGATCTGCTGCAACGTCCTGGAACTGCCGGGCCGCACGCTGCGCCCGGGTCTGCCGGGATTTGATTACAAATTTTTTCAACGCCATATGAGTGTCATGTCCAAGCCCAAGTCCAACGCACACACCCCTTCCACTCCACAACCGGCCATCGAGGCCGCGTTGGGGGAAAAGGCTGGCGACCCCTTGCGCCGAGCCTTGTGGCTCGATGCACTGGACCGGCAGTTGCGCTCCCTGTTACCACCTCATCTGGCCACCCGTTGCCGGTTAGCCAATGTCCGAGGCAAACAGCTCGTTTTTCTGGTGGATTCGCCGGTCTGGCATGCCAAGGTGCGACTTGCCGAAACCCAAATCCTGGATGCCGCCCGATCCATCGGACTGGAGGCCACCGCAGTGACCGTCAAGACCGCAACCGCGCCGCTGCATTCCCCAACGCAGCAGAACCGCGACCGTCCTAAACCCGTGTCAGAGGCGACGCACAAAGGTTTGCGCGACGCGTTGGCTTCCTTGCAGGACGTCTTACCGACGAAGCGGTAAGGTCTTCACCGCTCATCCAGAGCGGCCGCCAGTGCGTGAGAGCGTTGCGAAGAGCTCACACGGCCCGACGCATCCTAGCGGGCATGTCGGCCGCAGGAGTTAGGGAATTATTAGATAAATGTTAAGAATGAACAAAAAATACAACTTGATTCACACTTTCTGTGCCAACTAGGGCATTCCCTGACACTACGCGTAGACAGGGCTGGCGTAGGTGACCGGCGGCTGCTCGGTGCCTTCCGGGAAGCTCACCCATTCCCAGGCGGCCTGGTCGGCCAACAACGCACGCACCAGTTTGTTGTTGAGGGCGTGGCCGGATTTGAAGCCTTCGTAAGCACCCAGGATGGCGCCGCCAGCCAGATACAGATCGCCAATGGCGTCCAGAATCTTGTGCCGCACGAATTCGTTGGTGTAGCGCAGGCCGTCTTCGTTGAGCACACGGAACTCGTCCAGCACGATGGCGTTGTCCATTGAACCGCCCAGGCCCAGATTGCGCTCGCGCATGTACTCGAGGTCGCGCATGAAACCGAAGGTGCGCGCGCGCGAAATTTCCGTGACGTACGCCGACGTGGAGAAATCGATTTCCTGGCGCGACTGCTTGGCCGGGATCATCGGGTGATTGAATTCGATGGTGAAACCAAGCTTGTAGCCCTCGTAGGGCTCAAAGCGCGCCACCTTGTCGCCGTCGCGCACTTCCACGGTCTGCTTGATCCGGATGAAGCGCTTGGGCTTGCTCTGTTCGACGATACCTGCCGACTGCAGCAGGAACACGAACGGGCCGGACGAACCATCCATGATGGGCAACTCGGCCGAGGACAGTTCGACGATGACATTGTCCACACCCAAGCCCGCCAATGCGGACATCAGATGTTCGACGGTCTGGATCTTGGCACCGTTGCAGCTCAGGCCGGTGCACAACGTGGTTTCGGTGACCAGCTCGGCATCGGCGGGGACTTCGACGATCGGTTCCAGGTCCACACGTCGGAACACCACGCCATGATCGACCGGAGCCGGTCGTAGCGTCATATACACCTTGTCGCCGCTATGCAGGCCGACGCCGGTGGCGCGAATGGTGTTCTTGAGCGTGCGTTGCTGGGTCATATGCGAAGTCTGGCTGAACAATGCAGACAGACGCTGAATCGACTGCCTGGCCCGCTGAGATTATCAGTATTTTAACAAGTCGCGCGTGACGGAAACTGTCATCACCCGGTCACGCTGTTACAAAAGCTGCCGGATCGGCACCGATCCGGCAGAAATGACATGGCATGGCAATGCACCCCGAAGCGGACTCCGGGGCAAGACGGGCTGCGTCACCGTAGCGACGCGGCCGACGCTCCTTAGTCGGCCTGGCGGCGCAGGAACGCCGGAATATCCAGATAATCGTTGGGCAGGTCAGCCGCCGGCGCCGAGGAGCCGCCGCTGGTGTGGTTGCCGCTGCTGCTGCCAGCCGAGTCGCTGCTCGGACGACGCAGGCCCAGGCCCATGCTGCCGCCGACGGCCTTGGACACCGCGTCGCCGCTGTTGGTGTCGAAGTCGCCGAATTCCGGCTGCCCGGTGGTGGCATTGCGCACCAACTTGATCGGCGCACGCTGATCCGGACGCTGGGGCTGCCGCGCAACCGCACGGTTCAGGCCGGTGGCCACCACGGTCACGCGCACTTCGTCCTGCATGTCCGGGTCGAGCACGGTACCGACGACCACGGTGGCATCTTCCGAGGCGAAGGCTTCGATGGTGCGGCCGATCTCGTCGAACTCGGACATGGTGAAGTCCGGGCCGGCGGTGATGTTGACCAGGATGCCGTTGGCGCCGGCCAGGTTCACATCGTCCAGCAGCGGGTTCTGGATGGCGGCTTCGGCAGCGGCCTGCGCGCGATCGTCGCCGCGTGCCGAACCGGTGCCCATCATGGCCAGACCCATTTCCGACATCACGGTGCGCACGTCGGCGAAGTCGACGTTGATCAGGCCCGGACGCACGATCAGATCGGCGATGCCCTGCACCGCGCCCTGCAGCACGTCGTTGGCAGCGCGGAACGCCTGGATCATGGTGGCGTTGCGGCCCAGCACGGTGATCAGCTTTTCATTGGGGATGGTGATCAGCGAATCGCAATGCTGGCTCAACTCTTCGATGCCCTTCAGCGCCACCTGCATGCGGCGACGGCCTTCGAACGGAAACGGCTTGGTGACCACGGCCACGGTCAGGATGCCCATCTCCTTGGCCAGCTGTGCGACCACCGGTGCGGCGCCGGTGCCGGTCCCGCCACCCATGCCGGCGGTGATGAAGACCATGTCCGCACCCTGCAGCGCGTCCATGATGCGCTCGCGATCTTCCAGCGCGGCCTGGCGGCCGACTTCCGGATTGGCGCCTGCGCCCAGGCCCTTGGTGACGTTGGTGCCAAGCTGCAGCTGCAACTTGGCGCCGCAATTCTTGATCGCTTGCGAGTCGGTGTTGGCGGTGATGAATTCCACGCCATCGACGTTGGTGTTGACCATGTGCGCGACGGCATTGCCGCCGCCACCGCCCACGCCCACAACCTTGATGACTGCGTTGGGAGCCATTTTTTCAATCAGTTCGAAATGTGCCATGTCAGTGTCCTCTTGAGCCGGGAGTGAGAAGTGGGGAGAGGGGAGTCGCAAACGCGCTGGTCCCTGCCCTACTCCGCATCACGGCGAGTGTTGTTGTTTGAAAGTCGGGTCTCGGTTGCGTGGCCATTGATGCGCTGTTGCGCTCAACGACTCACCACACCTGCTCCTCGACGCAATGCCTGCAAAAAAATTTTACCGCCTACCTGCTCGCCGCTCTCTACTTCATCTTCGCAACCGCCGCCGCTTTGCCTTTCGCTCTTGCTCTTGCCAATCCCGAATTCAAACTCCCGAATCTCGGCCCGTCAGAATTCGCCGCGATACCAATTCTTCAATTTCTTGAACAAGCTTCCCGCGCGTCCGGTCGGGATCGACGGGCGACGCGGATGTTCGATCTGGCTGCCCATCAGCAACAGGCCGACGCCCGAGGCATGCACCGGGTTGCCGACGACTTCGCCCAAGCCCGTGACGTGCTGCGGAATGCCTACGCGCACCGGCATTTGCAGCATTTCCTCGGCCAGTTCCACCACGCCTTCCATCTTCGAGGCGCCGCCGGTGAGCACCATGCCGGCGCGCACCATTTCTTCGAAGCCGGAGCGGCGCAGTTCGGCCTGCACCATCTCGAAGATTTCTTCGTAACGGCCCTGCACCGCCTGCGCGAGTGCATGGCGGGGCATGCGGCGCGGCGGGCGATCGCCCACCGATGGCACCTGGATGCTCTCTTCGGCGGTGGCCAGCTGCGCCAGCGCACAGGCGTAGCGGACCTTGATCTGCTCGGCTTCCGGCGTGGGCGTGCGCAGCATGTGCGCGATGTCGTTGGTGACGTGGTCGCCGGCAATCGGCAAGGAAGCGGTATGGCAGATCGCGCCCTGCACGTACACCGCCAGATCGGTGGTGCCGGCGCCGATGTCCACCAGCACCACGCCGAGCTCGCGTTCGTCGGCGGTCAGCACTGCGACCGACGATGCCAGCGACGACAGCACCAGATCGTCGACCTGCAGGCCGCACTTCTGCACGCACTTGGTGATGTTGGCGGCGGCCGACTGCGCGCACACCACCAGATGCGCTTGCACCTCCAGGCGCACGCCGGTCATGCCGACCGGGTTACGGATGCCTTCCTGCGAATCGTCCAGCACGTACTCGCGCGGGATCGCATGCAGGATGCGCTGATCGGCAGGAATGGCCACCGCCTTGGCGGCATCGAGCACACGCTCCAGATCGCTCCAGGTCACTTCGCCGTCGCGGATCGGCACGATGCCGGGCGAATTCTTGCACTGCACGTGGTTGCCGGAAATCGAGGCATACACCGAGCGGATCTCGCAGCCAGCCATCAGTTCGGCTTCCTCCACCGCACGCTGGATCGACTGCACGGTGGATTCGATGTCCACCACCACACCGCGCTTGAGACCGCGCGATTCATGCGAACCGATGCCGATCACTTCGATCGGATTGCCGGGCGAGTATTCGCCGACCAGCGCAACGACCTTGGAAGTGCCGATGTCCAGTCCAACGATGAGGGATTTGTCGCCTTTGCGATTCATGTCTTAAAGCCGGGAGTCGGGAGTCGGGAGTCGGGAGTCGTGAAACGCGGATGGACCAGGGCAACCCGAGAGGATGCCGCGCGATGCCGAGGCGTCGATTTTTCCAATCCCGAATCCCCACTCTCCACCGCCCGCCTTTCAACGGTAAATCCATTGGTGTAGCGAAGGTCGGCGCGGGAGATCGGGCGCTGCGGATCGGCCAGCTGCGGCAGCATGCGTGCGAAGCGCTGCAGACGGGCGCGCGCATCGTCGCGGCCGACCACGATCTGCACGCCATTGCTCAGACCCAACGACCAGCTGCCGCGCGCGTCCATTTCAAGACGCTCCACATCCAGCCCGGTCGGTGCGAACAAGGCGCGCGATTCGTTGTATAGCGCCACCACATCCTGGGTTTTGCTGTCCGGCCCACCCAGCTGCGGCAACTTGAAATCCTTCAACAGCGGCGGGGTGCGAAACAGCCGGCCCTGCTCGGACAGCATGCGGTCGGTGCCCCAGCGCGCAAACGGCTTGTGCTCGGTCACGTGCACTTCCAGCACGTCCGGCCAGCGCTTGCGCACCTGCGCACTTTCCACCCACGGCAAGCGCGCGATGGCGTCCTGCGCCTGCTGCAGTTTCACCGCAAAAAAACCGGCACGCGCATACGGCAACACCACCGCACGCAACTCTTCGGCCGGCACGCGCTTGAAGTCGCCGGACACGCGCAACTTGGCCAACGGCCAACGCTCGGCACCGACCCAGCCATTGAGCACAGCCACCACCGGCAGCGCGACCAACGCCAGCGCGAGCAACCAGGCCAGGATGCGCAGGGTGGCGTTCATGGGCGCGCTCCGCACACGGGATTCGGCATTGGAGATTGGGGGTTGGTCACGGCAGCAGCCACAGCAAAGGCGCGCATGGCACCGCCGTTCACCAATCCCGAATGCCGAATCCCCAATCCCGTCATCACAGCGTCTGCTCCAGCACGCGCCAGACCAGTTCTTCGAAATCGATGCCGAGCTGGCGGGCGGCCTTGGGCACCAGCGAGTGGCTGGTCATGCCGGGAGCGGTGTTCACTTCGAGCAGATACAGCTGGCCGCTGCTGCCATCGCGCATCACGTCCACGCGGCCCCAGCCACGGCAGCCGGCAGCGCGGAACGCATCGAGCGCAAGTTGGCGGATCTGCGCTTCGGGCTCGCCTTCCAGGCCCGGGCACAGATACTGCGTGTCTTCGGCGATGTACTTGGCGTTGTAGTCGTACCACTGGCCCTTGGGCACGATGCGGATGGACGGCAACGCGGTGTCGCCGAGCACCGCAACGGTCAGTTCGTCGCCTTCGATCAACTGCTCCATCAACAGCGCACCGTCGTAGCGGGCAGCCAGGGTCACTGCGTCTTCGAGCTGTGCCTGGTCGAACACGCGGCTGACGCCAACGCTTGAGCCTTCATTGGCCGGCTTGACGATGACCGGTAAACCGAGCTGTTGTGCCGCGGCATGAATGTCCGCGGCGCTGGCGCCAGCAGCCAACCGCGCGTAACGCGGTGTCGACAGGCCCAGCGACAGCCACACCTGTTTGGTACGGATCTTGTCCATGCTCAACGCCGAGCCAAGCACATCCGAGCCGGTATACGGCACGCCGAAAGCTTCCATCAGGCCCTGCACGATGCCGTCTTCGCCGCCGCCGTTATGGCCGTGCAGCACATTGAACACGCGATCAAACTGCTGCGCGACCAACGCCTTGGCCAGTGCCGCAATGCCATCGACCGGCTGCGCATCGACGCCGCGCGCACGCAGCGCTTCCAGCACGTTGCTGCCGGAGTTCAAGGACACCTCGCGCTCGGACGAAGTGCCGCCGAGCAACACGGCGACGCGGCCAAAGATGGCCGGATCGCTGGTGCGGGCATTGGCGATGACCGCGCTCATGCCGGCTCTCCGACAAACCCGTTGTTGATGATGTGCTGTGCCACATAACCGATATCGCCGGCGCCCATCATCAACAGCAGGTCACCGTCTTGCAGCACGTCCGGCAACACTTCGGCAAGGCTGGCGATCTGGCCGACGACCACCGGTTCGCTGCGGCCGCGCGCACGGATGGCGCGCGCTAGTGCACGCGAATCGGCGCCCGGAATCGGCGCTTCGCCTGCCGGGTAGACCTCGCTCAACACCAATGCGTCGACCGTGCTGAGCACCGCGGCGAAGGCGTCGAACTGATCGCGGGTGCGGCTATAGCGGTGTGGCTGGAATGCGACGACCAGGCGCTTGTCCGGCCAGCCACCACGCGCCGCAGCGAACACGGCTTCGAGCTCGCGTGGATGGTGGCCGTAATCGTCGACCACGCGCACGCGCGCGCCGGTGCTGGTGGTGACTTCGCCCAGATCGTTGAAACGACGGCCGATGCCGGCGAAGTTTTCCAGCGCGCGTGCAATGGTGCCCGGCGCCACGCCGAGCTGCCAGCCGATTGCGGCAGCCGCCAGTGCATTGAGCACGTTGTGACGCCCCGGCAGCGCCAATGTCACTGGCGTGGTGGTGCCTTCCGGCAGACGCAGCGTGAAGCGCATGCGCGGACCGTCCTGCACCACATCTTCGGCGCGCACGTCGGCGTTTTCGCTCATGCCGTAGCTCATCACGTGGCGCGGCGTCCTGCCGGCCAGCGCAGCGACTTCCGGGTCGTCGATGCACAGCAGTGACAGGCCATAGAACGGCAGGCGCTGCAGGAATTCGGCGAATGCGGCCTGGATACGCGCGAAATCGTTGCCGTAATTTTCCAGGTGATCCGCATCGATGTTGGTGATGACGGCCATCAACGGATTCAGGCGCAGGAAGCTGCCATCGCTCTCGTCGGCCTCGGCGACCAGCCATTGGCCGCCACCGAGTTTTGCGTTGGCGCCTGCGGCCAGCAGCTGGCCGCCGATGACGAACGTCGGGTCCAACCCGCCTTCGCTCAGCACCGCTGCAGCCAGGCTGGTGGTGGTGGTCTTGCCATGCGTGCCGGCCACCGCGATGCCGCGGCGGAAGCGCATCAACTCGGCCAGCATCGCGGCACGCGGCATGATCGGAATGCGCTGGCTGCGCGCTTCCATCAGCTCGGGGTTGTCATCGCGAATGGCGCTGGAGACCACCACGCAATCGGTGCCCAACACATTGGCGGCCGAGTGGCCGCGCATCACGCGCGCACCCAGCTTGGCCAAGCGACGCGTGGCCACGTTATCCGAGTTATCCGAGCCGGAGACTTCATAGCCCAGCGTCAACATCACCTCGGCAATGCCGCTCATGCCGGTGCCGCCGATGCCGACGAAATGCACGCGCGGAAACGCGCGCACCAGATCGCCACTGTCCTGCAGACGGCGGATCAAGCTGCACCCCCTGCGAAGGTGCCGGGAGTGAGGATGGCCAGCCTGTGGCTGTCGAAGAGCGAGCGGCATTGGAGATTGGCAACGGCGGCGGTCGATCGCCCCGAAAATTGACCATCAACGGAGTTCTGCATGCTGTCCTGCTTGTGCTGTTGCTCTTTACCAATCCCGAATCCCGCTCGCTCTTCGACAGCCGGAGGCTGGCGATCCCCAGTCCCGGCCTCCTGAAGAATGATGTCGGCGATGCGCTCGGCGGCGTCCGGCTTGGCCAGGGTGCGTGCGGCGTTGGCCATCGACAGGCGACGGGCCGGGTCGGTGAGCAACGTCTGCAACACCTGCTGCAAGCGCACTGCCAGGCTGTCGTCCTGCTTGAGCAGCACGGCGGCGTCGGCCCCAACCAGATATTCGGCATTGCGGGTTTGATGGTCGTCCACGGCGGCGGCAAACGGCACCAGCACGCTGCCGACACCGGCGGCGCACAGCTCTGCAAGCGTGGAAGCCCCGGCACGGCACACCACCAGATCGGCCCACGCATAGGCCGCAGCCATGTCGGCGATAAAGGGTTCGACGCTGGCGTTGACGCTGGCCTGTGCATACGCCACCTCGGCTTCGGCGCGCAGCTTTTCGCCGCACTGATGGCGAACCTCGACATCCGGATGACCGAGTGCGGCCAGCGCTGTCGGCACCGCCTGATTCAACACGCGCGCGCCCTGGCTTCCGCCCAGCACCAAGACGCATACCGGGCCGGTGCGACCGACCAAACGGTCAGCCGGCGCAGGCAGTGCAGCGATTTCTGCACGCACTGGGTTGCCTACCGCTTCTTCACCAGCAAAGCTGCCCGGAAAGCCGGTCAGCACGCGGCGCGCGAAACGCGACAACACCTTGTTTGTCATGCCAGGTGCGCGATTCTGTTCGTGCACCAGCAACGGCGCACCGAGCAAGCGCGCAGCCAGCCCGCCCGGACCGGCAGCAAAGCCGCCAAAACTGATCACCGCACGCGGCTGGCGCTTGCGCAGCACAAAGCCTGCGGCGCGCACTGCGCGCATTACCCGCAGCGGCGCGCCGAGCAACTTCACCATGCCTTTGCCGCGCAGGCCGGTGATGGCCAGCGTATCGATCGGAATGTCGTGCTGCGGCACCAGGCGGGTTTCCATCGCGCCATCGGCACCCAGCCAGGTCACCGGCACGCCGCGCGCGCGCAGCACCTTGGCCACGGCCAGTCCCGGGAAAATATGCCCACCGGTGCCGCCGGCCAGAATCATCACCGGCTGAATCCGCGCAGATGGATGTGCGGGCGTTTGCGAGAGATGCGCATAAACGCTCACGCAATCCTCCCAAACGTCGGTTCCACACGCGGTTGCATGCGGCTGGTGCCGCGCAGGATGGCAGATGCCGGTGCTACATGGGCGGCAACCGGGGCGGCGGCAGGTGCGGGCGCAGCGGCAGTGTCGCGTTGCGGCTTGCGCGCAGGCGCGTAGGCCGGCGGTACCGCATCGACCACCGGCTCGGCTGGCTCACCTGGCGAGATGGCCGCGCCCTGCGGAGACAACTTGCTGCGCAGGCGCTCGGCGCGATCGGCCTCGTAGGACACCCGCAGCAGCACACCCATCGCAAGACAGGTCATCAGCACCGATGAACCGCCTGACGAAATCAGCGGCAGGGTCAGCCCCTTGGTCGGCAGGATGCCCAGGTTGACGCCGATCGACACGAAGCTCTGCATTGCGATCCACAGGCCGATGCCGAAGGCGATGTAGCCGGAGAAATGCCGCTTCATTTCCACGCAGCGCATGCCCAGCCAGAAGGCGCGACCGACCAGCAGTGCGTACAACCCGATCACCCCGCACACACCCACAAAGCCCAGTTCCTCGGCGATCACCGAGAAGATGAAGTCGGTGTGCGATTCGGGCAGATAGTTGAGCTTCTGTACCGAGGCGCCCAGGCCTACGCCGGTCCACTGACCGCGACCGATGGCCATCAGGGCGTTGGACAGCTGGTAGCCCGAGCCCAACTGATCCACCCACGGGTCCATGAAGGAGGTCACGCGCCGCATGCGGTACGGCTCGAAGATCACCAATGCCACCAATGCCGGCAGCAACAGCAGGATCGGCAGGATGATGCGCCCGATCGGCGCACCGCCCAGCACAAGCATGCAGGCGGTCACGCTCAGCAGCAGCATCGAGGAGCCGAAGTCCGGCTGCAGCAGCAACAGGCCGACCAAGAGGCCGACCACGAACACCGGTTTGAGCATCGCCTGCCAGGTCGCGTTGACCTCGTCGCGGAAACGCACCAGATAGCTCGCAAGCCAGATGATGTAGAACACTTTCACCGATTCGACCACCTGAAACCGCGACACGCCCAGGTTGATCCAGCGCTTGGCGCCATTGACGGTGCTGCCCAGGCCAGGCACGAACACCACGACGAGCAGCACAAAGCAGGCCAGCAACAGCATCTGGTTATGCTGTTCGATGGTCTTGAGCTCGGTGCGCATTGCCCAGAACGCCAGCGCGATGCCGCCCCCCAGGAACAGCAAGTGGCGGGTCAGGTAGTAGAACGGGCTGGCTTCCAGCTCGATCGAGCTGGACGCCACCATCACCACGCCCAGCGAGGCGAGCGTGACCGCGGCCCCGAGCAGCCACGGATCGTAGCGGCCGCCGATGGCGTCCAGTCGTGTGGCCTGGCGGGACATGTCGTTCATCAGCGCACCTTCAACGTGGCAAGGCCGATCAGCACCAGCACCACCGAAATGATCCAGAAACGCACGATCACGCGCGGCTCCGGCCAACCCTTGAGTTCGAAATGGTGGTGGATCGGCGCCATGCGGAACACGCGCTTGCCGGTCAGCTTGAAGCTGGCCACCTGGATGATCACCGACAGCGTTTCGATCACGAACACGCCGCCCATGATCACCAGCACCATTTCCTGACGCACGATCACCGCGATGGTGCCGAGCACCGCGCCCAGCGACAGCGCGCCGATGTCGCCCATGAACACCATTGCAGGGTAGGTGTTGAACCAGAGAAAGCCCAACCCTGCCCCGGCGATCGCCGAGCAGATGATGATCAGCTCGCCAGCGCCGGGAATCAGCGGGATTTTCAGGTATTCGGCAAACACCACGTTGCCCGACGCATACGCGAACACCCCCAGCGCGCAGGCCACCAGCACGGTCGGCATGATGGCCAAACCATCCAGGCCGTCGGTGAGGTTCACTGCATTGGAGAAACCCACGATCCAGAAGTAGGCGATCACCACGAAGCTCACGCCGGCCAGCGGCAGCGCGATGGACTTGAACATCGGGATGTAAAACGTGATCGCCGCCGGGACGTCGGCGGTGTAGTACAGGAACAAGCCGGCCGCCAGGCCGAAGATCGACTGCAGCAGATACTTCCAGCGCGATTTCAACCCATTCGGGTCGCGACGCACGATCTTGATCCAGTCGTCGTACCAGCCGATCGCACCGAAGCAGATCATCACCGCCAGCACCAACCACACATAGCGATTACGCAGGTCGCCCCACAGCAGCACCGACAAGGTGACGGTGAGCAGGATCAGCGAGCCGCCCATGGTCGGCGTGCCGGCCTTGGAAAAATGCGTCTGCGGGCCGTCCTGGCGGATCGGCTGGCCGCCCTTGAACTGGGCGAGCTTGCGGATCACCGCAGGGCCCATCCACAACGACAGGAACAGCGCGGTCAACGCAGCCAAAATGCCGCGGAAGGTCAAATAGTTGAACAGCCCGAACAGGCTCTCCAGTTGCTGCAGCCAACGGGCCAGCTCAAGCAGCATGGGATGCGCCCTCCGCTGATGCGAGCAGCGCGGTGACGACGCGGTCCATCGCGCTGCCGCGCGAACCCTTCACCAGGATCGTGATGGAGGCGGCACCTGAAAGAGCGGCCGTGGACGGCGATTTCTGTTGGTGAATCACTGCATGTTCCTGCGTATTTCCCGATGCGTGTTGCTGTGTGCGTGTTTCCCGGCTGGCGGTATCGACCAGATCTGCCTGCAAGGCGTCGATCAACTCGCCGTGTGTGGCGAACACGCGGCCGCCGTCGCCAAATGCCTGCGCCGCGGCGGCGCTGAGCTCGCCCAGCGCGTACAGCCGCTGCAGCTTGGCCGCGCGTGCGCGACGTCCGGCAGCGGCATGCAATGCGAGGCCTTCGGCGCCGAGTTCGCGCATGTCGCCGAGCACCAGCCAGCCTTCGCCGGGTGCGGCGGCCAACGCATCGATGGCCGCATCCAGCGAGCCAGGGTTGGCGTTGTAGCTGTCGTCGATCAGCACCGCGCCACTCGGCAAGGTCTGCGCGATTTGCCGACCGGCCACCGGATGCGCCTGCGCCAGACCGGCCGCGATCACCGGCAAGGCGATGCCGGCACCAAGTGCCAGACCGGTTGCCGCCAAGGCGTTGAGCACGTTGTGGCGGCCCGGCAACGGCAGTGCAACCTGCGCTTCGCCCTGCGGGGTCACCAAGGTGAACTGCGCAGCGCCAGCCTGCAG
Source organism: Xanthomonas oryzae pv. oryzae (assembly GCF_004136375.1). Taxonomy (NCBI): domain Bacteria; kingdom Pseudomonadati; phylum Pseudomonadota; class Gammaproteobacteria; order Lysobacterales; family Lysobacteraceae; genus Xanthomonas; species Xanthomonas oryzae. Next base: position 4,152,563 of record NZ_CP031697.1, read on the forward strand.
TTGCAGCTCACGCGCCGTGATATCGGCACCGATCTGCAAGCCGTAGCGCACGATGCAACGTCCCTGCACCGGCTGCGCCTGCAACTGCTGCTCGAACCACATGCCAAAAGCGTCATCGGCATTGATCACGGCCACGCCATCGGCGGGCAGCGCGGCGTAGATGGCGCCCTTGGTCTGTGCAATGCCGAGCAAGCTGCCCAGGCGTTCCAGATGGGCGGGCGCGATGTTGTTGACCAGCGCGACATGCGGCTGCGCGATATCGGTCAGATAGGCAATATCGCCCGGCTTGCCTGCACCCATTTCGTAGATCGCAAAGTCCGCATCGTCAGGCGCGGCAATCACGGCCAGCGGCAAACCGATCTCGTTGTTGCGGTTGCCCGGCGTGGCGTACACGGTCGTGCCCTCCACGCGCCCGGCTTCCTGCAGGATCGACAGCAGCAGCGCCTTGACGCTGGTCTTGCCGTTGGAACCGGTCAACGCGAGCACGCGCGTGACGCGGTCGCGCTGCATACTGGCAGCAATCCGCGCCAGTGCCAGCTCGGTATCTTTCACCACCACCTGCGGTACGCTCAGCGCCGGCAGCAGGCGCTCCACCAGCAATCCGCTGGCCCCACGCGCGACGGCGTCGGCGGCAAAGTCATGTCCATCGAAACGCTCGCCGCGCAGCGCGCTATACAGGCTGCCATTGGCGAGCGTGCGGGTGTCGTTGCCGACCGCATCGATCATGGCGTCGTCGCCATGCAGTTCGCCGCCGGCCCAATGCGCAATCAATGACAGTGGGGTGAGCTTCATGGGCGCACTCCCAACACGGTGCGCGGCAGCAGCACCTGCGCCGCCACGATGGCGTCGTCGAAGGCATGCCGCACGCCGGCAACTTCTTGGTATGGCTCGTGTCCCTTGCCGGCGATCAACACGATGTCGGACGCGCTGGCCATGGCGATGGCCTGATGGATCGCTGCGGCGCGGTCGCGCTGTACGATGGCGGCATCCGGGCGCGCGAAGCCGCGCAGGATATCGGCCACAATCGCATCGCCATCTTCGCCACGCGGGTTGTCGTCGGTGACGATTGCCACATCGGCGTTGAGTTCTGCAATCGCCGCCATCTGCGGGCGTTTGCCGGTGTCACGTTCACCACCGCAGCCGAACACGCAGATCAGCCGGTCCTGCGCATGCGAACGCAGGCTGCTCAATGCCTGTTCCAGCGCATCCGGGGTGTGTGCGTAATCGACCACCACCAATGGTGCGCCATGTGCGCCACCGAGACGGTTCATGCGGCCATGGATCGGCTGCAACTGACCGAGCACGGTGGCGATCTGCGCGGGTGCGATGTCCAGCGCCCACAACGCGCCGGCCACGGCCAGCAGGTTGTCCACGTTGAAGCGGCCCAGCAACGGCGAATGCACCGGATGCACTTCGCCCTGGATATTCAGGGCGAAGTTGATGCCGTTGTGGTCCAGCTGCAATGCCTGCGCGCTCACGCTGGCATCGGCATGTGCGCGCGAGCTCACGCCGATCGCGCGCAGCACGGGATCGCGCGAAGCGAACAGCGTGCGGCCGAAGCCATCGTCCAGATTCACCACGGCGGCTTTCAAGCCAGGGCGGGTGAACAGCTTGGCCTTCGCGGCGCCGTATTGCGCCATCTCGCCGTGGTAATCGAGATGATCGCGGGTGAGATTGGTGAACACCGCGACGTCGAAATGCACCGCATCCACGCGGCCCTGATCGAGCGCGTGCGAGCTGACCTCCATTGCCACCGCCTGCGCGCCCTCATCGCGCAACTGCGCCAGCAACGCATGCGTGGGCAGCACCAGCGGCGTGGTGAAACCGGTCGACACGGCCGCACCATACAGACCGACGCCAAGGGTGCCGAGCGTGCCGGTGGGCGTACCGAGCAGCGTCAGCGCCTGCGCCAGCAACTGTACGGTGGAGGTCTTGCCATTGGTGCCAGTGACGCCGACCATGCGCATTGCATGCGACGGCCGGCCATGAAATTGATCGGCCATCACGCCAAGGCGCGCGCGCAAACCGAGCACGGCAATCGCATCGACGGGGACCGGCAGACCGTCCGGAGCCGGCGGCTCGAACAACACCGCTGTTGCGCCATTGGCGCGCGCTTGTTCGACAAAGCCCAGGCCATGCGCACCGAAGCCGGCGATCGCCACGAACGCATCGCCCGGAGCAACGGTACGGCTATCCATCACCAGACCGGAGACCTGCACGTCGTGCGGCAGCGCCACGTCCGGCAGCAACTGCGAAAGCGCCATGGAACGGCTCACTGGCGGCTCTCCTGCAACGGCGCGGGCTGCGCTGGCGCGGCGGCCGGCGCAGGCGCCAGTGCGGTCGGGATGCCGGCAGACACTTCGTCCACCGGGTCCGGCACCAGCGCCGGATCCAGATCGGCCGACTGCGGCTTGACCATGGGCTGGCCGGTCTTGCCGGCAGCCTGTGCGGCCAGCCATGACTGGATGTCGTCCGGCGGCACGTCCATCAAGCGCAGCGCGCCTTCCATCACCTTGTGGAACACCGGCGCCGACACCAGGCCGCCGTAGTACACCTTGCCCTGCGGATCGTTGATCACGATGACGGTGGCAAAGCGCGGGCGCGTGGCAGGTACCAGACCCGCGAACAGCGCGTTGTAATGCCCGCGCTCGTAGCCGCTGGCGCCGTTCTTGCGCGCGGTACCGGTCTTGCCGGCGACGTGATAGCCCAGGATCGCCGCGCCCTTGGCGCCGCCTTGGGTGACCACGGTTTCCATCATGTCGATGACCTGCCGCGCCACTTCCGGCGTGATCACCTGACGGGTTTCGTTGTGCTGGCCGCGCACGAAGGTGGGCGGGGTGAGCTTGCCGCCGTTGCCCAGCGTGGCGTACGCCTGCGCAATCTGCAGCGGCGTCACCGACAGGCCGTAGCCATACGACATCGTGGTCTTGGACGGGCCGCTCCAGCGTGCCGGCTGCAACACCACACCGGCCGATTCACCAGGAAATCCGCTATGCGGCGCACTGCCGTAACCGAAGTTGCGGATCGACTGATAGAAGGTCTGGTCCGGCACCTTGGCGGCGATCTTGGCCGCACCGATGTTCGAGCTGCGGGTGATCACGCCAGTGACATTGAGCACGCCGTTATTGTGTGGCACATCGCGAATGGTGAAGCGCCCCACCGACATGTAGCCGGGGTTGGTATCGATGACGGTGTCCTTGGTCACCACGCCGGCAGTCAGCGCGGTGGCCACGGTCAGCGGCTTCATCGTCGAACCCGGCTCGACCAGATCGGTGACCGCGCGGTTGCGGCGCGCCGACGGGTTGATGCCGGTGACCGAATTCGGGTTGTAGGTGGGCAGGTTGACCATCGCCAGCACTTCGCCAGTGGCCACGTCCATCACCACCATCGAACCGCCTGCTGCGTTGTTTTCGACCAGGGCGTTACGCAGTTCCTTGTAGGCCAGGAACTGGATGCGGCGGTCGATGCTCAGCGTCAGGTCCTTGCCCGGTTGCGCCGGACGCACCAGGTCCACGCTTTCCACGATGGCGCCTCGCGCATCGCGCACCACCTTCTTGGAACCGGGCTTGCCGCGCAGCCATTCGTCGAAGGCCAATTCAAGGCCCTCCTGCCCGCGGTCGTCGATGTTGGTGAAGCCCAGCACGTGGGCCATCGCTTCGCCTTGCGGATAGAAGCGACGGAACTCGCGCTGCGAGAACACGCCGGGAATTTTCAGATCGACAATCGCATGCGCCTTGTCCGGATTGATGCGGCGCTGCAGGTACATGAATTCCTTGCCGGCCTTCTGTGCCAGCTTGGCGTTCAATTCGTCCAGCGGCTGTCCGAGCGCCTTGGCCAGCTCGGGAATGCGGTCCGGGTTGCGCAGCAATTCCTGCGGATTGACCCAGATCGATTCCACCGGCGTGGACACCGCCAGCGGCTCGCCGTTGCGGTCGGTGATCATGCCGCGCGAGGTGGCGATAGGCAGTTCGCGCAAGTAACGCGCTTCGCCCTGACGCTGATAGAAATCGCGGTTGACCAGCTGCACGAACGCGGCGCGCCCGATCAACGTCACCGAGCACAAGCCCAAGGCGATGCCGACCAGGGTAAGGCGACCACGGAGATTGAAATTGCTGCGAGTGCGGTTACGGCCGGTTTTCATGGCGCCCATCCCTGTGCGCCACCCGGCGGGCAGCTTCGCTGTGCAAAACGGCTGTCCTGCCGTTTTGTCGTTGGCGCACATTCGTGTGCGCCACCCTGCGTGCTGCTTTGCTGTGCAAAACAGATGCTCTTCTGCTTTGTCATGGGCGTATCACCACGATGTCGTTGGTCTCCGGGAACTTCATCCCGATACGCGCACGCGCGACTTGATCGACCCGATTGCTTTCCGCCCACGTGGCCTGCTCCAGCTGCAGCCGGCCGAATTCGATATTCAACTCGTCGCGCGTGTGTTCGAGCTTGGACAACTGCACGAACAGCTTGCGATGCATGTGGCGCATGTACACGACACCGATCGCCGACGCGATGCTGCAGGCAAGCAGCACGATGAGCAACAGGCGGCTCATCGGGCGTCTCCTTGAGACGCCGGGATTGGGGATCGGGGATTGGGGATTCGCCCAGAGCGCCTCTCCAATCCCGAATCCCCAATCCCCAATTCCAGCTTTTCAGCCACCCGCAGCACCGCGCTGCGGGCGCGTGGGTTGACGTTCAATTCTGTGTCGTCGGCCTTGATCGCGCCGCTCACCAATTGCAGCGTCGGCACGAACGGCTGCGCTTCGGGCAGGCGGCGATTGCTCGGCGGGGCCTTGGCGTAGCGGGCCATGAATTGTTTGACGATGCGATCTTCCAGCGAATGGAAGCTGATCACCGCCAGCCGGCCGCCGGGCTTGAGCGCGGCAAGCGCTGCATCCAGGCCGGTTTCCAGATCGTCGAGTTCGCGATTGATGTAGATGCGGATCGCCTGAAAGCTGCGTGTGGCCGGGTGGGTCTTGCTGTCGCCGCGCGGCATCACCGAGGCGATCAGATCGGCCAGTTGGGCGGTGCGCAGCAGCGGCTGTTCGGCGCGGCGCGCCACGATGGCGCGCGCGATGCGGCGGCTCTGGCGTTCTTCGCCATAGGCCCACAGCACATCGGCGATCTCGCGATCGGTCGCCTGCGCCAGCCACTGCGCCGCACTCTGACCGCTGTCCGGGTCCATGCGCATGTCCAGCGGGCCGTCCTTGCCGAAGCTGAAACCGCGCCCGGCCACATCCAGCTGCGGCGAAGACACGCCCAGATCCAGCAGGATGCCGTCGACAGTGGCAGCGGCAACCACCTGACCGAGCCCGGCGAAACTGCCGCGATGGATGGACACGCGTGCATCGCCACCGAACGTCTGTTCGGCCACTGCGATCGCGTCAGGGTCCTTGTCCATCACCAGCAGTCGACCTCCCGGGCCAAGGTGTTCCAGCACGCCGCGTGCGTGTCCGCCACGTCCGAACGTGCCATCGAGATAGGTTCCGTTTTCGGTCACTTGCAGGCCATCCAGAACCTGCGTGTAGAGCACCGGCACATGGGCCGCCGGCGGCTGCGACACCGGGTGACCGGGCTGCGCTTCACCGCGCATCCGGGCACCCCCGGCTCACAACCTGAGATCGAGCAATTCATCGCCCAGATCCCCGTCAGACAATGTCTGCTGGATCAGTGCGCGATGTGCCTGCTCGCTCCAGAGTTCGAATTTGTCGCCCATGCCCAGCAGCACGGCTTTTTTCTCGATGCCAACCGCATTGCGATGGCTGGCCGGGATGCTCAGACGGCCATTGGCGTCCAGCTCGAGCACGGCCGAAGAACCCACCAGTTTTTGCTGCAGCGTGCGGATCACGCGCTGGGTATTGGGCTTGGACATCACATCGTCACGCACCCGTTCCCACTCCTTTTCCGCGTACAACCACAGGCATCCGGCTTCGAACGGGTTGTAGGTGAGTACCAGGCGGTTGCCGCTGACACGCGTAACGAGGTCGCGGTATGCGGTTGGCACCGCCATACGCCCCTTGTCGTCCACCGTGATGGCAGTCTCGCCCTGAAACACCGAATGCAACCTCGAATTCCCGCTGGGGGATCATTGAACCACGAAAAACCACAAAACACCTGGTTTCCCCTCCGTTGCCCACCTTAGCAGCGCATCAAAGGTTGTCAACAACTTTGAGGTCCATAAATCGCTAGTCGCATCAATGAGTTGCAGCACTCTTTAGAGACTTGTTCAAAGGTTATCCACAAGTTGCTGTTTCGTCTCAGATTTTGAGATTGAACGGAAATTCAGGGGCGTGAAGGCTATGTAAACCCGACCCCACTCTCACTTCACGCTGCGCCAGCGGCAGACCGCAACTGCGCAAACCGGCGACAATCGGCGCCATGTGCCTGGTCGCTCTTGCCTGGAAAACCAACCCGCGCTGGCGCCTGCTGCTGGCCGGCAACCGCGATGAATTCCACGAACGCCCCACCGCGGCGCTGGCGCAGTGGGCGGCACCGGCAGAGAACGTGCTTGCGGGCCGCGACCTGCCCTCTGGCGGCAGCTGGGTGGGCCTGGGTCAGGACGGCCGCGCTGCGGTGGTCACCAACGTGCGCGCCCCGCTTGCCACCGCCTCGCGGCGCTCGCGCGGGCATCTGATTGCCGACTATCTGTCCGGCAGCCTGGGCGCTACCGCGTACGCCGACGCACTGGCCGGCGCCGCCCGCGCGTTCCCACCCTTCAGCTTCTTACTGTGCGACGCCGACCGCTGCGAGCACCTGAGCAATCACCCTTCGCTGGCGCGGCAACTGGCGGCGGGCATCCATGGCATGTCTAACGGACCGCTGGACGCGCTGTGGCCCAAGACCGCCGCACTGACCGAGGTGCTGCGCCACTGGTGCGCCCACGGCAATGAAGACCTGCAGCCACTGTGGGCTGCGTTGGGCAACCCGGCCATCGCCCCCGATGCTGCGCTACCGCAGACCGGCGTGGACCTGCCCATCGGACGCCTGCTCTCGGCCGCCTTCATCACCGGACCCAGCTACGGCACCCGCGCCAGCACCATCGTGGCGGTGGACGATCGAGGGCAGGGCTTTATCCATGAACTCCGTTTCGGCACAAATGGGCTCTTCCAGGGCGAGACCCGGTTGGAGATCCCGGGAGCGCGTTGACACTCCAGAATCATGCGCATCGCGTGCGCATAAGCCGGGCGCCAGCGCATGAACCGCTACTACGATGTTTCTGCGCAGAAGAAGCCGCTGAATCTGACCATCAACGCCGACCTGGCGGCGCAAGCCCGCACGCTGACCGGCAATCTCTCGGCAAAGGTCGAAGCGCTGCTGCCCGAGTACGTCACCAAGGAACGCGACAGCCACAGCGCAAGAGCGCTTGCGCTGCAACGCGCCGCGAGCGAATGGCATGCCTTCACTGAGTCAAGGGGGCGCGGCGACAGCCGCGGGGATGTGGCATGCCCGGAGCGGAACCCACGTTTTGTACCGCCAACGGCGGTACGAAGCGTGGGCGCCTTCGACGGGCAAACGCCCAAAGAAGGCGGCGGAGCCGGCCGATAAGCCGGGTTCTGTCGTGGACAGTCATTCGTCTAGGCGCCACGTCACCGCAGCGCTCAAGCAACCTACCCGGATCCAGCGCGGGCCACGCCAATGGATCCCTATTTGGTCTTGCTCCAGGTGGGGTTTGCCGTGCCGGTCCGTTACCGGACTCGCGGTGCGCTCTTACCGCACCATTTCACCCTTACCGGCTCCCCGAAAGGAACGTAGGCGGTATCTTTCTGTTGCACTGTCCGTCGGCTTGCGCCGCCCAGGCGTTACCTGGCACCTTGCCCTATGGAGCCCGGACTTTCCTCGGCACTCTTGCGAGTGACGCGACTGTCTGGCCGACTCCGCCGGGGCGCATTCTACGCTATCGCCACCATGCAGAACGGCACGGCGATTTCAAGCTTGCCATTGCCCCGTAGGAGCGCATCTGGGCGCGAGAAGCCGTACCGACCAACCACATTCGCCTCCAGACACGGCCCTGCAACGGCAAGCCTAGCCGCCATACAAGGCCTTACGCGGCGCGCCGGTCAGCTCGGCAGCGAGCTTGGCGGCGGTGGACGGCGGCAGGTGTTCGGCGAGCTTGGCGTAGACGCGGCGGCCTTCGGCGAGCTGGCCGTCGGCGGCATCGGCGGCGCCTTGCACCATTACCACGAACTCGCCCTTGCGCTGGTTGTCGTCGGCTTCGACCTGGGCCTGCAGTTGCGCCAGGGTGCCGTCGAGTACGGTTTCGAACAGTTTGGTCAGCTCGCGGGCAACGACCGCCGGGCGTTCGTCGCCGAAGGCCAAGCGCAGGTCGGCCAGCGATTCGACGATGCGGTGCGACGATTCGTAGAACACCAGGGTACGGGTCTCGCCGGCCAGCCGCGTCAGGCGCTCGCGGCGGGCGGCGCTCTTTGCCGGCAGAAATCCTTCGAAGCCAAAACGGTCGCTGGGCAGGCCGGCGACGCTGAGCGCGGCAATCGCAGCACAGGCGCCGGGTACGGGGCTGACCTTGATGCCGGCGGCGCGGGCGGCGCGCACCAGCTTGAAGCCAGGGTCACTCACTAGCGGGGTGCCGGCGTCGCTGACGATGGCCAGCGATTCGCCCTCGCGCAGGCGTGCCACGATGCGTTCGGACATGGCCTCTTCGTTGTGGTCGTGCAGAGCCAGCAGTGGGCGGTCGATGCTGAAATGGCTGAGCAACTGGCGAGTGTGGCGGGTGTCCTCGGCGCAGATTGCGGCCACGCCACGCAGCACCTCCTGCGCGCGCGGCGACAGGTCGGCCAGGTTGCCGATCGGCGTGGCGACCACGTGCAGGGTTCCAGGGGACGTCATCAGCGGTTTTCCGGGGGCAAAGGGTAGAATCGTAGCGTTTTTAACAGTCCGCCCTGGCGGCCCCTGTCCAATGGATCTGAAATGAACAAGCGTGTTGCAAGGATCTCCGCCCTCTCGCTGATGGTGATGCTGGCCGCCGGTTGCGCCACCAGCAGCGTCACGCCGACCGCTTCGCCGACGCCGAGCGCGGCATTGGCGCTGCTGGACCAGAGCGAGCCGCGCGAAGCCGCGCAGCAGCTGGAAGCCGAAGCCGCCAGTGCCAGCGGAGTGCAGCGCAGCCGATTGCTGGCTGCGGCCGCGTTCGGTTGGCACGACGCTGGCGACGATGCGCGTGCCCGTACGTTGCTGGCGCAGGTCAACGCGCGCCAGCTGAGCGGCGAGGAACGCGCCCGCTTCGGGCTGCTCACCGGCGAGTTGGCGGTGATCGACAAGCAGAGTGTGCAGGCGTTACAGGCGCTGGGCGACAGCCCGCAGGGACTGACCCAGCCGCTGCAGACGCGTTGGTTTATGGCACGCACCGCCGCACTGGAAGCGACCGGCGACCTGTTCGGCGCGGCCGCCAACCGCGCGCGCGCCGATGCCAGCCTGACCGGCACCGCGCGCAGCGAGAACCAGCGCGCGATCGTGCGCCTGCTCGCCGCCCTCGACGACGCCACCCTCAAGGGCCGCACCGCCGCACTGCCGGCCGGCGACCCGCTGTACAACTTCGCTGGGCGCGCGTTGATCAGCCGCGGTCTGGGACTGCCGCGCGCGTTCGAGCGCGATGCGCAGTGGGGCTTCGACACCAGCAAGCGCCCGCCGGCCGAACGCGATGGCTACCGCCCACCGGTCAAGCTGGGTGTGCTGTTGCCGATCACCGGCAACCTGGCCACCGTCGCCGCGCCGGTGCGCGATGGCCTGCTGGCCGGCTACTACGCGGAAACCCGCCGTCGCCCGGAAGTGCAATTCTTCGACACCGCCGGCACGCCAGCCGGTGCCAATGCCGCCTATGACAAGGCCGTGAGTGCCGGGGTGGATTACGTGGTTGGCCCGTTGGGGCGCGACGAAGTCAGCGCGCTGTTCGCGCGCGGCCAGCTGGCGGTGCCGGTGCTGGCGCTCAACCGCCCCACCGACAACAAGGCCCCACCCAGCGGCAGCGCCGGGTTCTCGCTGGCGCCGGAAGACGACGGCATCATGGCCGCCGAATATCTGCTCTCGCGCGAACGCCGCAACGTGCTGATCGTCGGCACCAGCGACGACAACGGCAAGCGCACCATCAAGGCCTTCCGCGACCGCTTCACCGAACGCGGCGGCACCGTCGCCGGCAGCATCAGCGTGGCCGATGCGCCGGGCGATATCGGTGCGCAGTTGCGCAATTACGGCACGGCCGATGCGGTGTTCCTGGCAGTGCGCGGCAACACTGCACGTGCGCTGGCGCCGCAGCTGGCACTGGCCGGGTTCGCCGGCAAGTCGCGCGTGGGCACATCGCAGTTGGTGGCCGGCACCGGCAAGGTCGAAGACGATCTGGTGCTGGATGGCATCGTCTACCCGAGCGAAACGTGGACCGTCCTGGGCGTGTCCGGCCTGCCGGCAGTGAGCGAGGTGGCCAGCACCCTGCCCAGCGCACGCGGCCCGGCCGCCCGCCTGTTCGCATTCGGCTACGACGCCTGGAAGATCACTGCGTACCTGGAAAAACTCGCCACCGGCAGCGATGGCGGCCTGCACGGCGCCACCGGCACCTTGCACCTGGATGGCTTCGGCAATGTGCTGCGCACGCCGGCCTGGTCCACCTTCAGCGGTGGCCGTCCGACCCCGATCGCCGACGGCCGCTGAGGCCATGCCGGCAGCGCGTCAGCAGCGTGGTGCGGGGGTCGAAGCGGCCGCACGCGCATTGCTGGAGCAGGCCGGTCTGCGGTTGGTGGTCGGCAATGCCAACTACCGCGGCGGCGAACTGGATCTGGTGATGCGCGATGGGCAATCGCTGGTGTTTGTGGAAGTGCGCTACCGGCGCGACGATCGCTTCGGTGGCGGCGCGGCATCGGTGGACTGGCGCAAGCGCCGCAAGCTGGTGCTGGCTGCGCAGCTGTTTCTTGGCGCTCACCCCGCACTGGCAGCGCTGCCCTGCCGCTTCGATGTGGTCGATGCCAGCGGCGAACCGCCGGTATTGCACTGGATCCGCGACGCGTTCCGCGCCGACGATTGCTGACCGCCGCCGACGCGCACCCCGACGTTCCGATGCCAACCATCATGACCCACACTGCCGTGCCTCTGGCGCTGTGGTGCGCCAGTGAACGCAGGCGCATCTGGCCGCGCCTGCTCGTGGCCGGTGTCGTGGCCGCCATGGTGCCGGATGCCGATGTGTTGGCGTTCGCGCTGCATATTCCCTACGCCGATGCGTTCGGCCACCGTGGCGCCAGCCACTTGTTGTTGTTCGCCGCGTTGATGGCGTTGTTCGGCGCTGCGGCACATCGTCTGTTGCGAGCGGATGCCGTGCAGGCAGCTGTGCTTTTGTGCGTCTGCACCGCATCGCACCCGCTGCTGGATGCGATGACCTCCGGCGGCCTGGGCGTTGCGCTGGGTTGGCCGTGGAGCGGGACGCGCTGGTTCGCACCGTGGCGGCCGATCCGAGTGTCGCCGTTCGCGACCGGCTTCTTCAATGCGCACGGCCTGACCACGTTGCTCTCCGAGCTGCGCTGGGTCTGGTTGCCGCTCACCGTCGCCGTGCTGGGGTGGAAATGCATCCAGCGCGCGGCACCACAGGATCGCGTGTCATGACCGATGTACTTCCCACCGCACTTGCCGAGCTGTTGGCCGCGCGCCTGGATGCCGATGGCTGGTTGACCGGCGACGATGCGCGCCGCCGCTATGGCGAAGACGATTCGCGCCGCTGGGCATTGCCTGCTGCCGTCGCCTTGCCGCGCGACACCGATGACGTCGTGGCGATCGTGCAGGCGTGTCGCGCCTATGGCGTGCCGATCGTGGCGCGCGGCGCCGGCACCGGCACCACCGGCGCGGCAGTGCCATTTTCCGGCGGCGTGGTGCTGTCGATGGCGCGCATGAATCGCATCGTTGCGCTGCGACCGGAAGACCGCTGCGCAGTGGTGCAACCGGGCCTGCTCAATGGCGACTTGCAGCAGGCGCTGCAGCCGCATGGATTGTTCTGGCCACCGGATCCGTCCAGCGCGGAGATCTGCAGTATCGGCGGCAATTTATCCACCAACGCCGGTGGACCGCGCGCGGTGAAATACGGCGCCACCCGCGACAACGTACTCGGCCTGGTGGCGGTGACCGGCACCGGCGAAGTGATCCGCTGCGGCGGTGCGTACACCAAAAATTCCACCGGCTACGACCTGACGCATCTGTTGGTCGGCAGCGAAGGCACCTTGGCGATCATCATCGAGGCCACGTTGAAACTGACCCCGCGCGCAATCGCACAGGCCGGCTTGCGCGCGCTGTATCGCGATGCGTCCAGCGCCGCAGCGGCGGTGTCGCGGCTGATGGCGCAACCGACCACGCCGACCATGCTGGAATTCATGGATGCCAGCGCGATCGCACTGCTACGCCGCAACGGCAGCGACGTGCCCGACGCCGGCGCCATGCTGTTGATCGAAGCCGATGGCGATCACGACACACTGCCTTACGCATTGCAGGCCCTGCACGATGCCGCCGATGGCGAAGGCGTGCTGAGCCTGGACGTGGCCGCCGATGGCAGCGCACGCGACAAGTTGTGGGCGGCACGCCGCGCCCTGTCGCCGGCCTTGCGCACCATCAAACCCGGCAAGATCAACGAAGACGTGGTGGTGCCGGTGTCGCGCATTCCCGCACTGGTGGCCGGCGTGGAAGCGCTCGCTGCCGAATTCACATTGCCCATCGTCGCCTTCGGCCATGCCGGCAACGGCAACCTGCACGTCAACATCATGTACGACCCGACCGATGCCGACGAAGATGCGCGTGCGCATGCCGCGCTGCCCCGTCTGTTTACGCTGGTGCTGGGACTGGAAGGCACGCTCTCCGGCGAACACGGCATCGGCGTGGCCAAACGCGATTTCATGGCACAGGCGTTCAGCGCATCCACGCTGGCGGCGATGCGTGCGATCAAGGCCGCACTGGACCCGGATGGGATCTTGAATCCTGGCAAGGTGTTGCCGCCCGCCTAGCGACGCGCTTGCCTCAGCGCGTCACCCCGATAAACCGCAGCCCCACGCCGGGTTCGGTGACGATGTAATGCGGGGCGGCGGCATCGTCCTGCAGTTTCTGGCGCAGTTTGCCGACCAGGATGCGCAGGTAGTGGGTGTCTTCTTCGTGGGTGGGGCCCCACAGTTCGCGCAGCAATTGCGGTTGGGTCACCACGCGGCCGGCGTGCTTGAGCAGCAGTGCGAGCAAGGCGTATTCCTTGCGGCTCAGCGGCACGGCTTCGCCGTTGAGGGTGACTTCGCGCAGGCCCAGATGGATGTGCAGGCGGCCATCGTCGAACACGCTTTCTTCCACCGTGCTGCCGGCACCGGCCTGACGCAGCAATACGCGGATGCGTGCCATCAATTCCTGCACGCCGAAGGGTTTGGTGACGTAATCGTTGGCGCCGGCATCGAGCGCGGCGACCTTTTCGGTTTCGCCGGCACGCACGGTGAGCATGATCACCGGCACGTTGGACCACTGACGAATCTCGCGCAGCATCTCGTGGCCGTCGCGGTCCGGCAGACCGATGTCCAGCACCACCAGTTCGGCGCCCTGCCCGGCCAGCAAGGCCATGCCTTCTTCGGCGGTGCCGGCCTGCAGCACGCGGTAGCCTTGCGCACGCAGGCTGATATCGAGAAAACGGCGGATCTGCGGCTCGTCGTCGACGATCAGCACACGGGCGGGCGGGATGGCAGTGAGGTCAGTCGGCATCGGGGCGAGGTGGCGCGGCGGGAACGAGCAACGGCAGCGTAATGCGAATTGTGGTGCCGTGACCATGCGCGCCTGCCAATGCCTCTACGCTGCCGCCGTGCGCGCCGATCATGCCCTGGCAGATGGCAAGGCCCAAGCCGGTGCCGTTGCGCCCACGGTCGCCGCGTTCCACGCTGTAGAACATGTCGAAGATGCGCGCGCGCTCGTCTTCGGGAATGCCCGGCCCCTGGTCGCCGATGTCGATCTGCAGCGCGCCGCTGCGCAGCGTCGCCTGCACGGTGACCGCGATGCCGGGCGGCGAGAACTTCGCCGCATTTTCCAGCACGTTGAAGATGGCCTGTTCCACCAGCGCCGGATGCACCCAGATCGCCGGCAGGTCGGCGGCCAGGTCCAGCTGCAGGCGCACGTCGGGCTGGTAACGCTGCAGGCGGCGGGTGGCCGAGCCGATCAATTCGTCCACGCCGATCCAGTCGCGATTCACGGTCAGCCCGGTGTGGCCAAGCCGGGTCATATCAAGCAGATTCTGGATGTAGCGATCCAGTCGCTCGCCTTCAAGCTGGATGGTGTCGAGCAGGCTGTGGCGATCGTGCGCGTCCATCGCATCGCCGTAGCTGGCCAGGCTGCTGGCCGAGCCGATCATCGAGGCCAGCGGCGAGCGCAAGTCGTGCGACACCGACGACAACAATGCCGAGCGCAGGCGCTCGGTTTCGCCACTCACACGTGCGCCTTCCAGATCGGCGACCAGGCGGGTGCGTAGCGCCGCCTGGCCGATGTCTTCCACCATCGCTTCGGCCAGGCGGCGTTGTTCCAGACCGGGCCGTTGCACGCCCTGACGAAAGCGCAACGCAGCGACGCCCAATGTACCGCGCTCATGGCGCACCGGCAGGCACCACCACTGCGCGCCGGCCAAGGTATCGGTGAAGCGGCCGGCGGGCTGGCCATGCCGCTGGGTCCAATCGGCGGCGCTGCGATCGAGCGCACCGAAGCTGGTGGGGGCATCGCTTTCGCGCTGCTCCAGGCGTAACCAGACGTCGGCATCCAGCGCAGTGGCCAGCGCGCGACGGCCGGCTTCCAGCACCTGGCCCAGATCGGCAGCGGTGCTGAGCTGGCGGGCAAGCGCCTGCAACACGTTGGCGTGCGCATTGGCTGCGCGCAAGGCCAGTACCTGGCTGCGCAAACGCGAGGCCAGCCGGCCGGCGACCAACGCGGCGATCAGGAACATGCACACCGTCACCACGCCCTGGCGCGCACTGATCTGCAAGGTGAAACGCGGTTCGATGAAAAAGAAGTTGTAGGCGACAAAACTCAGCAGTGCGGCGACCACCGCAGCGGCCATGCGCGTGCGCGAGGCCACCAACACCACCGCGACGATGAACACCATCGACAAGTCGTTGATGTCGGTCCAGCGTTGCAGCAACCACGCCACGCCCACCGCACCGGCTGCTGCAATCGCGGCGAACACCAGGTCGTATCGCTGCAGCCATTGGCGCGGATGACGCCAACGCTGACGCGCGCGTGCGCGCGCATCGGCGGAGCTGACGATGACCAGTTCGTAATGCGCGCCACGTTGCAACAATTGCTGGGTCAACGTGCGATTGAACATGCGTGCCAACGGGCGTTCGCGGGTACGCCCCAGCACCAGGGTGGAGATGCCGTTTTGCGCGGCGAAATCCAGCAAGGCGTCGGCGACGTTCGTCCCGTGCAGCAGCGAGGTGTCGCCACCGAGGCGACGCGTCAACGCGAACGCACGGTCGATCTCCAGCCGCCAGGCCGCATCGGTCACGGTGCGGGTCTGCACGGTGACTACCGTCCACGGTGCATCGCGCCGCTCCGACAGACGCCGCGCCACGCGCACCAGATAATCCGAGCTGCCACGGCCATCGATGGCTACCACCACGCGGCGTCGCAACGCGGCGGTGCCAGGCAAACCGCGCGCGGCCTGGGTGTCGCGCAGATCGCTGTCGACGCGGTCGGCAGCGGTCTGCATCGCCAGCTCGCGCAACGCGGTGAGATTGGATGGCGAGAAAAACGCCTGCAACGCCTGCGTGGCCTGCTCGGGCAGGTACACCTTGCCCTGTTGCAGGCGCTCGATCAGTTCGCGTGGCGGCAGATCGACCAGCACGATGTCGCGCAGGCGGTCGAACACGGCATCGGGCACGGTCTCGGACACGCGCACGCCGGTGATGCGCAGCACGATGTCGTTGAGGCTTTCCAGGTGCTGGATGTTGACCGTGGTATAGACGTCGATACCGGCATCGAGCAACTCCACGATGTCTTGCCAGCGCCGCTCATGGCGGCTGCCGGGCACGTTGCGGTGCGCCAGCTCATCGATCAGGGCCAGCCGCGGTTTGCGTGCCAGCAATGCATCCAGATCGAGTTCTTCCAGCATGCGGCCCTGGTAACTCACGCGCGCGCGCGGCAGCAGCGGCAAACCCTCCAGCAACGCAGCGGTTTCGCTGCGCCCGTGCGTCTCCACCACACCGGCCACCACATCCATGCCCTGCCGCAGGCGCTCGCGCGCCCGCGACAACATGGCGTAGGTCTTGCCCACCCCCGGCGCGGCACCCAGGAACACCGTCAACCGCCCACCGTGTTCGCGCTGTAATTCGCCGATCAAGGCATCGGCTTGCTGGGTGCGGGCGTCGTTCATTCGGGCAATCGGGCAATCGGGAATCGCAGAGCGTACAGCTGCGTGATGATTCTAGTACGCTTGCTTCACACCATTGTCCCTTCCCGACTCCCCATTGCCGGCCTTATCCAGCGCCAGATTCAGGGCGAGCACGTTGACCCGCGGTTGCCCAAGCAGACCGAACTGTGGCGCTTCGGTCGCAGCTTGCACCAGTGCAGCAACGCGTTGCTCGGGCAAGCCGCGTGCGGCGGCCACGCGGCGGATCTGCACCTGTGCGCCGGCCGGGCTCAGGTGCGGGTCCAGGCCACTGCCGGATTGCGTCAGCAGCTCGCCCGGCACCGCCTCCGGGGCGATGCCGTCGCGTTTGGCCACTTGCGCACGGGTGGCAGCGATACGGGCCAGCAAATCGGGATTGGAGCGTGCCTGGTTACTGCCCGACGCGGCGGTGAGGTCGTACTTGGCGGCCGACGGACGCGGCTGAAAATAGCGCGCATCGGTAAACGGCTGCGCAACCAATGCCGAGCCGACAACGCGCGCATCGACACGCACCAGCGAACCGGTGGCTTGCTCGGAGAACAGTGCGCCGGTGATGCCGGTGGCGACCAGCGAGTAGGCCAGGCCCAGGCCGAACAGGGTGAATACCGCGAGCATCAGCGAACCGCGCAGGGCGCCGTCGTCGCGTAACGGCAAGGAAGAAGACATGGACATGATCTCAGAAGAAGAAAGGTGCATCACACGTGGCTCAGACACCGAAGACGGCGACCAGCACCAGATCGATCACTTTGATCGCAACGAACGGCAGCAACACGCCACCCACGCCGTAGATCAACATGTTTCGGCGCAACAGCGCGGTGGCGCTGGAAGGACGAAAACGGACGCCGCGCAATGCCAGCGGAATCAATGCCGGAATGATCAACGCATTGAAGATCAACGCCGCCAATACCGCATGGCGCGGGCTGGAGAGCTGCATCACGTTGAGCGCTGTCATCGACGGGATGGCGGCAGCAAACAGCGCCGGCAGGATCGCGAAGTATTTGGAAACGTCGTTGGCCAGCGAGAACGTGGTCAACGCACCGCGCGTAATCAACTGCTGTTTGCCCACTTCCACCACCGCCAGCAGCTTGGCCGGATCCGAATCCAGATCCACCATGTTGCCGGCTTCCTTGGCGGCTTGCGTGCCGGAGTTCATCGCCAGACCCACGTCGGCCTGCGCAAGCGCCGGTGCGTCGTTGGTGCCGTCGCCGACCATCGCCACCAACCGCCCGCCCGTCTGCTCGGCCCGGATGCGTGCCAGCTTGTCTTCCGGACGTGCCTGGGCGATGTAGTCGTCCACACCGGCTTCGGCAGCAATCGCGGCAGCGGTGAGCGGGTTGTCGCCGGTGATCATCACCGTCTTGATGCCCATCGCACGCAACTGCGCGAACTTTTCCTTGATGCCCTGCTTGACCACGTCGCTCAACTCGACCACACCGAGCACATGGCGGCCTTCGGCCACCACCAACGGTGTGGCGCCGCCACGCGCCACTTCTTCGATACGGCCCTGCAATTCGGGCGACACCGTGGCGCCCATGCCCTGCACATACGCCACGATCGAATCGCCGGCGCCCTTGCGGATGCTGCGCCCGCCAAGATCGACACCGGACATGCGCGTCTGTGCGGTGAACGCGATGAAATGCGCACCCTCGGCCTCCACTGCGACGGCACCTTGCTGACGCGCCAGCTTGACGATGGATTTCCCTTCCGGCGTCGGATCGGCCAGCGAGGCAAGCATGGCCGCATCGCGCAGTTGTGCGCGATCGACGCCAGCCAGGGGATGGAATGCGGTGGCCTGGCGGTCGCCATAGGTAATGGTGCCGGTCTTGTCGAGCAGCAGCACATCCACGTCGCCGGCCACTTCCACTGCCTTGCCGGATTTGGCCAACACATTGGCCGACAGCGCGCGGTTCATACCGGCGATACCAATTGCCGGCAACAGCCCGCCGATGGTGGTCGGGATCAGGCACACCAGCAACGCGATCAGCAGCAGCGGATCCAGCGTGACGCCGACAAAGCCCGCAATTGCCGGCAACGACGCCACCACGATCAAAAACGTCAGCGTCATCGCGGCCAGCAACAAGGTCAGCGCGATCTCGTTCGGCGTCTTCTGCCGATTGGCGCCTTCCACCAACGCGATCATGCGATCGAGAAAGCTGTGCCCCGGCTCGGCGGTGACCTTGAACACGATCTCGTCGGAGAGCACGCGCGTGCCACCGATGACGCCGCTGCGGTCGGTGCCGGCCTCGCGCAACACCGGTGCCGATTCACCGGTCACCGCTGCTTCGTTGATGGTGGCAACACCACGCACGATCTCGCCATCGGCCGGTACGAATTCGCCTTCGGACACCATGACGTAATCGCCCGGGCGCAGTTCTGCCGCCGGCACGCGGGTTTCGCGGCCACCCAGTGCGGTTTCCACCCGGCGTGCCACCAGGTCCTTGCGCGCCCGCCGCAACGAGGCGGCCTGGCCGCGGCCACGCGCCTCGGCAATGGCTTCGGCAAAATTGCCGAACAACACGGTGACGAACAAAATCGCCGTCACCGCCCAGCCGAAGCCGGCATGCGCATGCCCGCTGGCGGTGATCACCGCTGCCAGCACCGTGCCGCCCATCACCACCGCCATCACCGGGCTGCGCAACAGATGCCGCGGTGCCAACTTGCCGAAGGCAGCACGCATCGCCGCAACCAGTAAGGCGGCATCGAACAACGCTGCGTCACCGCGCTCGCGTTTTTCAGTCGTATCGATCGTAGACATTGCTCAAAACTCTCAGGACGCCGCCAGGGCGAGGTGTTCAGCGATAGGACCCAGCACCAGTGCCGGCATGAACTGCAGCACGGTCAGCACCAGCACGATCGCCATCAGGGTCAGCGCAAAGGTGGGCGTTTCGACTTGCAGGCTGCCGGCCGACTCCGGCGCACGGCGCTTCACCGCCATGCGCGCAGCCACCATCAACGGCAGCACCAACGCCGGATACCGTCCCAGCGCCAGCACCAACGAGCAGCTCAGATTCCACCAGTACGTGGCATCGCCCAACCCTTCGAAACCCGAGCCGTTATTGGAGAACGCGGAGGTGTACTCGTAGAACACCTGGCTGATGCCGTGGAAGCCGGGGTTGGAATTGGCAGTGATTGCCGGCACGGCCAGTGCCACTGCGGTAAAGCCCAGCACCACCAGCGGCTGCAGCAGGATCAACAGCGCCAGCAATTGCACTTCGCGCGATTCGATCTTGCGGCCGAACAACTCCGGCGTGCGTCCGGTCATCAAGCCGGCCAGGAACACGCTCAGCAACAGATACACCACGAACTGCTGCAGGCCGCAACCAATGCCACCCCAGATCGCGTTGATCAGCATGTCGACCAACGTGACCAGGCCGCTCAACGGCGCCAACGAATCGTGCATCGCGTTGACCGAACCATTGGAGGTCTGCGTGGTCAACGCCGCCCACAACGCAGAGGCATCCGCACCGATGCGCACTTCCTTACCTTCCATCAGCGCCGGCGAGGTCGCACTGGCCGAATGCGCTTCGGACCACAGCAACAACGCGGTGGACGCGGCCGACATCGTCAGCATGGTGCCGAATACCAACGCAGTGAGTCGCTTGCGTCCGGTCAGATAGCCGACCATGAACACCACGCTCATCGGCAGTAACACGATGGCCAAGGTTTCCAGAAAATTGCTCAGCGGCGTGGGGTTTTCCAGCGCGACCGAGCTATTGGGGCCATACCAGCCACCGCCGTCGGTGCCGAGCTGTTTCACCGCCACCATCGCGGCAACCGGGCCCACTGGGATGGTCTGCTTGGCTATGCCGGCACTGCTATCCAACGGTACAGCGGTCGCCGCGCCCTGGAAGGTCGACGGCACACCCTGCCAGCCGAGTAGAACGGTCAACAGCAGGCACAGTGGCAGCAGCACGCGCACGCTGGAGCGGATCACGTCAGCCCAGTAATTGCCGACATCTGCTTCAGGCAGGGCTTCCAAGCCGGACCCCGTGTGCTGGCGTCCCTGACGCGACAGTTCCGGCTCCGAAATCGCCGCCACGGCCGTCGTGTCCGATGCCGGTGCAGCAACCGACGCCTGTTTGGCGGCGCGCCCACCGAACAACGCACGCAGTGTCGCCACTGCCAACGCCAGGCCCATCATCGGCGTCACCACCTGCAGGCCGACGATGCCGGTCATCTGCGACAGATACGACAACTGCGCCTGGCCGGAGTAATGCTGCTGATTGGTGTTGGTGACGAACGACACCACGGTGTGCAGCGCGGTGTCCCAGCGCATGTTCGGGATGGCGTCGGGATTGAACGGCAGCCAGGCCTGGGTCATGAACACCAGCCAGACCAACAGGCCAACCACCAGGTTGCTCAGCAAGAACGCCTTGGCGTAGCCCCGCCACGACATGCCCTGCTGCGGATGGGTTCCGAGCAACGCGTACAACGGCCGTTCGATCCAGCCGAACAGCGCGTCGCCGCGCATCGGTGCGCCGCGCATCACGGCGGCCATGTAACGGCCCAGGGGCCACGCCAGCACGATGGCCAGCGCGTAGACAAGAAAAGTTTCAGTCATTGGAGCGCACTCGGATCAGAAGTCTTCGGGCCGCAGCACCACGTACAGCAGGTACGCAGCGGCAACGAGTACGGCCACGCCGCACAACAGGGACAACCAGGCAGGCATGTCAACTACTCCCCGAGACGTGCGCACGAAGGCGCGATGGATGCGAGGTGTCGCGGCGTCGGCAGCGCGTACGCGCCAACATGACAAAGCGCTGCCGCACCATGCGCGCAGCGCCGATCGAGCAGACAAGTGAAGGGATGCATCGGGATCGTCCACGGCGGAACCGCTCCGCCAACGTGCGCAGTCTCTGCCTGCGCCACGTAAAGTCGCTATGGATCTGCAGCCGGCGCGACGTAAAGTCCGCATAAAATGCGCAGGCCAGCCCTGCGCCACAATCAGATGGCCCGCCGCGCGCTTCGACGGTTGGCTTCCCTGGCTGCGCCGGCCTGGCGGCACGCCGATGGCAGCGACGCTGCGAAGTTTCATCTGCTCAAGGGTCGGGCCGGACAGGGTGGCGCCAGGTATGCGCGTGCGCTTGTGTGACCAGACCACACTCAATCACACCGTGCTCACGTGTCCATATACCTGCGCGACACAGTCGCAAGCATCATGCTGGCCGTGGCGATCGCGTCATCGCATCTGGCGATGAGTTCATCGGCATGGTTCGGTATCGCAGCAGCCTGCGCACGAACGGTGGCAATGACCTGTATCTGCTCGCTCGGGAAGAGGCTCACCGTCGCTGCAAGCACATCAAGGCTGCACAGATAACGCACCTCGTCAGGCTGGTGCGGCAACGCCGTAGCCAACCGCCGCAGCACCGCAGCGCCACTCTCTGTGCTGTCCAATGCGTGCAGGGCCCGCGTCAATTCCCTGAAGGCAGCCTGGCGCAATCCCGGATTGGACAGTCTGTTCAACAAGGCCACCAAGTGGATCAAGGCTTCGGCTCCATCGCCAGAACGCGCCAGGCGCTCGGCAAGCTGCGCATACGCGTGCTGGAATCGATGGATCGGCTCCAATCCGACAAGATGCAGGCGTAAGGTCACCTCCGCCAGCGTGCGGGGGCCGGTCTGGAGCGCGGCAGCCTCGGTTATCGCCAGGTTGACTTCCTCTTCGGGCAGCTGTCTGATCGCCGATGCCAGCAAATCAAACGGAAGCGCTCCGCCGATGCCTCCGGCAGCGCCCCCCTGGGCCAGAGCCACAGCGCCTTGCACCCCTGGCCCACCATCACCTTGCACGCCCCCTACATCAGCCTCTGCTACTGCCCCCATTTGGCCACCGTGCGCTGCTCCGGCAGCAGCCTGCAGCGCTTGCCGGCGCGTGGCAATCAAACTGGGCAAGATTGCATGGAAGGCGAGCGCGCGCAGGTCCTCGGGCAAGCTGCCAAGGTCATCGGTCAAGCGCGCCATCACGCGAAATGCCATATTCCCGGAATAGCGGGTGGCGTGATTCAACACCGCGGTAAACGCCTAAAATCGCTGCGCCTGCGGCAATGATGGAATCCGCGCCGCAAGCCTTCCGTATCCGCGCAATATCTGCTCGCTGCGATCCTCATCGTCCGGGTAGGGGAAGTGCGTCACTTCGTCCAGGGCAAGACGCATGCTTTTTGCACTTCCTGCGTTTGGCTGGTTGACGCCACAGCGTGTGGCAGACCGGTTCGGTTGATCGGCATATCGGGTCTCCGGCGGTGTGCCGCAGCAGCGGCATCGAGTTAGGCTTCGTGCGTACTTTCCCGAAAGCGATCTCGTGTCCGCGCGCACTGCCAGAAATCGCGTTCGCCCGCGCGAACGCGACGTGACCGGTGCAGATGCGGGTTCGGCGGATGGCACGCCACCCGCCGCTGTTCGCGAGTCCCGCGGCGGACGACCTGGGACGATGCAGAAACGGCGTGCTGCCCTACCGCAGCGGCACGTTCAACACGGACGGCGCTGCAACTGGCGAGGTGAATCTCACCGTGCCACCGCCCTCGCTGGCGTCGGTATAGCGCGCGTCGCGGGTGTCGATCACCAGGACCAGTCGCTGCCCTGCGGGAATCTCGGTTGCCGCCGCCTGCAGTGGCCAGTCCAGCGTGACTGCGCGCCCCGGCGTGGCATTGCGCAACGAATACGGCGCAGGCGCCATCAGTTTCGCCATGCCCAGCGCATCCATAACCCCATTGGGTAATAGCTTGAGATGGCGGTCGAACCAGCGCGTGGTCGCGGTATAGATTTCGTTGGGTAACCCCAATGCGCCGGGCAGCTCCGCGGTGCGGTGATCGCCCTGGCTTAGCAGCAGTTGCTTGGGGCCACGTAACTGGTTGAAGAACGCGATGGTCTGGTTCGGCGGGAACAATGCGTCGTTGAACGCATTGCCCGGCAGCACCGCGGTGCCACGCGCATTGAGCGCGGCCACATCAGAGCCAGGGCTGCGGGGACGCAGCTTGCGGCAGGAAGCCCTGCACCGCGCCTCTGGGCCAGATCCGGACCGTCCCGCCCGGTCAACGCACCGGCGCCGACCGGCAACCCGACGCCCTGCTGGCTGACCGTGCGATTGGAATACAGCGAGGCTTGCAGATCGGCCCAACCGCTGAGCGCGGCCACGGCCTTGATGCGTGGGTCGCGCTCGGCCGCCAGCAGGCTGATGCCCGCACCGTACGAAATGCCCGACGCGCCGATCGCATGCGGATTGGCGGGCGTGTGCGCCAGTGCCCAATCGATCACCGCCCTGACGTCTTCCACCCTGTCCGGCCCGGCGATATCGATCTGCCCGGCCGAATCCCAAAACCCGCGCGAGGTGTAGCTGACCACCACGTAGCCGTCGCTGGCCAGCGCAGTCGCACGGCCCAGATATTCCAGATTCGGCAACGCCCAACTGGCCGGCATCACGATCAACGGAAACGGCCCGGCACCCTGCCCCTGCGGCACCAGCACCAATGCGCCCATTTGCGCACCGTCCCAGCCGGGGATGCGTTCTTAGGTCTTGCTGAAGGCGCCCGCCACCGCCGCAGCCGATGCCATCCACCACGCCAGTGCGGCGATGGTCCAGATCCAAGGTTTGCTCATGCTGCTGTCTCCCATGCAAAGCCAGGCCGGAGTGGCCCAGCGGCAACTGCCATGCATCCGTTGTTCGAGGGAGAACGCCGCGAACGCACCAGACGGTACGGTATGGTTCAAGGGCCGGGATTCGGGATTGCCCTAAGCACCGGGACCCGGTGCTCAAGAATTCCTGATAACGAGCGACTCAGCCAACGAAGTGTTGATAGCCGCGCCGCAGCGGTTGCCAAGGGTTACCGTCGGCGTCGTGCACCACCACGCCGGGCGTGGCGACAATCTGGCCGATGCGCGTCGCGGCCACCTCGGCGAACTCCATTGCCTGCGCCACCGCAGCGCGATGCTGCGGCGCGGCGGTGAAGCACAGCTCGTAGTCGTCGCCACCGCCGAGTTGCCAGCCAGGGCACTGCGCCACGCTGGTCCCGGCACTGCGCGGCATTGCCGGCAACGCGGCCAGCGCCAGTTGCGCGCCCACACCGCTGCGGTCGCACAGATGCCCCAGATCGGCCAGCAGCCCGTCGGAAATGTCCACGCAGGCATGCGCAAGCCCGCGCAAACGCAGCCCGGCCTGTACGCGTGGCTGCGGACGCAGCAAGCGGCTGCGCCACTGCTCGTGCAACGGGTCAGCCGCCGCGCAGGTCACATCCAGCTGGCCGGCTTGCCACAGCGCCAACGCGGCGGCGGCCTCACCCGGCGCACCGGTGACCCACACGTCATCGCCAATGCGCGCACCATCGCGCCGCAACGCCGCGCTCGGCGGCACGCTACCGATTGCCGTTACAGCGCACGAGAGCGGCCCGCGGGTGGTGTCGCCGCCGACCAGCACGATGTCGTGCGCATCGGCCAGCGCGAAGAAGCCATCGGCGAATAGATCCACCCATGCGGCATCGTCGTGCGGCAACGACAACGACAAGGTGCACCAACGCGGTTGCGCGCCCATCGCCGCCAGGTCAGAGAGATTGACTGCCAGCGTCTTCCAGCCCAGATCGTCGGCGCGGGTTTCCTGCGGAAAATGCACGCCGGCATTGAGCGTATCGGTGGTGATCGCCAGCTGCTCACCGGCCGGCGGATGCAGCAATGCCGCATCGTCGCCAATGCCCAACGGCACATCGGCACGCGCAGCAATGCGCACGCGCAGCCGGGCGATTAGATCGAATTCGGGCATTTGAGGAGCCGGGAGTGGAGATTGTGCATTGGGGATTCGTCGCAGCAGGCGTTGCGAGGTGCGGCACGATTGCTTGCCGCCTGCCCACCAAATGATGCGCAGTGCGGAAATGGCATAGCTCACCTCAAGGCGGAATTACTCAAGCCAAGCGCTTGCACCTTGCGTGGGCGGGACCGTCGCTCGCTGCCAATCCCGAATCACCACTGCCGAATCCCGTGGCTCAAGCGCCGGACTCGACCTTGCGCCACTCCACAGCGGCGCGGTCCAGCACCCCGTTTACATAGGTGTGACCGTGTTCGGAGCCGAAGCGCTTGGCGGTTTCGATCGCTTCGTTGATCACCACGCGGTACGGCACGTCCTGGCGGTACAGCAATTCGTAGGCGGCCAACCGCAGCACTGCGCGTTCGATCGCATCGACCTCTTCCACGCCGCGATCCAGGTACGGGGTCAGCGCGGTATCCAGTTCGGCACGATTGGTCAGCACGCCTTCGACCAGGTTCTCGAAGTACGCCAGATCGGCCACTTCGTGCGCCTGCTCGTGAGCGAACTGGGCGATCACCTGCTTGGCGAAGCCACCGGAAATCTGCCACGCATACACTGCCTGCAAGGCACGCCGACGTGCGCGCGAACGCAGCACCGGGTCGATGCCGTCGCGACGGCCGTGGCGCGGGTGTCCACCGGGCTTGCTCATGGCAACAACTCCATCAAATTCACCAGCTCCAGCGCTGCAAGCGCGCACTCCTCGCCCTTGTTGCCGTGGCTGCCGCCGGCACGCGCTTCGGCATCTTCCACGCGTTCAACTGCCAGCACGCCGTTGAGCACCGGCACGCCGGTCTGCAGTTGCACGCTCATCAGGCCTTCGGCGCACAGGTCGGCCACGTGTTCGTAATGGCGGGTATCGCCACGGATCACGCAGCCCAGCGCGATGATCGCGCCATGCTGGCCGGACTGCGCCACGCGATTGGCGGCGACCGGAATTTCCCAGGCGCCGGGCACGCGGATCACGTCGATGGCGTCTTCGCCAATGCCGTTGCCGGCCAGGCTCTGGCGCGCGCCGGCAACCAGCACGTCGGTGATGCGGGCGTTCCAGCGGCTGGCGATGATCGCAAAGCGCGCGGTGGGGGGGCGAAGATCGCCTTCGTAGTGGGTCATGCGGGTCGGCAACTCAAGGGGGCGAGAAGTTTAACAGCTGCCGGGGCCAGGCCCGGCCGACGCGTGCACGCCAGGTCCACCAAAGCAGACTCGGCCATGTGCTTCAACGACCATGGGCGATTGCGGTCAACCGACTGCTCCAGCCGCTCTGGCGGGCCCCACGCCTGGAACCGATGGTCATCTCTGACCACTGCGCTTCCGGCACGTAGGCCGCAGCAGCGGACGGCTGCGCACTGTCAACCACGCGTCAGCGCCTGCGCCGTCCTGAACCATCGGCAGGGGCAAATGACTGCGGTAGCGGCTCGCGGGCAACTCAAGAGACAGCAGACGGCGGCACCGAACGCACGCCCTCGCCAGCGTGGCATTCCAGATACTCCACCACTTCCAGCCCGAACCCGGCCACCCCCACCTGGCGCCGCGAAGTGCCCAGCACACGCAACTTGCCCAGGCCCAGTTCGGCCAGGATCTGCGCGCCGGCGCCATGACGCCGCCACTGACTCACATCCTTGGCGTTGGCGGCGGCTTCGGGTTGCTGGCGCAGCCGTGCCAGCAGCGATTCGCTGTCGCGCGGGGCCGACAGCACCACCATCACGCCCTGCCCCTCGGCCGCAATCGCGCGCAAGGCATCGGTGGCCGCCACACCGAAGTCATCGCGCTGCCAGTGCAGCAGATCCGCCAGCGGATTTTCCACCTGCACCCGCACCAGGGTGGGTGTATGCGGATCGGCGCTGCCGCGCACCAACGCAAAGTGCAGGTCGTGCGCGATGCGGTCGCGGTAGGTCACCAGCTTGAACGGGCCGAATTCGGTGGTGATGTCGCGCTCGTCCACGCGCTCGACGGTGTGCTCGTTGGCCAGCCGATACGCGATCAGATCGGCGATCGAGCCCATCTTCAACCCGTGTTCGCGCGCAAATACTTCCAACTGCGGGCGACGCGCCATGCTGCCGTCAGGGTTGAGCACTTCCACCAGCACACCGGCCGGTTCCAGCCCGGCCAGCATCGACAGATCGCTGGCTGCTTCGGTGTGGCCGGCGCGGGTCAGCACGCCACCGAGCTGCGAAATCAGCGGGAAGATATGCCCCGGCTGGCTCAGATCCTGCGGCTTGGCATCCGGACGCACCGCGGTGCGCACGGTATGTGCGCGGTCGTAAGCGGAAATGCCGGTGGTTACGCCTTCGGCCGCCTCGATGCTGACGGTGAAGTTGGTCTGGAACTGCGCGGTGTTGTTGCGCACCATCGGCGCCAGGCCCAGTTGCGCGCAGCGCTCGCCGGTCAGCGACAGGCAAACCAATCCACGCGCGTGGGTGACCATGAAGTTGATGTCCGAGGGCGTGACCAACTCGGCGGCCATGATCAGATCGCCTTCGTTTTCGCGGTCTTCGTCATCGACGATCACCACCATGCGACCGGCGCGCAGCTCTTCGAGCAACGCGGGAACGGGCGCGAAATTCATGCCGTACCCCGCGTGCCGAGCAGGCGTTCGACATAGCGCGCCACCAGATCGATTTCCAGATTCACCGTCGCACCCACTGCCGTCTGCGCAAACGCGGTGTTGGCCATCGTATGCGGAATCAACGCCGCTTCGAAGCCTTCTTCGTCCACTTCATTGACGGTGAGGCTGACGCCGTCTACGCAGATCGAGCCCTTCTTGGCCACATAGCGCAACACCGCCGGCGGCGCGGCAAACCGCCAGCGCTGCGCGCGTGCATCGTCATGGACAGACTGCACCTGGCCCAGGCCATCCACATGTCCGCTGACCAGGTGCCCGCCCAGGCGGTCGATCGGGCGCATCGCGCGTTCCAGATTGAGCAGCGCGCCTTCCGGCAGTGCGCCCAGCGTGGTCAGCGACAGGGTTTCGGTGGAGGCATCGGCCTGAAAACTGGCTGCATCAAACGCAACCACGGTCAGACACACGCCATTGACCGCAATGCTCTCGCCCAACTGGACAGACTCGAACGGCAGCGTGCCGGTGGCGAAGGTGAAACGTACATCGCCGCCCTGCGGCTGACGCGCCGCTAGCTGGCCGACGCCTTCGATGATTCCAGTAAACATCAGCGCGCCCCCGCTTGCAGCACGAGGGCTGCTGCGATGGAGCGCCGGAACGCCGCGGCGCAGCGCGGCAGGTGGTGCATGGACATAGTCGTTTCTCGCAGAAGTTGAGCGAAAAACGCCGCAAGGCAAAGCAAACAGGCGCGCCCACAGCCGCAAGGCTGCGCAGTGGCCGTCTTCTTTCATCCGGACTATACCGTCGGCTCCGGCGTCGGACCGGATCTGCTGACCTTCGCGCGGTACCCGGCACATGCAGCGCCGAGCGTCGCAACGAAGCGCTCGCGGGCTCACATGCGTGCGCATGCCTACCGCCGGTGGGGAATCGCACCCCGCCCTGAAGACGTTCGTAAGTACCGGCGAGCCGGCATGTGGGAGTTTAACAGCGCGCCCAGGTGCCATGGCAGAGCCTCAGCTGAGGCTGGCAGGACGCTGTGTCGTGTCAGGAAATTCCCCATCGCCAACTCCGTGAAAGATCTGTTAAATTTCGCGCCGCGACGGGAGACGTCGTTCTTTTGCACCTCGCAATGGGGTGGAAACACTGACATCAATTCGGAGAACATGGAATGTGCAAGACACTGATTCTGGCTGCCCTGCTGGCTGCCGCACCGTTTGCCGCCTCTGCGGAAGGCCTGAGCTACAACTATGTCGAAGGCGGCTGGAACCGTACCGACGTCAACGTCAATAATGACAATGAGGGCAGCAACGGCGGCTATCTGCGCGGTTCCTGGCAGATCGCGCAGCCGGTCTACGTCTTCGCCGGCTACCAGCTCGCCACCAAGGACTACAACCTCGGCGCCGGCTTCACGATCGACGGCACCCTGACGCAGGCCAATGCCGGCATCGGCTACCGCCAGGAAATGACCGAGCGCGTCGAGTTCATCGCCGACATCAGCGCGCTGCGTACCAAGGTCGATGTGGACCTGCGCCAGAGCGGCCGTTCGCTGGGCAGCAGCTCCGACTCCAGCACCCTGGGCTGGGCGAACCTGGGCCTGCGTGGCAAGCCTTCGCCGCGGACCGAAGCATGGGTCAAGGCCGGCTACATCGATGGCAGCAACGTGGACAAGGGCGAGTTCGTGGGCACCCTCGGTGGCCAGGTGAACTTCACCCAGACCTGGGGCCTGGTTGGCGAAGCCCAATTCATCGACAACGCAAATCAGTACCGCATCGGCGTGCGCGCGAGCTTCTGACCGGCTTCGTGCATGAAATAAGAAAAAGCCCCGCATGCGGGGCCTTTTTTTGCACTCATACCACCGCTGATGGCGCGTAACGCAAACGCAGATCCTGCCCGAGCTGACGTACATCGCGTAGTTGCAATTCGTAGCGCTGAGCCATCGTTTCGATGCCAAGGCCAGCGAGCAAGGGCCTTGCGGTGTCGCCCAGCAACACCGGCGCCATGTAGACCAGCAGTTCGTCCACCAGCCCGGCCTGCAACAGCGCACCACTCAGCGTGGCGCCGGCTTCAACATGCACTTCATTGATGCCGCGCTCGGCCAGCAACGCCAGCACTGCGGACAGATCGAAACGGCCCACGTGCAATGGCAGTGCCGCACATTCCGCACCATCCAGCGCGGTTGCAGCGACAGCATCGCCATGCAGATACAGCGTCGGCGCATCGCCATTGCGGATGTTCTTGCACGCCAACGTGCGTAAGCCGGCATCCAGCACCACACGCAGCGGTGGCACGCACGCGATGTCATCGCCCAGCCGCACCGTCATCGACGGATCATCGGCCAACACCGTGCCAGCACCAGTGAGGATTGCGCCGGCACGCGCACGCCAACGCTGCACGTCCGCACGCGCGTCGGCTCCGGTGATCCATTTGGATTGGCCGCTGGCCAACGCGGTCCGCCCGTCAAGGCTGGCGCCCAGTTTGACCCGCAGCCACGGCCGGCCACGCTCCACCCGCGACAGAAAGCCCTGATTGAGCGTGCGCGCCTGCGCGTGCATCACCCCGCTGAGCACCTCGATTCCAGCGTCGCGCAGCAACGCAAAACCACCGCCATTGACCTGCGGAAACGGATCGGCCATCGCCGCGACCACACGCGTTACGCCTGCCTCGATCAACGCCAACGCACACGGCGGCGTGCGCCCGTAATGCGCGCATGGCTCCAGGGTCACATACGCAGTGGCACCGCGCGCCAACTCACCGGCCGCACGCAACGCGAAGACTTCGGCATGCGGGCCACCCGCACGTTGATGAAAGCCTTCGCCCACGCACACGCCATCGCGCACAATCACGCAGCCCACCATCGGATTGGGGCGGGTGGTGTAGGCGCCGCGCTCGGCCAAGCGCAACGCCTGCGCCATCCAGCGGTGGTCATCGGCACTCGCGATCGCCGCGGTCTCACTCATCGCGTCACTGCTCCCGGCGCGCTGCGCATCACCACGATGTGCATTGGGCCTAGTAAGAATTCGGCATGCGTCTGCCATCCCAGCCGCTGATAAAACGGCACCAATGCCGGCTGGCAATACAGGTACAGCAACGGCACGCACAGGCGCGCGGCGTCCTGCACGCAGTGCGCCACCAGCGCTTCGCCAATCCCCTGCCCGCGCGCCTGCGGCTGCACATAAAGAGACGCCAACCAGGGCGACCATTGCCGAATGCGCGCATCATCGTTTTCGAGCAGGCTCACCGAGCCCAGCCACTGGGCCTCATCCTTCGCCACCCAGGTTGTCGGAATAACGCCATCGCGCGCATGGCTGCACAATTCGCTCAACGCTTCATCCAGGTTCCATTCCGGCAGCAACGTGCCGAAGGCCTGCAGATGCGCTTGCGCAATCTCAGGCAGATACGCTGGCGTTTCCGCAACGCAGGCGATGCGCATCGCGCTCATCGCTTGCCGGGCTTGCCGGCGCGTTCCAGTGCCACTTCCAGCAATGGCAGTTGTTCGCTGCCGACCGGCAGTTCGCGTTCGAGCTTCTCGATTTCCTCACGAAAATCGGCCACGTCCTGGAAACTGCGATACACCGAAGCAAAGCGCACATAGCCGACATGATCGAGCTTGCGCAGCTCCACCATCACGTATTCGCCTACGCGCAGCGAGCCCACTTCGCGCTCGCCCGACATCCGCAGCTGATGCACGACTGAGCGTACCGCTGCTTCGATTTGTTCCTCGGCCACCGGCCGCTTCTGCAGCGCGCGGTCGAAACTGGTGCGCAGCTTGCGTGCATCGAACGCTTCGCGCCCACCATCGCTCTTGACCACGGTGGGCAACTTCAGTTCGATCGTTTCCAACGTGCTGAAACGCTCACCGCATGCCTCGCACTCACGGCGCCGACGAATCGTCGTGCCGTCTTCGGACACCCGCGAATCGATCACGCGGGTGTCGCTGTGCTGGCAGAAGGGGCAATGCATTAGCGGTGTTCTTCCAACATTCCGGGCTGCCGGGCAAACGCGAGCCGCCATTCCATCCCGGCTGCCATCGCGTTCCAGGCAGCACCCGACCGCGTGAGCGGTATGAACAAATCCTCTTCCGGCGCGATGCCTTCAAGCTCCGGCGGCATGACGCCACGCATACTGCACGCCTGAGCCGGCCCGTAATGAAACATGGCCTCGTCGAACTGCCCGGACCACAGCTGCGATTGCAGCGCCTCGACCACAGACTCTGCCTGCCCGGCTTGCATCTGCCGCTCCGGATCTACATGCCGGTGCAGGCCCTTGCCCGCGTAGTCGATATCTGCCCCTTTGGCGACCAGACCGATGAAGCCGTCGCTCAGGCCAAGCCGGCTTTCCACCCACAGATGGATCAGGTCATGCGGCAGGATGCCCTGCCGCGGCAGATCCACTTCGCAGCGCAAACCGGCGGCACGCACACAGGCAAGGTGGTCGTACTTCGACGCTGCGCCCAGCCTGCGTGCGATCAACGCCATGACGTTGCGACGCTCAGCCGTACACCGGATAACGCTTGCACTGCGCGGTCACTGCATCGCGCACTTTCGCCAGCACCGCTTCGTCGGTCGGGGCGTCGAGCACATCGGCGATCCAGTTGGCCAGATCGATGCTGTCCGGTTCCTTGTAACCGCGCGTGGTGATTGCCGGGGTACCCAAGCGCAGGCCCGAGGTAACGAACGGCGAGCGCGGGTCGTTGGGCACCGCGTTCTTGTTGACGGTGATGTGCGCCTTGCCCAGCGCGGCTTCGGCATCCTTGCCGGAGACGTCGCGGCCGATCATGTCGACCAGCATCAGATGGTTTTCGGTGCCGCCGGAGACGATCTTGTACCCGCGTGCGATCAGCGTGTTGGCCATCGCCTGAGCATTCTTGACCACCTGTTGCTGGTAGGTCTTGAACGCCGGCTCCAGTGCTTCCTTGAACGCAACCGCCTTGGCGGCGATCACGTGCATCAGCGGGCCACCCTGAATGCCGGGGAACACGATCGACTGCAGCTTCTTCTGCAATTCTTCGCTGGCGCCCTTGGCGACGATGATGCCGCCACGCGGACCGCGCAGCGTCTTGTGCGTCGTCGACGTCACCACGTGCGCATGTTCCATCGGGCTGGGATACACCCCGGCGGCCACGAGGCCAGCGATGTGGGCCATGTCCACGAACAGATAGGCGCCAACGCTGTCGGCAATGGCACGGAAGCGGGCCCAGTCGATCTTCTGCGAATACGCCGAGAAACCGGCCACCACCATCTTCGGCGTGTGCTCGGTCGCAAGACGCTGCACTTCGTCGTAATCGATCAGGCCCTGCTCGTTGACGCCGTACTGCACCGCGTTGAACAGCTTGCCGGAGACGTTGGCCTTGGCGCCGTGGGTCAGGTGGCCGCCATGCGCCAGGCTCATGCCCAAAATGGTGTCGCCCGGCTGCAGCAGCGCCAGATACACCGCCTGGTTGGCCTGCGAGCCGCTGTGCGGCTGCACATTTGCATAATCGGCATCGAAGACCTGCTTGATGCGGTCGATCGCTAGCTGTTCGGCAATGTCGACGAACGCGCAGCCGCCGTAGTAGCGCTTGCCAGGGTAGCCTTCGGCGTACTTGTTGGTCAGCTGGCTGCCCTGGGCTTCCATCACCAGCTGGCTGCAGTAGTTCTCGCTGGCGATCAGCTCGACGTGATCCTCCTGGCGGCCGGCTTCAGCAGCGATGGCCTTGGCCAGTTCGGGGTCGTAGGTTTCCAGTCGGACATCGCGCGAGAACATCAGGTCTCCAGAGGAATGGACAGATGGCAGGCGCGTAGTTTAAAGCGTGTTGCGCGCTTTGAGGTGATATGCCCTGCACGCGGGCCGGGTCCGACAGCAGTTCAACCCCGGCAGGCCCGAAGACAGCTGCCTGCCTGAAAGCAAACCCAGGCGTAGGCAAGTGCCCGCGCCTGCGCCGTGGCGCTTTACAGCGCGAACGATCCGCCAAAGGTGACCATCAACGTGCGGTCCTGCAGGAGTTGCCAGCTCGCTGCCGAGGCCGTGGCGTCCAGCGCCGTGGTCGCCGAGAATATCAGCGCCTTGCGGTTGCCCAGGTTGAACAGGTTGACCTTCAGGTAAGGCTTCTTCAGGTTGCCGATGTCATGGAAGTTGTAGCCGCTGTTGAGGTTGACGGTGGCAAATCCACCAGCGTCCGAGCCACCGGCGTTGAGGAAGGTGCCCCAGATCCTGCTCTGCGCATTCACGCTCAGGCTGGCCCACAGCGCTTGGCCTGTGTAGTTGACCGAGGCATATCCGACGTTTCTCGGTGCGTTGACCAGGGTCTTGCCGTCGGTGGCATAGGTGGTGGCGCCAAGCGCGACATCGCTCTTCATCTGGCTCTTGTTGTACGCATAGGAGGCATAAACAGACCACAGGTCGTTGACCTTGTAGCTCAACTCGGCATTGACGCCGCGCATCTGCACGCTGCCCAACTGGTAGTAGACCGGAGCGTGGGTCATCGGATCGGCGCCACTGAACTGCTTGTGCTCGAAGTTGGTCGCATACAGATCGAGCACCGTGCTCAGATTGTCGCCGTAGTAGCGCCAGCCCAGGTCGGCGGTCAGCGCCTGCTCGGGTTCGGCATCGCTGATCGATGTCTGCGAACCGATGGCACTGGCGTAGGCGGCGTTCCAGAAGTCGTACAGCGCGGCGGTGTTGATCGGCGCGCGGGAGGTCTTGCCGACCCCGAGGAATAACTGGTTCTGCTCATCGAGTTGGAACTTGACGCCCCCCGTCGGAGTGAACTTTTTGTACGTATTCGCGCCGGAAGCGTACAGCGAGCTGTTTCCCGGCGTGGCCAGATCGATGCCCAGGTCTGCGCCCGGCCAGGTCGAATACCAGCCCTTGCGCTGCACCCAGGTATAGGCGCCACCAACGGTCAGCGTCCACTGGTCGTTAGGCGTCCAGGTGTTGGTGGCGAAAGCGCGGTAGGTGGGCGTGGTCGAGTAGAAGCGATAGGCGACCTGCGGGCTACCGTTGGCGTTTTTGTAGTAATACCGGCTGTCATGGCCCCAGACATCGGCAGGGTGGCCCTGTGGGTCGGCCGGGAGGAAGACATTGGAACCTTGCTCACGCGGGCGCTCGACCAGCATGCCGTACTCCAGGCTGTCGCGCATGCCAACGTCCTGCTTGAACTTGACGTGGATGCCTGGCCGGAAGGTGTCGAAGGTGTAGAACACATAGGTACTGGCGTACCCGTAGCCGCCACCACCGTAGCCGTAGACGAAGTACGGCACCACCGATAGGTGCAGGCTGTCGCTCAGTGTGAACTCACCGTCGAGGTTGGCGATCCAGCTGCGGAACGGGTTGGTCTGGGTGCCGACCCAGTCACTGGCATCGGCCGACTTGTAGGACTGGACATACCCGAAGTCGTAGCCAGTGGCGGCGATCTGCTCCTTGGTCAGGTTGCGGTAGCCGTTCCTGACATGGCGGGTGTATTGCAGCGCGCCGGTGATCGCGTCGCCGTCGTCCAGCGTCCACACCGACTTGGCGTCGATCTTGGTCACCGTGGACTGGCCATCGCCGCGCCATTGGTCGGCCTGGTTGTTAGAATAGGAGAACCACGAACGGACCGGACCGCTGTCACCGGTGTTGTAGCGCAGGAAGGTGCGCCTGTAGTGATTGCTGCCCAAGCTCTGGCTCACGTCCAAGCCGGCATCGGCGGTCGGATCGACGGTCACCCAGGCGATGTTGCCGCCGGCTGCGCCGATCACCGGTGAGGTCACGCCCGGGTAGCCCTGCTCGACGGTGATGTCGCCCATGTTTTCGGTGTCGCCGTACTCGGTGGCGTAGATCGTGTAATCACCCGAGTCGTTGAGTGGCACACCATTGAGGGTCACGCCGATCTCGTCGGCGGTGAAGCCGCGCACGGTGAAGCTGCCGTCACTCAGGCCGGTCATGTCGTTGGTGGCCGCGATCGCGCCGGGGATGCTGGACAGCATCTGGGTGAAGTTGGCGCCAGGCACGCCCCTGATAATGGCCTGTCGGCTGATGGTGGACACAGCCTTGGGCGCGGACTGTATCTCCATGTTGCCGCTACCCAGCGACACCGAGCTACCGGTCACCTTGACCGCGTCGAGCTGGAGCGCGCGCTGGGTGGCGTTGGAATTGGTGGTGTTGGAGGTCGTGGTGGTGGAGGTCGTGGTGAAGCTGCCGCGCGCAACGGCATCGGTGCCGGCAGCGTCCTGGGCGAAGGCGGTAGCCGCGGCCGCGTACAGCACGGCCATCACGGCCGGGGAAACAAGCGCTTTGTTCATGAGGAGATTGCCGGTGTGGTGGAGGTCTCTAGTCAAGACATCGTCGCCTCGGCGCGCGCAGAGGCGGAACGCTGGTGGCCGGGCCTTGACGACACCGATCACGGCACGGACGTCTCGCCTCCGACGCAGCAAGTGGCCGGCGGCGCGACAGCATAAATTTTCCCCGCGGGACTTACAGACTTCGAAGTCGTCGGATGTCACGCTTTTGCTAACCGGATGCAGCTTCAATGTAAAGCGAGGTCATTTTCGTGTCCTCCCATGCAAGATGGTCGTCAGCTTGGCGCCGACCATCAATGCACTGACACAAGCCCAGCGCGCACGCCTGCAGATGACCGAAACACGTGAGCGGATGCGCAACGGTGTGCACGTCGCGGCACTGCCGCCAGGGCTGGTGAACCTGGGCGATGCCGCACGCCAGCGCGCCGGCAATGCCTCCCATGCAGGCTCGCGCAAGTGTTCGCGCCATCGCCGCAGGCAGCAACACCAACATGTGCTGCAGTACGTCGTTTAGATCAAGCAACACGTCGCGTCAGCGCGAATTGCTGAAGGCCCTGGTGCGTTGAGGATCGTAAAGCAGGGCTGCCACAATGCGACAGGGCGCGCCGAAGCACGCCCTGTTGCCGTTACCGATCCGCTGGCCGCACCTGGCCGCGCAGGTTGATCGCCACGCTCAATTATTGATCACCAGGTCGGCAATGATGCCGGTGGCGATGGCGACCAACAGCAGGTTGCCGCGGTCGTCGCGCTGCCAGCGGTAGCCGTATGGTGGGCGACGCAGGTCATAGCGGTCGTAGTCGTTCACCACATAGACCGGCCCGTGATAACGCTGGCCACGGGCCCAATACGGACGCGGCGGCGGGCCGGCGCGGTAGTACCCAGGGCGGTCATAGACATAGACCCGATTGCGGTCGTAACGACGGTCCTGGTAACGGGCGTCGCGATAGCCATCGCGATAGCCATCGCGGTAGCCGTTGCTGTAGTAACGGCGGTCCTGACGCCACTCGCGGCGGTCGTCACGGCGATCGTCGCGCCAGTCACGGCGATGATCCGGGCCATGGCCGCGGTCATGGCCGCGGCGATCGTGGTCGCGGCGATCGTGGTCGCGGCGATCGTGGTCGCGGTCCCAATCCCCGGCGAATGCAGCCGGTGCGAAGGCACCCAGCACCAGGATGAAGGAAAGCACAACGGTAACGATGCGTTTGCGGTGCATGACAGGTCCTGTTCGCGGCGTCGTAATTTCATTAAGAGGCTGGCCGCGTTAATGCATTCTTGCTGGAATCGATTACGAAAAAGCCTATTCAGGCCGGACGCAAGGTGCCGTTTAGCTGCAGGCGTGCCGCCGCGGGCCAGGCCACTTGCACGTATAATCGACGCAATCCCTTTTTCCGCCGCGCCCCCGGCCTCGGCCGGCGGGTGCCTGCGTCCCCCGGAGCACCTATGTCGCAATACATTTACACCATGAACCGCGTCAGCAAGGTGGTCCCGCCCAAGCGGCAGATCATCAAGGACATCTCGCTGAGCTTCTTCCCAGGCGCCAAGATCGGCCTGCTGGGCCTGAACGGCGCGGGCAAGTCCACGGTGCTGAAGATCATGGCCGGCGTGGACACCGACTTCGAGGGCGAAGCCCGCCCGCAGGCTGGCATCAAGGTCGGCTACCTGGCGCAGGAACCGCAGCTCAACCCCGAACACACCGTGCGCGAAGCAGTGGAAGAAGGCGTGGGCGACGTGCTGCAGGCCCAGGCCGCGCTGGATGCGGTGTATCTGGCCTATGCCGAAGAAGGCGCCGATTTCGACGCGCTGGCCAAGGAACAGGAACGCCTGGAAGCGATCCTGGCTGCCGGCGACGCGCATACGCTGGAAAACCAGCTGGATGTCGCCGCCGATGCGCTGCGCCTGCCGCCGTGGGAGGCGATTGTCGGCAAGCTGTCCGGTGGCGAAAAGCGTCGCGTGGCGCTATGCCGCCTGCTGCTGCAGAAGCCGGACATGCTGCTGCTCGACGAACCCACCAACCACCTGGACGCCGAGTCGGTGGAATGGCTGGAGCAGTTCCTGGCGCGCTACACCGGGACCGTGGTGGCGGTGACGCATGATCGCTATTTCCTCGACAACGCTGCCGAATGGATCCTGGAACTGGACCGCGGCCGCGGCATTCCGTGGAAGGGCAACTACACCGACTGGCTGACCCAGAAGGACGAGCGCCTCAAACAGGAAGACAACCAGGAAAAGTCGCGCCAGAAGGCGATCCAGAAGGAACTGGAATGGTCGCGCCAGAACGCCAAGGGCGGCCGCACCAAGGGCAAGGCACGTCTGGCCCGCCTGGAAGAGCTGCAGTCGGTCGATTACCAGAAGCGCAACGAAACCAACGAAATTTTCATCCCGCCGGGCGAACGCCTGGGCAACGCGGTGATGGAGTTCAAGAATGTCTCCAAGAAGTTCGGCGACCGCTTGTTGATCGACAACCTGTCGATGATCGTGCCGCCAGGCGCCATCGTCGGCATCATCGGCCCCAACGGTGCCGGTAAGTCGACACTGTTCAAGATGATCACCGGCCAGGAAAAGCCGGACTCCGGCGAGATCGTGGTCGGCCCCACCGTGCAGCTGTCCTATGTGGACCAGAGCCGCGACGCGCTGGAAGGCAACCACAACGTCTTCCAGGAAATCGCTGGCGGCCTGGACATCCTCAACATCAACGGCATTGAGATCCAGTCGCGCGCCTACATCGGCCGCTTCAACTTCAAGGGCCAGGACCAGCAGAAGATGGTTGGTTCGTTGTCCGGTGGTGAGCGCGGTCGTCTGCACATGGCCAAGACGCTGCTACAGGGCGGCAACGTGCTGCTGCTCGACGAACCGTCCAACGACCTGGACATCGAAACCCTGCGTGCGCTGGAAGATGCGTTGCTGGAATTCCCCGGCAATACCTTCGTGATTTCGCATGACCGCTGGTTCCTGGACCGTATTGCCACGCACATCCTGGCGTTCGAAGGCGACTCGCACGTGGAGTTCTTCCAGGGCAACTACCGCGAGTACGAAGAAGACAAGCGCCGCCGCATGGGCGACGACGCCGGCCCGAAGCGCCTGCGCTTCAAGGCACTGAAGTAACGAGTCGTAGCTCCAAAAAAGGCGCCGGAAGGCGCCTTTTTTATATGCGCACCGACCATCTCAACTCCTCCTTGCTCGCCCATCGTCGCGGGACCTTGCGCGGCATCCCTGCCCACCCGTCGACGGAATGCTCACCTGCCCTGCACTAACGTGCCGGCGTCATCCATCTGAGGTATGCATATGCCTGTCAGCTATTCGATCAGCCTGCCCGATCCAAAGCTCGCTCGTGGTAGCGCGACCTCGGTGAGCTTTACCGCCAATGGCGCCGACGCATTCGCCGAGCAGTTGCAGTCTGCGCTGCGCGACCCGGCCTGGTTCGACCGTTGGCGCCAGCTGCAGCCCGACCCGGACGAGGTGGATCCCAGCCTGGGCATCACAGACCCGGCAGCGACGGTGACT
This sequence comes from Xanthomonas oryzae pv. oryzae, assembly GCF_004136375.1. NCBI lineage: Bacteria > Pseudomonadati > Pseudomonadota > Gammaproteobacteria > Lysobacterales > Lysobacteraceae > Xanthomonas > Xanthomonas oryzae. The sequence continues at coordinate 4,192,021 of NZ_CP031697.1, forward strand.
GGCAGGCAGCACGACCTGCGCATCGACCTGGTTGCCACTACCAGCATTCCCGGCGCTCTCTTCAAACAGCGTATGCAGGCGTTAGCCGGCGCGCACTGGGAAATGCGCGACGTCCGCTAAGCCGAAGATTCTGAAACCCTTGCATCCCGGCGCGCGCGATTGACGCCTTTGAGCAGCAGCCACAGGCACAACGTCGTTCCGCCAACCAGCACCGGCAGCAGGATGCCCGGGTTGATCGTTGCAGCAAATTCCGGCGCCAACTGCTGGGCAAATGCGGCGATGAGATAGCTGATACCGGCCAACAGCATCAGCACACCCACCGTGCGCGGCAGGTAGGTGGAGCGATAGATCACACTGTCGCTGACCAGGCAGGCGGCGCCAGAAAAGATCGGCGCTATTGAACGCGATGCCGTGGCCCAGCAATGCCATTGATGCCAGCGCGAACCCATGCTCCGGTGATGCACCCGTCGCACTGGAGGCCAGCGGCAACACCCTCAGTTGGAACACCTTGCTGATTGCTTCGACTGACAGCGATGCGATGTTCAACAGCACAAACAACAACGCCAGACCACGACCCGCTGGCCGTAGCAACAGATAGTCGATTCATCACTGCACGACTGCACGCAATGGCACCACTAGATTGGCGCCAAGCCACATCTTCCAAAGCGCGGCGTGCGCCACGATTGACCGCAGCGTCGCCTGGTCATCGCCTGCAACGATCAACGCATTGGATACATAGCCTTCGGCCCAGCCTGCAAGCACGATGACTGCCAGATAGAGAGCACCAGCAAGACGTGCATAGAATTGCGGACGCGCGTGGATGTCATGCGCCATGGAGAGCCTTGTCTTGCTGAGGAACCGACCCACCCGGGTGCAGCAGCGTGTAGTCGCGACCGATGCCGCCATGTCACGCAAATATCAGCCGCCGTGCTCATCCCACGTCGCGCCCACAACCGCCCACGCTCATCCCCGCAAGGCCGCAGCATGATGCGCAATGTGCTCGCCCATAAAGCTTGAGATGAAGTAATAGCTGTGGTCGTAACCGGGTTGCAGCCGCACCGTCACCGGATAGCCGGCTGCCTTGGCCGCATCTTCGAACAACACTGTTTTCAGCTGGTTTTGAAGAAACTCGTCCGCGTCTCCCTGATCGATCAACAAGGGTAAGCGTTCCTGAGCATCAGCGATCAAGGCCGTAGCATCGTACGCGTTCCACGTGGCGCGATCGTCGCCCAGATACTGGCTAAACGCCTTCTCGCCCCATGGCACCTGGCTGGGCGCCACGATCGGCGAAAACGCCGACACGCTGCGATAGCGTCCCGGGTTTTTCAATGCGATGGTCAAGGCGCCATGCCCGCCCATCGAGTGGCCGCTGATCGCACGCACGCCAGTGGTGGCGAAGTGTGCTTCGATCAACGCCGGTAACTCGTTCACCACGTAGTCGTACATGCGGTAATGCGCAGCCCACGGCGCTTGTGTGGCATCGAGGTAGAAACCCGCGCCCTTGCCGATATCGTAGCCGTCCGCATCCGCTATATCGTCGCCACGCGGGCTGGTGTCGGGGGCCACCAGGATCACGCCATGCTCAGCGGCGTAGCGCTGCGCCCCTGCCTTGCTGATGAAGTTCTGCTCGGTGCAGGTCAGACCGCTCAGCCAGTACAGCACCGGCAGCGGGCCATCGGCGGCCTGCGGCGGCAGGTATACGCCCACGTGCATGCGGCAGTCCAAGGTCTGCGACTGATGCCGGTAGACATCCTGCCAACCGCCAAAACAGGCACGATGTTCGATACGTTCCATGAAGATTCCTTACGAAGAGAAAACCCCGCAGCCGGATCGCCGGCTGCAGGGTTGGACCATCAATGCAACAGACCCTTGTTGCGCGCGACATGCGCAGACAGGGCATCCATCAACGCCGGCGACAGGCAGTCGTATGGCGGCAACCCGAGTTCGGTCAGGCACGCGCACCCCATCCATCTGCTCCGGCGGCGTGCCGGTTTCGATCATGGACGACACGAACGCAGCAAAACCGGGCGCCGACCAGCCCTGTTGCTTCGACAACTCGGTGGACACGAAATCCAGGCCGTAGAACGCGTGGTCGTTGTTCTCGATCCGGCCATACAGATGCACGCCGCACCCGGTGCACGCGTGGCATTGGATCGTCGCGCTTTCATCGACGAGCGTCAGCTTCTCTTCGTGCGCCGTCACCTTGACCGTGTCGCGCGAGACCACCGCCACCACGGAGAACTTCGCGCCGTCGGGCTTCCAGCACTTGCTGCAACCACAGGCATGGTTGGGCGCGGTCTGCGCAGACACGTCGACGATCACCTTGTCACTGGCGCAGTGGCATTCAAGGGTGCCGCCTTGAAAACCTTCCGCGCCGCTTCGCGCAACACCGCCATCTACCGAAGAATGAATCGACACATGCGTCATGACGCCCCTCCCGGAGTCTTGTGTACTACGTGCGCGGAAGCGGCCACGCGCCGCTCCTGGCCGTACGGTCAGAAATGAATCACGGTCCGGATCGACTTGCCTTCATGCATCAGGTGGAAGGCTTCGTTGATCTCTTCCAGCGGCATGGTGTGGGTGATGAACGGATCCAGATCGATCTCGCCCTTCATCGATTGCTCCACCATGCCAGGCAATTGGGTCCGCCCCTTGACGCCGCCAAAGGCCGAGCCGCGCCACACGCGCCCGGTGACCAGCTGGAACGGGCGCGTGCTGATTTCCTGGCCGGCACCGGCCACCCCGATGATGACGCTCTCGCCCCAGCCCTTGTGGCAACACTCCAGCGCCGAACGCATGACATTGACGTTGCCGATGCACTCGAAGCTGAAGTCCACGCCGCCATCGGTCAACTCGACGATGACCTCCTGGATCGGCTTGTCGTAGTCCTTCGGGTTGATGCAGTCGGTGGCGCCCATGCTGCGTGCCAGATCGAACTTGCCCGGGTTGGTGTCGATTGCCAGGATGCGCCCGGCCTTGGCCTGCACCGCGCCCTGGATCACCGCCAGCCCAATGCCGCCCAGGCCGAACACCGCCACGCTTTCGCCCGGCTTGACCTTGGCGGTGTTGTGCACCGCACCGATGCCGGTGGTGACGCCGCAACCGAGCAGACAGACCTTTTCCAGCGGCGCCTCCGGGTTGACCACGGCCAGCGAAATCTCCGGCACCACGGTGTATTCGCTGAAGGTGCTGCAGCCCATGTAGTGATAGATCGGCTCGCCGTTATACGAGAAGCGCGTGGTGCCATCGGGCATCAAGCCCTTGCCCTGGGTGGCGCGCACGGCCTGGCACAGGTTGGTCTTGCCGGACAGACAGAATTTGCACTTGCGGCATTCGGCGGTGTACAGCGGGATCACGTGATCGCCCACCTTGACGCTGGTCACGCCTTCGCCGACCTGTTCGACGATGCCGCCGCCTTCATGCCCAAGCACCGACGGGAAGATGCCTTCCGGGTCGTCGCCGGACAGCGTGAACGCATCGGTGTGGCACACGCCGGTGTGCGTGATGCGCACCAGCACTTCGCCAGCCTTTGGCGGTGCGACGTCGATTTCGACCATTTCCAGCGGCTTGCCGGGTCCGAATGCAACTGCTGCACGGGATTTCATGGGATGACGCTCCTGACGATGCGGTTCGAGAACGGGCACGGCAAGCACCGGCCAGGTGGGAGATTTATTTGAGGTAGGACCGGACCAGGCCGAGCAGATCCTGCACCCGCTCGGCGCGTTGCGCATCAGATGCGGCGGCGTGTCCGAAATCTTCGCGGATATGCGCTTGGAGCACCTGCGACATCAGCCCATTCACGGCACCCCGGATCGCGGCGATCTGCTGCAAGACAGGCGCACAGTCCGCACCCGCCTGCAGCGCCCGCTCGAGCGCGTCGCATTGCCCGCGCAATCGGCGCACGCGTGCTAGGGCTCGCTTTTTCTCATGCGGCGAATGCGGCATGGCGGCTCCGGCAAAATACTGGGGGGCAGTATATGGTTTGCTTCAAGAAAAGCGATGGCCGGCCGCTTGCCGGCCGTGATCGTGGCGAGCGCGATCACCGCCATTGGTTGGTGGACGGCGCTGCAGTCACTGCGCGCTGACGGAACAGGCACACAGAGGCCACCTGTTAGCCGCAGCGCAGCACGTCCATTGCGCAGACATGCCCGACGAGCCGCGTACTGCATACGCGCGCGAGACGGACCCAATCCATGTCTGCGAGCAGTTACCGCCGCAACCTGACCCTGCCGACTGTCCGCACCGTTGCTGGCCGCTGACGTGGGGTATCCGCATCAGCGCGGCGGTGGCGGTGGCTGTGACGGTGCAAATCCTGCGACACCCAGGCATTCCGCCAGCATGTCCGGCGGCAGCTCCGGCAATGGCGCTGCGATGCCTTCCGCGTTAGCGCATGCCTGCAGCGCTGCGTCGAATTCGGAATCGTAAGGCGGTGGACCCGGCGGTCCGTCTGCCGCATCAGGTTCGCCAAATACATGCCTGTCGGCACGCGCACCCGGCGACTCGGCACCGTCAGCACGCGGCGGTGGCGGTGACAGCGCTACGCCCCTGCGTACCAGGCAGCCGTCGAAGCTTGCCTGATCCACTCGCTCCGACGCGGCGTGGTGCGCGACGTCGGCAGGTGGCGGAGCTGGGACCAAGCCTTGTTCCCGCACGCAAGCCTCTAATGCATCGATTGTTCTTGCACTCGGCGGCGGCGGTCGTACTGGCGCCCAATGCGCGTGGGGCGGTGGCGCATCCTGCGCAGTACGATAGAAATTCGCACAACCTCCCAAGCTGAGCGCTGCGAGTAGTGCGGCGCTGACAGCGACGCGTGGTTGGGTATGGACCATCGTGAATCTCCCTGGCTGGATGACGCATCTGCGCACCGCATGCAGATGGCGAACGCGGGCTATGCCGCATTTTCCAGGGGAGATTTGCAGCTTGCTTTGCTGCGGATTTGCCGCCACGCGCCGCATGCCGGCGTGTCTTGGCGCTTGCCGGCATCCGCAGCGCATGTAACACCATCTTCGGCCTGCGCCACGGAATATGCAGCAGATCCGCCAGTGGCAACGCGAACGCTGACGCCGTCAGTTTTCGGCAGCTGCCCGCGCCACGATGGCCACCGGATCCACAGCATGTCCCGGCAGCGACGCCAGCACCGCATTGCGAAAGCGCGCGGCGAATGCGGCATCGTTGGCCTGGTAGAACGCACGTGCGTTGGCCGACAACTGATCCAGCTGCGCCTGCGGCAATGCCAGGGCGCTTTCCACGGCCTGCGCGATGCCTGCCGCGTCCACGTAGTAATACGATGCAAGATGGCGCTGACGCACCTCCGCCACGGGAATCAGCACACCGTGTTCGGGCTTGATCAGTTCGTTCATCGGCTCGCCGTCGGTGGCCAGCGTCACCGCACCCACGCTCAGCGCTTCCATCAGGTAATGGCCGAAGCCTTCGGCCTCCGAGGGGCATAGATGGAACAGATGCGCGTTCTGCATGCGGCGCAGTTCGGCATCGTCTAGGTATCCAACGCGGTGGTCGATATTCGGCGCCACCACCGGCTTGCCGGCGGTGCGCGGGTTCTGCACCACCGTCAGCAACGGCCACTCAGGATGTCGCTGCCAGGTCTCCAGCAACACACGCGTGCCCTTGGCGGTACTGCGCCCGGCCAAGTGAAAGAAGGCGCGCTGACGGAATACGCGCGCGTCGTACCGGTCAGGGCTGGTGAAACCGATGAAGCGGGTGGCGCACCCGAGGCTGCGGAAGATCCGCTCGGCATGGTGAGTCTTGCACAGCACCGCATCGAAGCGCGGCAGCAGCGGCAGCCACTTGGGCAGCAACCATTCCGGGTTGGGCACCAGCAGGTTGATCTGCCCCAGCAACAGGCAGCGCCTGTAGACGCGCTCGGAAAAGATCTGTAGCGGCACCTGCCCGAAGAGCACGCGGCTGGCCCACAGGCGCACCTCGCGGCCGGTGTCGTGCAGGCGCTGGCTGGTGAATCCCACTTCCTGCACCGGCACGCCGCCGGCACGCAGTGTTTCGGCCATCAGCACCATGTCGCGGGTCAGGCCCACGCCGTTGTCGCGACTGATCACCCGCATCATCGGAAATGCCTTGTCATGCGCGCACGCACCAGTAGAGCGGCATCGTGTCGATGCCGTAGTTTCCTGCACGATGTCCCGTTCTATCATGGTACGTTACACGTGTGCCAATGGTTAACAAATTCGGCCATTATGATGCGTGCTCCCAGACTTGCAATTGCGAGCACCATCTATCCGGCAGCCACCACCTTGCGCGGGCCAACCTCCGCGCCACAGACGATGACCTCCATGGACCTGCAACCACCCTGCGTTCTCGTGGTCGACGACGACCCTGATCTGCGCAAGCTGATCGGCGAATTTCTGAGCGCGCACGGCTACCAGGTGGACATGGCCGAAAACGTGGCGGAGATGCGCTCTGTCATGGCACAGCGCCGCCCGGACCTCATCGTACTCGACGTGATGATGCCGGGAGAAGATGGGCTGAGTGCAGCGCGCACCCTGGCCAGCGAGCGCGGTTCACCTGCGGTCATCATGCTCAGCGCGCTGGGCAACGACACCGACCGCATCATCGGCCTGGAAGTCGGCGCCGACGATTACCTTGCCAAGCCCTGCAACCCGCACGAATTGCTCGCCCGTGTGCGCGCCCTGCTGCGGCGCAGCCAGTCCAGCAACGAGCAGTCCGATCAGCGCGGCAATGTCTACGAGTTCGCCGGCTGGCGGCTGGACGTGGTGCGCCGCGACCTGCGCGACCCCACCGGCATCTTCATCAATCTCTCCGACGGCGAGTTCGCGCTGCTGCGCACCTTTGTCGAACACCCACAGCGCGTGCTCAGCCGCGACCAGCTGCTGGAGTGCGCCCGCGGCCGCGATACCGACGTCTACGACCGCGCCATCGACAGCCAGATCAGCCGCCTGCGCCGCAAGATCAATGAGCGCGTCCATACCGAATTGATTCGCACCGTACGCAACGAGGGCTACATGCTGCTGCCGAGCGTCTCGCGCCTGTGAGCAAACCGGCACGGCGCGGGCTGTCGATCTTTGCGCGGACCTTTGTGTTGTTGGCGGTAGCCCTGCTCACCGCCCAGGCGGTGGGCATCGCCCTGCTGGTGATGCACACCCCCGTGTATGAGCCGCCCGTGCATCCACCGGAAGTGGTGGCGCTGCTATCGACCCGCATGCCGGCCGGCACCCGGACCCTGAAAGTGCATGACTCGGCGCAGGCGCCCATGCCGCCGATAGGCCAGGTGCGCGACCCGTTCGCCGAAATGCTGCTTGCCCACTGGCTGGATGTGCCCGCAGCTCAGGTGCGGTTCTATCGCCACGCCAACGATCGCGAAGCGCCGCAGCCGGTCATGCTCCCGCCGCAGCGGTGGTCCACCCAGGAGCGCGCTGTCGATGCCGAGGGCGTGGCTGACGAACGTGCTGGTGCGCAAGGTCTGCCGCCCTTTCCGCACAACTGGCCGCGCGACGGCCAGCCAGGTGCGCTGTCCGGCACTGGGCCAGGTCCGGATGAAATGCCCGGCGCCTGGGAAAGCGAACGGCTGACCCCCGGCGTCCCGTTACTGGATGGCTTCACCGCTGCCCTGCAACAACCCGACGGCCGCTGGCGCACCGTGGAATCGCCGCGTCGCCGCCTCTCTGGCGAGTTCAAGACCCATGTGGTACTGCTGTTCCTGGCCGGTCTGCTGGCCAACGTCCCACTGGCCTGGTGGTTTTCGCGGGCGCTGTCGGCACCGATCAAGCGCTTTGCCGAAGCCGCCGACCGCCTGGGCCGCAACCCCGATGCCGCCGCGCTGCAACGCACTGGCCCGCCGGAAATCGTACGCGCAGCCGATTCGTTCAATGCGATGCAGGCGCGCCTGAACCGCCTGATCAATGAACGCACGCACATGGTCGCGGCGATCGCGCACGACCTGCGCACGCCGCTGGCGCGGCTGTCGTTCCGCCTGGATGGCCTGCAACCACCGCTGCGCGACAAGGCACTGGCCGATATCGACGAAATGAAGGCGATGATTTCCGCAGCGCTGCATTTCATCCACAACGACAGCCACCGCACTCCCCGCTCTCCACTGGATTTCCGCCTCCTCGTGGAGAGTGTGGTGGACGATGCCAGGGACACCGGCGCCGACGTCAGCCTGCACGCCGGCCAGGCCATCACCCTCGACGGCGATCCGCTATCGCTGCGGCGCATGGTGATGAACCTGGTGGAGAACGCCTTGAAGTACGGCAAGCGCGCGCGTCTGCACCTGCGGCGCGAAGCCACCGAGTGCGTGCTGTGGATCGACGACGATGGCCCTGGCATCGATCCCAACCAGCAAGAAAAGCTGTTTCTGCCGTTCTTCCGCGGCGAAAACTCGCGCAACCGCGACACCGGCGGCATCGGCCTGGGCCTATCAGTGGCGCACAGCACGGTGCTCGCGCACGGCGGCGAAATCAAGCTGAACAACCGTCCCGAAAGCGGCCTGCGGGTGTGCGTGACACTGCCTTGCCAGGCCAGCACATAAATTTGCACGCAAGACACACGAGGCTGATCCGACTAGCGCCGTTGCCGACTGCCGTGTTCTGCCGCGCTTTCCCGCTGCAACGCCGCCTTCATCCTGGCCAGTCCATCGGAATTGGGCCAGCCCGCGAACGTCTCGAGGATGGTGCTGCCACGCACCAGATAGAACGTCGGCGTACCGGTGCTGTGCAGGAAAGCCCAGTCGCTGCGCTGATACATTAGGTGCATCGGCAGCATGGGCTGGCGGCGATTCCATTGCGCGATGCCGTCGATGGGCGGCCTGGCGCCCGGTGCGACCAGCAGCACGAGCCGCTCGCGCAGCCAGCGGTCGTCCTCGCTGCTCACGATCGCGTTGAGCGCGTTCGCCGAGAAATGGCAATCCGGATGGACCACCGCGAGTATGGCCAGACGGTCATCGTGTAGCGCGAACACACGCACCACAGCATGGGTCGGCGAGACGATATCTATCACGCGTCGCGACGATCCCAACGGTCGCTCGAATGCAAGCGTGGGCAGCGGTGCGAGAGGCCGCGTCGGCAACGCTGCCAGGATCCGGTTCGCCGCGTCGAACCGGCTGATCGAGGCCAACGCATCGGCATAGGAAATGATGTGCCAGCGGGTTACCCGCCCCTGTCGCTGCAGGCGCGCATAGAGACATCCCAGTTTGTGCACATACCGGGGGTCGAACGAATAGCCCTCGGCGAGCACCGTCGCCCGGAACAGATCGTCCTCGTCAAACGGCAACTTGGCGGCAGCGCAGGGATCGGCGGTGCCGACCATGCGTTCGTACAGAGAAACGACCGCCTCTGCGCGCTGGGCGCCAGACGAGACTTGAGCACTTTCGCTCAGGTCGGCCAGTGCATCGTAGAGCGAACCGTCGCGTGTTTGCGCGCAAACCATCGGCGCTGCCAAGGCGAGCAAGGCAGCGCCGATGAAACGAGCCACTGGGTGCAGCAATGGCATCAGCAGCCGCTCATGCAAATCTTACCTACGCTTTCCTCGCAAGTATGCCCGCCTATGCATGCGTAATCTTCATGATCTCCGTCTTGGCGCCTGTCAGGCGTGAAGGCTGACGCTGGATAGGCCCGACTCACGGCCCTGTCTTCTTCGGAATCGACGCGAATCTTGCGCATGCTGGAAACCTTGCTTTCCAACCCAAACAGCGACAGTAGCCGATACGCCTGACTAGCCGAAAGCTCTGCTTCTATATCGCTGTATCTAAACGATGTCACACCGGAGGCGTTGAAACGCAAGGATTCGACAAACCTTTTCCTTGCAGCGGGGGAAAGCAAATTAATCGGACTGGAGGCATCGGCTTTGACCAGGTACTGCGCGAGACCTTCGGCAGAATGAATCTGAGCCGTCCTCAACCGCAACGCTTTTTGTGCATCCTGATTGGTAGCCAACTCTGCAGCAACTTGCTCAGCGGCCGTGTTAATCGACACTTCTTCAGCTCGCCCGGATGCATTAACCGACAAACCGGACACCAGGCAGAAAACAGCAACGCAATGCGTCATTCCAAGCTTCATGATTGATCCTTTTCGTGAGAAGTGTTACTCCATGAAACAACAACAAAATACTTGCGTTATTACTGGAACTTTTTCGACGCAAGCCAAAGTGGAGGCTGCAGCAACGCTGTAATCAAAAAAATCTTGTTTACTGCCACACTCAGATCATCCTAGTCGATGGATGATCGCCACCTCCTCGCTCCTGCCTACCATTGCGTTTTTTTACATCGATACCGACTCAACGTCAACACATGCTCGGCGCGACGCAAAGCAGAAAAAAGAGAAGGGCAACACAGACTCAGAACTCCCCCATCGCTCCCCCTGTCGACCACCATCCATCACTGAGAATTGACATCCATCGTTGGCAATCTTACCGAATCCTCCCATCGCGGCGCTCGGAAAGAGCCTCCAAGGAGATCGCAATGAAACCGGAATCGAAAAGGCTGGCAGCATTGCTGGCAGCGGTGACCTGGGTGTCGGCAGGATTTCTTGATTGCGCGATGGCACGTCCGACCGACGCAGCACCAGCGGCAGCAGCAAAGCACGTCGATGCACAAGACGCTTCGCGGTTGCCAACGGCTCCCATTCGTTCCACCGAGCAACTTGATCGTTACCTGGCGAACGCGGATGCATCCAGCCCGCTTGCGTTGCTTTCGCCGGCTTCGCGGAAGCGCTTCATTCAATCGCTGCGTTTCAACGCAAACGGCGTGACGACGTTCACTTACAACGATATCGAAGCGGAACTTTCAGCCAGCCAGGCCTGCCGTCTGCTGACCCTGTTCGGCATCCAACACACTCTCGCCTCGATGCGCAAGATCCGCATCGAAACCCAGGAAGACGAAAAGGCGATGCAGTCCTGTGCGGCGACCCGCCTTCAACCGCCCACCGCCAACAGACCCCAGCACTGACATCCGGTGACGCTGGCACTCGCATCGCCCGCCACGGCATCTGGTTCGGCGAGGAGCACACCTCAGTACGCGAACTCGCCGAACACCCGGTCGATATCGCCCTGCCAGACGCCGTGATACAGCGCCAACTTGCGCTCGGCGGCGGTCTCGCCGCTATGCAGGATCTCTACCAACGGTTCGAGGAATCGCGATTCGTCCTGGACATCGCGATTCAGGCGCGCACGGCGACGCAAGCCGGCCAGGGCGATCTTCACCGCTTCGGTGGCGAGGTTCTGCACGCTGTCATTGCGGAACGGCAACTTCAGTGCATGGCGCGGCACCCCGTCGCGTAGCGCGTGGCGTTCGCTCCTGCTGAAATCTTTGACCAAATCCCAGGCCGCATCCAGCGCCGGGTCGTCGTACAGCAAACCGACCCAGAACGCGGACAGCGCGCACAGCCGCCCCCATGGCCTGGCGTCGGCGCCGCGCAGAAAATCGCGAAAGCTCTGCCCGCTGGCATCGATATAGGTGCCGTCGTGATAGGAAAAATACATCGGCACATCCAGCAGATAATCGAGATAGCGCTCGTAACCGAAGCCGTCCTCGAATACGAAATCGAGAATACCGGTGCGGTCGGCGTCGGTATCGATCCAGATGTGCGAGCGGTAGCTGAGGTAGCCGTTAGGCTTTCCCTCGGTGAATGGCGAATCGGCAAACAGTGCAGTGGCAATCGGCTGCAACGCGAGCGAGACACGAAATTTCTTGACCATGTCCGCTTCGCTGGCATAGTCCAGGTTGACCTGGACGGTGCAGGTGCAGGTGCAGGTGCAGGTGCGGGTGCGGGTGCGGGTGCGGGTGCGGGTCATCATGTCCAGGCCGAGCGCGCCGACGTTAGGCATGTACGCCTGCATGATCTTGTGGCGGTCCTGGGGCATCAACGGCATCGCCTCACGGCTCCATTTCGGCTGGAAGCCCATGCCGAGAAAGCCCAGGCCCAATTGATCGGCCACCTGCTTGACCTCGTTGAGGTGGCTGCCCACTTCCACGCAGGTGTCGTGAATGGTGTGCAGCGGCGCGCCGGACAATTCCAACTGCCCCGCTGGCTCCAGCGTCACCGAGGCTTCGATTCCGCGTTCGCCGTCGAACGTCGGCGGCCGCAGATCGTCCAGCCGGAAACCGAATTGCTCGTGCTCCGTGCCGATACGCCATTGCGCCTCGGGCTTTTCTCCGGAGGCCAGCACATGGACCAGTTCGGCGCGCTCGGTGATCGGTGTCTCGGCAACAACCCGACGGCCGCTGGCGCACCGTGGAATCGCCGCGTCGCCGCCTCTCGGGCGAGTTCAAGACCCATGTCGTGCTGCTGTTCCTGGCCGGCCTGCTGGCCAACGTGCCGCTGGCATGGTGGTTTTCGCGCGCGCTGTCGGCACCGATCAAGCGCTTTGCCGAAGCTGCCGACCGCCTGGGCCGTCATCCCGATGCCGCCGCGCTGCAACGCAGTGGCCCGCCAGAAATCGTGCGCGCAGCCGATTCGTAACGGGATGCAGGCAGGCCTGAACCGCCTGATCAACGAACGCACGCATATGGTGGCGGCGATCGCACACGACCTACGCACACCTCTGGCGCGGCTGTCGTTTCGCCTGGATGGCCTGCAGCCGCCGCTTCGCGACAAGGCGCTGGCCGATATCGACGAAATGAAGGCGATGATTCCCGCAGCGCTGGACTTCATCCAGAACGATCGTCATCGCGGCGAACGCGCACCGCTGGATCTGCGCTTGCTGGTGGAGAGCGTGGTCGACAACGCCACCGATGTCGGCGCCGACGCCGAGCTACTGCCGGGCCCTGAAATCACCCTGGACGGCGACCCGCTGGCGTTACGCCGCGCAGTGATGAATCTGCTCGAGAACGCGTTGAAATACGGCAAGCGCGCTCGCCTGCAGTTGCAGCGCGATGGCGAAGACGGCGTGTTGTGGATCGACGACGACGGCCCCGGCATCGCCCCCACCCAACGCGAACAACTCCTGCTGCCATTCGTGCGTGGCGAGTCCTCGCGCAACCGCGACACTGGCGGCATCGGGCTGGGTCTGTCGGTGGCGCACAGCATCGTGCTGGCGCACGGCGGCGACCTGCGCCTGGACAATCGCGCCCGCGGCGGATTGCGAGTGACCGTACGACTGCCCTGCATGCCAGAGCGACGCTGACGTTGGATTGGAGCGCGGTTTGCTGCCCCGCGCAGGCGAGGCTGCGCTGAGTCAAGAACGGCTGTGCCCACCATGGTCCGCATAACTGACTGCATCAGCTGATGCGACTGCAGCGGCACCCGCACGCAATCGCTGACGACCGACGTGTGCCGGCGCCAGCGCGCGCTGGCGATTGTCGACGCATGCTCAGTAAGCGAACTCGCGGAACACGCGGTCGATATCGCCGTTCCATGCGCCGTGATACAGCGCCAGCTTGCGTTCGGCCGCGGTCACGCCGCTTTCGGCAATCTCGGCGATCACATCCAGAAAGCCGGTTTCGTCCTGCCCATCTCGATTCAGGCGTGCGCGGCGACGCAGGCCTTCGCGGGCGATGTCGACCGCGTCCACTGCCAGATCGCGGGCCGTGCCATTGCGGAACGGCAAGCCCAACGCGTGCTTGGGCACGCCATCGCGCAGCGCGTGCCGCTCGGTCGGACTGAAATCCTTGACCAGGTCCCAGGCCGCATCCAGTGCGGTCTGGTCGTACAGCAGGCCCACCCAGAACGCCGACAACGCGCACAGACGATCCCACGGGCCGGCATCGGCGCCGCGCATTTCCAGATACTTCTTCAAGCGCACTTCCGGAAACGCGGTGGTCATGTGGTCCGACCAGTCGCGCAGCGTCGGCAGCGCGCCCGGCAGCGCCGGCAGTTTGCCCTGCATGAAGTCGCGGAAGCTCTGCCCGCTGGCGTCGTGATACACACCATCGCGGTAGGAAAAATACATCGGCACATCGAGCAGGTAATCGACGTAGCGCTCGTAGCCGAAGCCGTCTTCGAACACGAAATCCAGCATGCCGGTACGGTCGGCGTCGGTGTCGGTCCAGATGTGCGAGCGGTAGCTCAGGTAGCCGTTGGGCTTGCCTTCGGTGAACGGCGAATCGGCGAACAACGCGGTGGCGATCGGCTGCAACGCCAGCGACACGCGGAACTTCTTCACCATGTCCGCTTCGGTGGCGTAATCCAGATTCACCTGCACCGTGCAGGTGCGCGTCATCATGTCCAGGCCGAGCGCGCCGACCTTGGGCATGTAGTTCTTCATGATCTGGTAGCGGCCCTTGGGCATCCACGGCATCTGGTCGCGACGCCACTTGGGCTGGAAGCCCATGCCCAGGAACCCCAGCTGCAACTCGCCGGCGACTTGCGCCACTTCGTCCAGATGGGTGCCGGTTTCCACGCAGGTGTGGTGCAGGGTTTCCACTGCCGCGCCGGAGAGCTCCAGCTGCCCGGCCGGCTCCAGCGTCACAGACGCGCCGTCGCGCAGCAGCGCGATGGTGTTGCCGTTTTCCTGCACTGGCTCCCAGCCGAAACGGGTCAACCCGGTCAGCAAGGCCTCGATGCCGCGTGCGCCTTCGAAGGTGGGCGCGCGCAGGTCGTCGAGCTGGAAGCCGAACTTTTCGTGCTCGGTGCCGATCCGCCAGTCCGCACTCGGCTTCTCGCCAGAGGCCAGCACCTGGACCAGCTCCGCGCGTTCGGTGATCGGCGTTTCGGCAACGTGGCTGGGGCTCGACAAGGGCAGGCTCGCAGGTAAGGGTGAGCGATCTGGGACGGGTACCGCCCTCGCAAGGGCCGCACTATAGCCTGACCGGCGCCAAGCCCATATCGCAATCGATGGTGGTGCAGCATTCCACACCCCGTCACGCGGATGCAGGCGAGAACAGTACGCAATCACTCCAGCTCCGCGCTTACCCGGCTAAGCTGGCGATCTGTCCACATGGCACACGCACGATGCGACCTCTCCATATCGAACGCCATCGCAGCGACCAGGCCGGCTGGCTGCGTGCCGCCGTGCTCGGCGCCAACGACGGCATCCTCTCGGTGGCCGGCTTGCTGGTCGGTGTTGCCAGCAGCGGCGCGACCGCAGCGGACGTGCTGGCGACCGGCATCGCCGGCCTGGTCGCCGGCGCGATGTCGATGGCTGCTGGCGAATATGTCTCGGTGCAATCGCAAGCGGATACCGAGCACGCCGATCTGGCATTGGAGCGCCGCGAACTGCGCGATCATCCGCAAACCGAATTGGAAGAGCTCGCTAGCATCTACCGCCAGCGCGGATTGGATACCGCGCTGGCACGCCAGGTTGCCGAGCAATTGACCGCCCACGATGCGCTGGGCGCGCATGCGCGCGACGAACTGGGCATTACCGAAAGCCTGCGCGCGCGGCCGCTGCAGGCGGCGCTGGCATCGGCAGCGGCGTTTTGCTGCGGCGCGGTGCTGCCGATCCTGGCGGCGCTGCTCGCACCAGCGGGGCAAACGGCAGCGGTGACCAGCACGGTCGCGTTGCTCGGTCTGGCCTTGACCGGCGCCGTGGCGGCGCGCACCGGCGGCGCATCCGGCCTGCGCGGCGCGCTGCGGGTGATGTTCTGGGGAGCCGCGGCAATGGCCGCCACCGCTGCGATCGGGCAACTGTTCCACGTACAGGTCTAAGAACCTGTTCACGATCTCCTGAGCAGCAGTGCCAGGAACGCCAGGTAGATGAACTGCAAGCTGGTATTGAGCCTTCGCTCGCAGTTCTTCCATAGCCTCCGGTTCTTCTCCAGCCAGGCAAAGCTGCGTTCGACACTCTAGCGCTTGGGCATGACCTTGAAGGTATGCAGCTCGCTGCGCTTGGCAATCTGTACGGTGACATGCTTGCCCAGAATGTCCTGTACGCCCTCGGCGAAGGGATCTCCGGTGTAGCCGCTGTCGCACAGCAGGCGTTTCACCCGACCTAAACCCGATCGGCAGCGTTTCAATGCCTCCAGCGCACCTTGACGATCGATGACTTCCGCCGTGGTCACCGCAACGGCATGTGGAAAGCCTTGCGTATCCACCGCGATGTGGCGCTTGATCCCCGATACCTTCTTGCCCGCGTCATAGCCTTTCTGACCGGCTGTATCACTGTTCTTCACGCTCTGCGCGTCCACGATCAAGAACGTGCTGCAGGCCTTGCGCCCCTGTTTCTCGCGGGCCGCGCCAACCTGATTTTTTAAGCGCCCGCTCCAGCAGGCTTATTCCTCCATCGTCCACTTCGCTCCACTTGGCAAAGTAGGAATGCACCGTGCGCCACTTCGGAAAATCACTGGGCAACGCACGCCACGGGCAACCTGTCCGTAGCAGATACAGCACTGCGCACCACACCTCATACATATCCACTGTCACAGGCTTGGTGCGCTTGCGGGCTTGCTCCAGAATCGGGCGGATTTGCTCGAACCGCTCACGGCTCACGTCACTTGGATAGTTCTTCTCGCGCATTCGTGGAGTTTGCACGGTTTGAATAAGATTGTGAACAGGTTCTAATGCGGACGCAAGCGCCGCACCGACACCGTGGGCGGCCATCCGTGTGCGCACCTGCGCTGCGTCCGAGCGATCGGAGCAGCGTGGCTGCGCGCCCTCAGTGCTCGGCCAGCGGCTCCGCGATCAGGCCCAGCCAGCCGCCGACGATGCCGCGCAATTCGTCCACGCCCTGGCGCGATTGGCCCGAGTAGGTCTGCACCGTCACGCTGTCGCCGAAGCGCGAGGTGACTTCCTTCTTGACCTTCTGCAGGGTTTGCATCTGCTGACCACGGCCGAGCTTGTCGGCCTTGGTCAGCAACCCGTGCGCGGGCAGACCGCGTTCGGCCGCATAACCGAGCATCTGCAGGTCGTAATCCTTCAGCGGGTGGCGGATATCCATCACCACCACCAACCCGCGCAGGGCTTCGCGGGTGCGGAAATAGCGGTCGATGAAGGCCTGCCAGTGCGCCTGCAGGTCCTGCGGCACCTTGGCGTAGCCGTAGCCGGGCAGGTCCACCAGGTAGCGCTCGGGCTGGATCTGGAAGAACACCAGCTGCTGGGTGCGACCGGGCGTCTTGGACACGCGCGCCAGCGCGTTCTGGCGGGTCAGCGCATTGAGCGCGCTGGATTTTCCGGCGTTGGAGCGGCCGGCGAAGGCCACCTCGTAGCCGCCATCGTCGGGCAATTGCCGGGCGTTGTGGGCGGACAGGTGGTAGCGGGCTTGTTCGATAAGGAGCGACATCGCACTAGGATCGCACGTCCGGGGCCCGGCAGTTTTGCTGCACCGTTCGTTGACCCTGGCGCAAAGGCGTGTCGATAATCGAAGCACGCCTGCCACTGCCGGTACCCACCGTGCGCGGGCCGGGTCCATACGGAGCTTTAGCTGATGCGCCATGCTCGTGTGCTAGTCCTCGCCGCCCTCGCCGTGCCGGTCATTGCGGCCGTGGCGTTTGCGCAATCGGCGGTCACGCCGATCCCCGATCCGCCGCCGGTGCGCCTTGCGCCGCTGGAGGTGGATCTGGCCAAGACTACCTGGGGCGATGCCAAGGCCGGCCAGACCAAGGCCACCGCATGTGCGGCCTGCCACGGCCCGGACGGCAATCCAGCGGTGGCGATGTACCCGCGCATCGCCGGGCAAACCGAACGCTACGTTGCGCATCAAGTGGCGTTGATTGCCAGCGGCGAGCGCAATACCGGGATGTCGGCGGTGATGGTGCCGTTCGTCAAGGACCTCACCGCGCAGGACATGCGCGACCTGGGCGCCTACTTCGCTACCCAGAAGGCCTCCGCTGGCGTTGCTGATGACGCAGCGATCGCCGAGGGCCCCTACCAAGGCATGAAGTTCTACGAAGTCGGCGAGAAGCTCTACCGCGGCGGCGACACCGCGCGCGGCGTGCCGGCCTGCATGGCCTGCCACGGACCGGCCGGCGGCGGCAATCCGGGCCCGGCCTATCCGCGCCTGGGCGGCCAGCATGCCGACTACGTGGCACGACGCCTGAAGGAATACCAGGCTGGCATCACCCAGGAGCGCAATCCGGCGCTCTTCAATATCATGGCGCAGGTTGCGCACCCGCTGACCGAGCAGGAGATCCAGGCGCTGTCCAGCTATCTGCAAGGCCTGCATGATCGTGCCGACGATGCTGCCGCAGCGCAGCCGCCTGGAGGAGCGCCCGCAGGTTCGTAAGCTGCCACCTGCCGTTGCCACACCGCTTCACGACGCCGGTCCCGTGACCGGCGTTGTCATTTCCCACTCTGCCCTTGCCCCCACGGAGCCCGCATGAAATTGCTTTCCCGTCTGCCCCTGCTGGTGTTGTTCCTGTTGCCACTGCTGGCCTGCGCCGCCGACAAGAAAGCCGCGCCGGTCGAAGGCGAGGACTACACCCTGATCGACGGCGGCCAGCCGTACGCCCCGCTGGCCGGCAAGGTCGAAGTGACCGAAGTCTTCGGCTACACCTGCCCGCACTGCGCGCATTTCGAGCCGGTGCTGGAAGCCTGGGTGGCCAAGCAGCCGGCGTATGTGCGCTTCACCCCGGTACCGGCCGCCTTTGGTGGCTTCTGGGACGCGTTTGCGCGCGCCTACTTCGCCGCCGACATCCTGGGCCTGGCCAAGCGCAGCCACCGCGCCATGTTCGACGCCATCCATGAAAAACAGACCGTACCCACCCAGAACGTGGCGCCGGAAGAACTGGCCGCGTTCTATGCCAGTTACGGAATCCCGCAGCAGCGCTTCATCGAGACCTACAAGAGCGAGGCGGTGGATGCCAAGCTCAAGGCTGCGCGCGAGTTCGCGCTGCGCAGCAAGATTCCCGGCACGCCGGCCATCATCGTCAACGGTCGCTACCTGATCGGCGCGCGCAATTACCCGGACATGCTGCGCATTGCCGACTATCTGATCGCCCGCGAGCACGCCGCGCCGGCCAAGCGCTGAAGCGCATCACCGCCAGCCACGGCCGCGCGTGGCATCATGCGCCCCGCGGCCGTCCGGCCCTTTTCTCGCCCCACGCTGGAGATCCAATCCGATGAAGACCCGCTTCGCCCTGACGCTGATGGCGCTGTTGCCGATCCTGGTCGCCTGCAAGGCGCAGGACGGTTCGTCCGACACCGCACCTGCCGCCACCACCTCAGCTGCCGGAACGGCGCCCGCGCCTGCCGCCGCTGCCCCGGCGACCGATCCCGCCGCACCGCCTGCAGTCGGCGAAAGCGCCACCACTCCGCCGCCTGCCGCCCCCAGCGCTGCCCCGCGCGCGCCCAATGGTCCCGAGCCGGTCGCCGGCACCGATTATCTGGACATCGACGGTGGCCAGCCGTATCAGCAAGCCGCAGGCAAGATCGAAGTGGCCGAAGTCTTCGGCTACGTCTGCCCGGCCTGTAACGCGTTCCAGCCGCTGATCGGGCCGTGGAAGGCCGGCCTGCCCTCGGACGTGCATTTCGTCTACGTGCCGGCCATGTTTGGCAACTATTGGGATGACTACGGCCGCGCCTTCTATGCCGCCGAAACGCTGGGCGTGCAGGAAAAGACCCATGAAGCGCTGTACAAGGCCATCCACGTCGACCAGACCCTCAAGGGCGAGCACGGCAAGGATTCGGTGCAGGACATCGCCGCGTTCTACGCCAAGTACGGCGTGGACCAGAAGACCTTCATCGACACCATGAGCAGCTTCGGCGTCTCGGCCAAGACCAACCGCGCCAAGCAGTTCGCCACCCGCAGCAAGATCACCGGCACGCCGTCGCTGATCATCAACGGCAAGTACCTGGTCAAGGGCCAGAGCTTTCCGGAAATGCTGCGCATCGCCGATCACCTGATCGCACGCGAACGCGCCACGCTGACCAAGTGAGTCGCGCGAACGCAACGTCGTGAACGCTTCGGACTCGCGCATTCTGCGGGTGCTGACCGCCAATATCCAGGCCGGCTCCAGCACCCGCCGTTACAGCGACTATGTGACGCGGAGCTGGTCGCACGCATTGCCGCTGGGCAGCAAGCGCACCAGCCTGGACAGCATCGCCGCACTGGTCGGCGAACGCGACATCGTCGGCTTGCAGGAGGCCGACCCCGGCAGCCTGCGCTCGGGCTTCACCAACCAGACCCACTACCTGGCCGAGCGCGCCGGCTTCGATTACTGGAGCCACCAACCCAATCGCCGCATGGGCGGGGTCGCCTCCAGCGCCAACGGTCTGCTGAGCAAGCTGGAACCGTTGGAAGTGCAGGACCACGCCCTGCCCGGCCGCATCGGCGGGCGCGGCATCCTGCTGGCCAAATTCGGCGAAGGCCGCGATGGCCTGGCCGTGGCGGTGGCGCATCTGTCGCTGGGCGCCAATTCGCGCATGGCGCAATTGGCCTTCATCGCCGAACTGTTGTCCGACCATCCCAACGCGATGTTGATGGGCGATTTCAATTGCATGGCCGATCGACCGGAGATGCAGTCGCTGTATCGCCATACCCGCCTGCAACCGCCGAGCTGCGAAGTACACACCTTTCCCAGCTGGCGTCCGGACCGGGCGATCGACCACATTCTGGTCAGCGATAGCCTGGTGATCGAACACACCGAAGCGATTCCGGCCGCGTTCTCCGATCACCTGGCGGTGGGCATGGATATCCGCGTGCCAACGCAATTGCTGCGTTAAATAACCAGAAAATTGACGGCCGATTCGCACTGGCGAACTCGACAGCCGACGCCCCTTCGACACCGCCTGTGCGCTAACGCAGGTGGTTTTTCGTTGGGAGCACAGCAGGTGGATACGCAGCGTATGGGTGCGTCGTCATGAGTGCGACAGCGCCGGTACGCACCCTGCGCCCGGTGTTCGTGCTGGCTGCCACGGTCGTGTGTACGTTTGCCTTGCTGGTGTCGGTGTTTCCGCTGGAATCAGGACGTGTCCTGCTAGATGCGCACACCTGGGCGTCGCGCAATGTCGGCTGGTACTACCTGCTGGCGATGACGTTGTATCTGGTGTTCGTGCTTGCCACGGCCTTGTCCAGCGACGGCAACATCAAGCGCGGCGCAGATCACGACGAACCGGAATTCAGTTACCTCTCCTGGGCCGGCATGCTGTTCGCGGACGGCATCAGCATCACGCTGTTCTTCTTCTGCGTTTCCGAACCACTGACCCATTATCTGCAGCCGCCGCAGGGCGGTACCGGCAATGACGAGGCGTCCGCGCGTCAGGCGATGCAGGTGCTGTTCTGCATTGGGGTCTGCATGGCTGGGGCGTGTTCGCACTCGCCGCCATGGCCTTGACGTATTTCGCCTTCCACCACGACCTGCCGCTGGCGTTGCGCGCGGCGTTGTATCAACTAATCGGCAAACGCATCAACGGGCCGTCGGCTACACCGTGGATGCGACGTGCCCCCATCCTGAGTAGCAGTCGGGTTTAGAGTCCGGGGTTGATGATATCGCTATTGGCCAACTGCTGGGCATAGGCCGCCGGCGTCATTCCGCCGATTGTTTTTTTGGGGCGGTGTTCGTTGTATTCGCGGCGCCAGCGTTCGATTTCGGTGCGCGCATGCAGCAGCGTTGGGAACCAGTGTTCGTTGAGGCATTCGTCGCGTAGCCGGCCGTTGAAGGATTCGACGTAGGCATTCTGGTTCGGCTTGCCAGGCTGGATCTGGCGTAGCTGCACACCATTGGCATGCGCCCAGGCGACCATGGCCTTGCCACAGAACTCCTTGCCATTGTCCGTGCGGATCATCTTCGGCAGGCCACGACTGTGTGCCAACCGATCCAGCACGCGCACAACGCCGTGTCCCGAGATCGCACGCTCCACGTCGATGGCGACCGCTTCGTGGGTTGCGTCGTCCACGATCACCAGGCATTTGATTGCCCTGCCTTCGGCGGTGCGGTCGAACACGACGTCCATCGACCACACCGGGTTGGCCTGGGTGGGCCGCAGCAACGGCTGACGCTCGCCTACCGGCACCTTTTTACGCGTGCGGCGGCGGACCTGCAGCTGCTGCTCGCAATACAGCCGCTCCACCCGCTTATAGTTCACGAGACGCCCTTCCTGCCGCAGCTTGAGAGAGATCATCCCCACGCCATAGCGGCGATGGCGATGCGCCAACGCAAGGATGCGCTCGCGCAACTCAACGTTGCGGTCCTCGCGCGGGCGATAGCGCAGCGCACTGGCGCTCATGCCGATCGCTGCCAGGGCGCAGCGCTCGCTGGCGCCACCTGCGATCCACTCGCGCACCAGCGTACGACGCGCCGGTGCGCTCACCATTGTTTTTGCAGCGCATCCTTGATCAGGTCGTTCTGGAACACCTGCTCGGCCAGCAACTTCTTCAGTCGCGTGTTCTCGGCCTCCAGGTCCTTGAGCCGCTTGGCATCGGGCACGCTCATGCCGCCGAACTTGCTGCGCCACAGGTAGTAGGACGCCTCACTGAAGCCATGCCGTCGGCACAGGTCTTTGATCGGCATGCCGGCCTCGGCTTCGCGCAGGAAGCCGATGATCTGCTCTTCGGAAAAACGCTTCTTCACGTCCAAAAACTGAGGTGCTACTCAAACTTGGGGGGGCGTCGATCCTGCGACAATCGCACAGACGCAACAGGACGACGACGATGCAACTGACCTTCGGAGACGCGGAGTACAACGGCAAGCGCAAGCGGACGCGGCGTGAGGTGTTCCTGGCCGAGATGGATCAGGTCGTGCCATGGAAGGGCCTGCTGGCGCTGATCGAGCCGCACTATCCAAAGTCGGGGCAGCCGGGGCGACAGCCGTATCGGCTGGAGACGATGCTGCGCATCCACTTTTTGCAGCAGTGGTATGCACTGAGCGATCCCTCGGCGGAAGAAGCCCTATACGACACGGTGTCGATGCGCCGTTTCGCCAAGATCGGTGGGCTGGACGAGGTGCCGGATGAAACGACGATTCTCCACTTCCGGCATCTGCTAGAGCGGCATGATCTGGCGCGCAACCTGTTCAACCGGGTCAACGCGCACCTGTCGCGCAAGGGGCAGAGTCTGCGGGGCGGGACGATCGTGGATGCCACGATCATTGCGGCGCCCAGTTCGACCAAGAACAAGGATGGCGAGCGCGATCCGGACATGCACCAGACCAAGAAAAGGAATCAGTATGACTTCGGGATGAAGGCGCACATCGGGGTGGACGATGACTCCGGGCTGGTGCACCACGTCGAATGCACAGCGGCCAACGTGGCCGATATCACGCAAGCGCACAAGCTGCTGCACGGCAAGGAGGATACGGTGTGCGGGGACAGCGGCTACACCGGGCTTGAGAAGCGCGAGGAGATGAAGCGCAAGCGCACGCTGCGCTACCTGATCGCGGAGAAGCCCTCGAAGCTGAAGCAGATCAAGAACAAACGCGAACTGAAGTTGGCCAAGCGGTGGGAGCACACCAAGGCCAGCCTGCGGGCGAAGGTGGAACACCCGTTCCGGGTGATCAAGCGTCAGTTTGGCTACGTCAAGGTGCGCTATCGCGGCCTGGTCAAGAACACCGCGCAGATGCTGACGCTGTTTGCGCTGTCGAATCTGTGGCTGAAGCGCAAAGAGTTACCTGATTAGCCCCATCCCTCAGCCGCTAGTTGCAGGATCTGCGACGCTGCGGTTGGACAATGACCCCAGCTCAAGGCAACGGAGGTGGGAGATGGGCATCAATCTCGTGCAGTTTCAGCCAGGCTTGTCGCTGAGCGAGTTCATGGATCGCTACGGAACCGAAGCCAAGTGTTACCGGGCGTTGTATCGGTGGCGCTGGCCGAAGGGATTTCGCTGCCCGCAGTGCGACGGCCGCGCGCGCTCGCGCTTTCGACGCGCTGATCAGGTCTACTACCAGTGCCGGGGGTGCCGGCATCAAACCACCTTGCGTGCCGGCACGCTGTTGCAATCGAGCAAGCTGTCTTTGCGCCTGTGGATGCAGGCGATGTACCTGTTGACCTCCAGCAAGACCAACCTGGCAGCACTGGAGTTGAAGCGGCATCTTGGGGTGACCTACAAGGCGGCCTGGCGCATGAAGCACAAGATCATGCAGGCGATGACCGAGCGCGAAGAACCGCGAAAACTCAAGGGATTCGTGCAGATCGATGACGCGTATCTGGGCGGTGAGCGCAGCGGCGGCAAGCGCGGACGAGGTTCGGAGAACAAACAGCCGTTCGTGATCGCGGTGCAAGTGGACCACACCCACGAACACCCCGTCTTTGCGGTGATCGAGCCGGTGAAGGCCTTTGACAACGCCTCGCTGGAGGACTGGATCGCGCGCCGTCTGGAGCCGGAGTGTGAGGTCTATAGCGACGGCCTGGCGTGCTTTCGCCGTCTGGAGGAGGCCGGGCATGCCCACACCACGCTCGATACCGGCGGCGGTCGTGCTGCAACCGACGTCCAGGGAGCACGTTGGTTGAATGTGGTGCTGGGCAATGTCAAACGCGCCATCAGCGGGACCTACCATGCGGTGGGCCAGGCCAAGTATGCAAGGCGCTACCTGGCCGAGGCGGCCTATCGCTTCAACCGCCGATTCGACCTGAAACAGATGCTGCCGCGGCTGGCGACGGCACTGCTGCGCTGCACACCTTGCCCAGAGCGCGTTTTGCGTATGGCAAGCAACTTCCATGGCTGAGGGATGGGGCTAATCAGGAAGAGTTAATGCCTGCTGCGGGGAAGGTGTGCCTGTAACCCGGGAAATACACCGAAAACGCGCCGAAAACGGCAAAAAATCAGGGGTTTGAGCGCCCTCAGCGCCGCAGATGTGGCTTGCTTCATTTCCCGACCGCGTTGATCAGACCATCCCTAACTTTATGCAGACGACGACCAACCGCTCCGGTCCCGAGTTACTGGAAAACTTATACGAGAATATTCGAAAATCCTACCCGGCACTTTCTCGCAAGCTCGTCAAAACTCCCTTAGTCGAGCTGCCTTGGCTTGGCGCAAACAACCGACGGGTGTGGGCAAAACTGGAGTGCATGCAGCGTACTGGATCTTTCAAATTGCGCGGGGCTTATAATTCTCTGCGCTTGCTTGCCCCCGGTGCCTTTGTCTATACGGCCTCGGCAGGCAATCACGGGCTGGCAATTGCCACATTGGCACGCGAACTCGGCTTGCACGCCAATATCTTCGTGCCGTTGAACGCTTCCGAAATTAAGATTCGCCGGCTGCGGGCAGTAGGGGCGCGAATCGTGCAGGGAGGTGCAGATGTCTCTGAGGCCTATGTCGCAGCACATCAGGAGGCGCAGGAAAATGGCAGGCATTATATCTCTCCGTTCGATCACCCCGACGTGGTCGCAGGCCAAGGGTCACTGGCACTGGAAATCGCAGAGCAGGATGATCGGCGGTTTGATCACATCCTGCTGCCATTTGGCGGTGGCGGCCTGCTCACCGGTTTCGGCTGCGCGGCGGCCAAGCTATGGCCAGAGACAAGGTTACATGGAGCGCATCCGGCTATTTTTGGTCGTAACCTGCATAACGGCTTCGATGGTCAGCAGATGCTTAAAAGCGTCATGCCCACACTTGCCGATGGACTTGCGATCGAACACGAGCCATACAACTGGCTGTGGCCGTTGATACAGGCATTGGCACCCATTTTTCACGCAGTGCCTGAGGATCGCATCAAGACCAGCATGATGACGCTCTTGCATCAGGAAAGCATTCTGTCCGAGGGAGCGGGAGCCATTGCTTTGGCGCCCTTGCTGTTCGACGAGAGTCCTAATCTTAAAGGCGATATCCTGGTCCTTGTCAGTGGTGGCAATATTTCCGTTCCGCTGCTGGCGAAAGCCATGACTGCCGTCATCGAAGAACCCAGACTGCGCAAGATAAACGGCCTGAGAGCAAGCACACTCGGCATTGAGCTGTCGGCCTCGGCGTCCGCGCCTGGCAAGACATCTCAGGCTGCCGAAAAGACAAGCGCTTACAGCCCATCGCCAATCAGCGAGGCCACGCTTCTGTCGATGTGGCTGCAATTGGTAGACCGTGTAGAACAAGGCTTGGACAAGTTGCAAGCAACCCTGCAGCAACACCTATCGTTTACCCTGCGCGAGTCGTTACCCGTAGACCCCATAGTTGAAAGCTTCATGGGAGATGCGCTGGAGAGCACCCGTAAAATGATCAGCAGTTGCCGCAGCCCGGGTCTGGACGGGCGTCAGGTTGCGCAGCGGTATCGCTTGTTGATTCAAAGTTTCGGACTCGCCCGCTCAGCCTTGAACTGGTGTAGTGCAAGTACCGATCAAAGCAAAGAGATCATGTTTTTCGATCCGGCGGACCTGCAAACCAGCTCTGTGAACTATGAACGCTATGGTTCGGTGGCCCTGCGCGAACTTGAACTGAACTTGGTGCACGCGATCGGCTTTGGTGGTGGAGCGCACACAGCGCTGCTAACCTCCAGCGGCCAAGCGGCCTACTCGACGCTGGAAAGCTATCTTTTACGCGAAGTCTTTCCAAAACAGCCGGACGTAGCCCGAGTGGCAAGGGTCCCCTATCTATACTTTGAAGCGCTGGAACAGCTGGAAGCACTTCCGCAGGTTTCAATGACGATCGCGGAGGACTGGAGCGTAGAGGCATTGATCGAATGCGTGGAGCACACTGACAGCCATGTTGTATTCGCGGACCCCATGGCAAATATCGGTGAACTGCCCTGCTTTGATTTCCAAGCGCTGGCCAACGCCTTGCGTACCCGCGACTGGCGAAACCGCTGGCTGGTTATTGACGGCACCATGATCTCCGGTGGCTTCAACCCTTTCACGCTGTTCGATGCGCCACATCATCCACAAATTCTCTACTTCGAAAGCGGCAGCAAATACCTGCAGTTGGGGCTGGATCTGCAAATGCTCGGCGTGGTTGTTTGCAGCGAGCAACATGCCCCTTCCCTCGCCCGACACCGACGCAACCTGGGCACTGGCTTAAACCAAAATCAGGTAGCGCGCTTTCCGTTGTTCGGCCGAGAGCAGCTGCTGCAACGCATGCAGCGCTTGACGCGCTTGACGCGCAACGCCGAGTATATTGCGGCCTCACTGGACGCCATCGAGCACCCATGCAGTAAATTGCGTGTTGCCTATCCGCGCGACTGGCGCCAGCGTCAGTGGAACCATGGTGGAGGTGTCGTCGCCATCACTTTTAGTGAGCCGGGCTTGAACAATCGGCACTGTTTGGAGGGCTTGATCGAACTCATCATCAACAGCTGCCGAACCGCAGGCGTATCGATCACCAAAGGTGTGAGCTTCGGTTTTGGCGTTACCCGTATTTCAGCTGCTGCGGCAATAGCAGAGTCAACAGACCCCTTCTTGCGTTTCTCGATGGGCGAAGAAACCAGCGAACAGCTGGAACAGCTGGTCGCCTGCGTCACCCAGTCCATTTACACCTTTCTGGAAACCTTCGGATGAACCTCGACATCAGCTCCGATAGATCATTGATCCATGCAAGATTACCTATGCGTGCAGGTTTATTGACTTTGCGCGATGCGAATCCGCAAGACGCCGACCCATTTTTCGAATACTGGACGGACGGCCCGAAGTCCTACCTGAAAGTACTAGGTGTGGATACAGCACGCTTGGGCGATGCACAGCAAATTCGTGAAAGATTTATGCGTAATATACCATCCAGCGAACCACTCGAACAACCAACCGTTATTTACTCTATTTATCTGAAAGAAATACTTATTGGTTACACTAATATCAATCGATACGACGCTCAGGAAAATTACATGCACCTGCACATCTACCGCAAAGCCTTGCGCAAAGCGTTAGTCCAAGGCCCGAAAGCACAAACAACCGGAGGCGGCGTAGGGGCTTGCACCTTAGGTTTGATCATAGCGCATTATCTGAAGAATTTTGACATGGAGCGCCTGGTTATGCAGACACGCACTCGCAACATGCTGATTAACCGCGCACTGGACCTATATCTACCAGCTTCCAGGACGTGTTATTTCGAAAATCCTGATGGCCTTTCCGCGCCTGGCGAGTTTCACGTCCGCTACGCCTATAGAGGCCAGCATCATTTTTACCAAGAGCGAGCACAGGTCTTGGCCAGACAAAAGAACTGAACCGTCCCGGTTTGACCCACCCCCGGGAAACCGGGCCAACGTAAAGTAGAGACTTCGCCCCGCGTGGAATCCCGTGGATTACGAGGAATCAGGCGATGAAGAAGTCCCGTTTCACCGAGGAGCAGATTGCGTACGCGCTCAAGCAAGCCAAGCTTGGGATGGCAGTCGGGGAGATCTGCCGCAAGCTGGGTATCGCGGAGGCGACGTTCTATGTGTGGCGCAAGAAAGACGGCGGGCTGGGCCCGTCCGAGCTCAAGCGCCTGCGGTTGCTGGAAGAGGAAAACCGCAAGCTCAAGCAGCTGGTGGCCGGCCTGAGTCCGGACAAGGCGATGCTCCAGGAGGTGGTCGCAAAAAAGCGCTGAGGACGCCCCAGAAACGCAACTGGGTTGCCCGTTTGAGAGCGCGCTTTGGCGTGAGCGAGCGGCGTGCATTGCAGATCGTGGCAATGTCGCGGTCAGCATTTTCTTAGTTCCACTGTGTTACAAATAATCGTATCTTTGTGCCACTATTGGAAGACCTTCAGGCCGCGTGGGAGAGCTGTGTTGAATAGGTCACTGGAAGTGCGTTTTGAACAGTACGGGGAAGTAGTTGCTGCCGCCCTGTCCCATGCGGATCGCAAACAGCCCGCACACTGGTACCTGAAGGGGTTGCTACTGCCTGGAGGGCGCAAGAGCGTGGAGCCCATGGCCGCGCGGGTGCACCCGCAGAACGTGCGCTCAGCCCATCAATCGATGCACCATCTGGTGGCCGATGCCGACTGGAGCGATCAAGCGCTGCTGGCGGCGGTGGCGGCACAGGTGCTGCCGACCCTGAGCAGGAAGAGCGCAGCGTGTCACTGGATCGTGGACGACACGGGATTTTCAAAGAAGGGGGTGCATTCGGTCGGTGTTGCACGCCAGTACTGCGGCCGCCTTGGCAAGACGGACAATTGCCAGGTTGCCGTGAGTTTGTCGATCGCCAACGAACACGGCAGCCTGCCAGTGGGCTATCGGCTGTATCTTCCCGAGCAGTGGGCTCAGGACACTGTGCGGCGCAAGAAGGCAGGCGTTCCGGATCAGGTCGTGTTTCAGACCAAGACAGCGCTGGCCATGGATCAGATCGACAGCGCGCTGGCGACAGGGATTGCGGCAGGCGTCGTGCTAGCCGATGCGGCCTACGGCACCGAGACCCACTGGCGAGACCAGCTCAGCGAACGCGGCCTGCTGTACATGGTTGGCGTCCGCAGCAACACGAAGGTCTGGTGGGGATCGCACCAACCTGCGCCCATGCCGCCAGCCAGCCCTAAGAGCCTGTTCACGATCTCCTGAGCAGCAGTGCCAGGAACGCCAGGTGGATGAACTGCAAGCTGGTATTGAGCCTTCGCTCGCAGTTCTTCCATAGCCTCCGGTTCTTCTCCAGCCAGGCAAAGCTGCGTTCGACAATCCAGCGCTTGGGCATGACCTTGAAGGTATGCAGCTCGCTGCGCTTGGCAATCTGTACGGTGACATGCTTGCCCAGAATGTCCTGTACGCCCTCGGCGAAGGGATCTCCGGTGTAGCCGCTGTCGCACAGCAGGCGTTTCACCCGACCTAAACCCGATCGGCAGCGTTTCAATGCCTCCAGCGCACCTTGACGATCGGTGACTTCCGCCGTGGTCACCGCAACGGCATGTGGAAAGCCTTGCGTATCCACCGCGATGTGGCGCTTGATCCCCGATACCTTCTTGCCCGCGTCATAGCCTTTCTGGCCGGCTGTATCACTGTTCTTCACGCTCTGCGCGTCCACGATCAAGAACGTACTGCAGGCCTTGCGCCCCTGTTTCTCGCGGGCCGCGCCAACCTGATTTTTTAAGCGCCCGCTCCAGCAGGCTCATTCCTTCATCGTCCACTTCGCTCCACTTGGCAAAGTAGGAATGCACCGTGCGCCACTTCGGAAAGTCACTGGGCAACGCACGCCACGGGCAACCTGTCCGTAGCAGATACAGCACTGCGCACCACACCTCATACATATCCACTGTCACAGGCTTGGTGCGCTTGCGGGCTTGCTCCAGAATCGGGCGGATTTGCTCGAACCGCTCACGGCTCACGTCACTTGGATAGTTCTTCTCGCGCATTCGTGGAGTTTGCACGGTTTGAATAAGATCGTAAACAGGTTCTAAGAACCTGTTCACGATCTCCTGAGCAGCAGTGCCAGGAACGCCAGGTGGATGAACTGCAAGCTGGTATTGAGCCTTCGCTCGCAGTTCTTCCATAGCCTCCGGTTCTTCTCCAGCCAGGCAAAGCTGCGTTCGACAATCCAGCGCTTGGGCATGACCTTGAAGGTATGCAGCTCGCTGCGCTTGGCAATCTGTACGGTGACATGCTTGCCCAGAATGTCCTGTACGCCCTCGGCGAAGGGATCTCCAGTGTAGCCGCTGTCGCACAGCAGGCGTTTCACCCGACCTAAACCTGATCGGCAGCGTTTCAATGCCTCCAGCGCACCTTGACGATCGGTGACTTCCGCCGTGGTCACCGCAACGGCATGTGGAAAGCCTTGCGTATCCACCGCGATGTGGCGCTTGATCCCCGATACCTTCTTGCCCGCGTCATAGCCTTTCTGGCCGGCTGTATCACTGTTCTTCACGCTCTGCGCGTCCACGATCAAGAACGTGCTGCAGGCCTTGCGCCCCTGTTTCTCGCGGGCCGTGCCAACCTGATTTTTTAAGCGCCCGCTCCAGCAGGCTTATTCCTTCATCGTCCACTTCGCTCCACTTGGCAAAGTAGGAATGCACCGTGCGCCACTTCGGAAAGTCACTGGGCAACGCACGCCACGGGCACCCTGTCCGTAGCAGATACAGCACTGCGCACCACACCTCATACATATCCACTGTCACAGGCTTGGTGCGCTTGCGGGCTTGCTCCAGAATCGGGCGGATTTGCTCGAACCGCTCACGGCTCACGTCACTTGGATCGTTCTTCTCGCGCATTCGTGGAGTTTGCACGGTTTGAATAAGATCGTGAACAGGTTCTAAGGGCGGTCGGCCCCGCACACGACCGATGCGCGATAGCGCACATGCGCCGATCTCGGTACATGAAGTCGCGCAGCGCTTGCCCGCAAGGACGTATCGGCAGGTCAGCTGGCGCCAGGGCAGCGACGCAACGCTCAGTTCGCGGTTCGCGGCGGTGCGGGTTCGTGCCGCACACAATCGCCAGGCACATGACGAGCAGTGGCTGCTGATCGAGTGGCCGCCGGGAGAGTCCGAGCCCCGCCACTACTGGTTCTCGACGCGACCAAAGCAAACGCCGGTCAAGACACTGGTTGCCACGGCACAAGGCCGATGGCGGATTGAACGCGATTATCAGGAGCTGAAGTCGGAGTTGGGCCTGCATCACTATGAAGGGCGCAACTGGCGTGGTTTTCACCATCACGCCAGTCTGTGCATCGCCGCATACGGGTTCTTGATGCGCGAGCGCCTGCGCAGTAAAAAAACTCCGTCGCATTCAAGATGCCTGCAGTATCCAAAAGCGTCCGCCCGCGCCGGTCTGGCCCCAATGCAACGTCACCATCCCAACTCGATTGCCACGCTGGCCTTCGGACTGGCTAGGCTGATCGCCAGAAGCCTCCCACACTGCCCGTGTTGCGGGGTCTCACCGTACCAACGGATTCGGATTTAGTAACACAGTAGAATTAGTCGCCCCTGAAAAACCCCCAGACCGCATCCATTGCAAGGCCTCACCTGCGGTTTTGGCGTGCTGGAACTGCCAGTTTTCGTTACTCTACCTACTGGTTTCTGGCAGTTTTCGCCCATGCGGACACGCCGTCCTGCCGCCGAGCAGTTGCCTGCCGATGAGCTGTTTCGTTCGCGCCTGGAGAACCAGATCGACGTGCGCCATCCACTGGTCCAGCTAAGCCATCGGCTGCCGTGGAGTGCGTTGGAGCAGGCGCTGTCGCCGCGGTTGCCGGCCACCACCGGCACAGGCGGTCGGCCCGCATTGCCGGTGCGGTTGATCGCCGGGTTGCTTTACCTCAAGCACGCCTACGACCTGTCCGACGAGGCGGTGTGCGAACGTTGGCTGGAAAATCCGTACTGGCAGTTCTTCACCGGCGAGGTGGTGTTCCAGACCTGCGTGCCGTGCGATCCCAGCTCCCTGACCCGTTGGCGACAGCGTCTGGGCGAAGCCGGGATGGAAGCGCTGTTGGCGCACACGATCAACACCGCTCACGCGATGAAGGCGGTGGATGCGCGCGAGTTGTCGCGGGTGATCGTGGATACCACCGTGCAGGAAAAAGCGATCGCCCATCCCACCGACAGCCGTTTGCTGGAGGTGGCGCGCAAGAAGCTGGTGCTGCTGGCCAAGCGACACGGCATCGTCTTGCGGCAGACCTATGTGAGGCAAGGTCCGGGGTTGCGCCGCAAGGCCGGGCGCTATGCGCATGCGCGCCAGTTCAAGCGCATGCGCAAGGTGCTGCGACGCCAACGCACGATCCTGGGACGCGTATTACGCGATCTGCAACGCAAGCTGGCCCGGCTGGAACCGTCGGTGCGTGCATGGTGCCGCTACCCGGTCAAACAACCAATACCGATAACCGCGCTGTTTCGAGTAGGTCGTCTCATCGGGCATCATGTGCTGATGAAGATCTATCTTGTTGGCGGCGCAGTCCGCGATGCATTGCTTGGTCAGCCGGCTGGCGACCGCGACTGGGTGGTGGTCGGTGCCGATCAGGCGCGGATGGAAGCGCAGGGGTTCAAACCGGTCGGCAAGGATTTCCCGGTGTTTTTGCATCCGCGTAGCGGCGAGGAGTACGCGCTGGCGCGTACCGAGCGCAAGTCAGGCCGCGGGTATCGCGGGTTTGTGGTGGATGCCGATCCGTTGGTGACGCTGGAAGAGGATCTGCTGCGCCGCGATTTCACCATCAACGCGATCGCACGCGATGAAGACACCGGAGAGTTTTTCGATCCGTACAACGGTGCACGCGATCTGCAGGCGCGCGTGTTGCGGCATGTCGGCCCTGCGTTTGTCGAAGATCCCGTGCGCGTATTGCGTGCAGCGCGCTTCAT
Organism: Xanthomonas oryzae pv. oryzae; assembly: GCF_004136375.1. Classification (NCBI taxonomy): domain Bacteria; kingdom Pseudomonadati; phylum Pseudomonadota; class Gammaproteobacteria; order Lysobacterales; family Lysobacteraceae; genus Xanthomonas; species Xanthomonas oryzae. The sequence goes on from NZ_CP031697.1 coordinate 4,224,906, forward strand.
GGCGCGGCTCGCGCCGCTGGGCTTCACCATCGCGCCGGAAACTGCAGCGCTCATGCGGGAAATGGCTGCCAGCGGCGAGCTCGATAGTTTGGTGCCAGAGCGCGTCTGGCAGGAGCTGCGGCGCGCATTGACCTGCGCGCAGCCATCGGCGTTTCTACGCACGCTGCACGACACCGATGGACTGCGTGCCATCCTGCCTGAAATCGATGCGCTGTACGGCGTGCCGCAACGCGCCCAATTCCATCCGGAAGTGGATACCGGCATTCACCAGGAAATGGTCAGCGATATGGCGGCGCGTATCGCGCCTGGCGATGCGCTGGTGGGCTTTGCCGCACTGACCCACGACCTGGGCAAGGCGCTCACGCCGCCAGAGCAATGGCCGCGCCACATCATGCACGAGCAACGCGGCGTCGCGCCATTGCAGGCGCTGTGCGAGCGGCTCAAGGTGCCGCAGGACTATCGGCAACTTGCCGTCATTGCCTGCCGTGAACACTTGAACGTGCATCGCCTGCCCGAACTGCGCGACCGCACCGTGCACGAACTATTGGTGCGCTGCGATGCGTTCCGTCGGCCCGAACGCATCGCGCAGCTGGCGCTGGTCTGCGAAGCCGACAAGCGTGGACGCCTGGGCAGCGAAGAGGCAGCGTACCCGCAAGGCGCAGAACTCAAACGACTGCATGCCGCCGCATCGGCGATCAATGCGCGAGATCTTGCAGCCGACGGATTGCAAGGGCCACAGATCGGCGAGGCACTGACCAAGGCGCGTATTGCAGCGATTACGGCAGCACGAAAGACCAGCGCATAAACAACGCGTGGCATATCCCGACCTGATTAGCCCTGACCCTCAGCCATGGAAATTGCTGGCAGCACGCAGGACCGGCTCCGGGCAGGGCTTGCAACGCATCATCGCCGTGGCCAATCGTGGCAGCATCTCGCACAGGCGGAAGCGGCGGTTGAAGCGGTAGGCGGCCTCGGCCAGATACCGTCGTGCATATTTGCCTTGCGCGATGGCGTGATAGACGCCGCTGATGGCGCGCGTGAGATTGCCAAGCACCACGTTGACCCAGCGGGCGCCGGCGGCCTCTGTGGCTGCGCGTCCGCCGCCGGTGTCCAGTGTGGTGTGTGCATGGCCGGCGTCTTCCAGGCGGCCGAAACAGGCCAACCCGTCGGTGTAGGCCTCGCATTCTGGCCTCAGGCGACGGGCGATCCAGTCCGTGAGCGCGGCATTGTCGAAGCTGCGCACCGGCTCGATCACCACAAAGCTCGGCGCCGTGAGGCTGGCATCGGTCTGCACCGCAATCAGGAACGGTTGCTTGTTCTGCGATCCGCGCCCAGCCTTGCCGCCGTTGCGCTCCCCGCCCAGGTAGGCATCGTCGATCTGCACGAACCCAGACAGTCGACGCGTGGCTTCGCGCTCGGCCATGACCTGCATGGTCTTGTGCTTCATCCGCCAGGCGGTCTTGTAGTTGACGCCCAGGTGACGCATCAGCTCCAGCGCAGCCATGTTGGTCGTGGTCGAGGTCAACAGGTGCAGCGCCAGCATCCAGGTGCGCAGTGGCAGCTGGGTGCCCTGGAACATCATGCCTGCGATCCGGCTGGTCTGATGCCGGCACGTGCTGCACGGGTAGTAGGGCCTGTTAACACATCCGAAGCCCATCAACGACCAGAACGAAGCTGAGGAAGCCAAGGAACATGACATCCAGCTTCTCGAAGCGCGTGAAAATCCGTCGGTAGCCCTTCAAGCGACGGAACAGCCTCTCCACTTCGTTGCGCCGCTTGTACATTTCCTTGTCGTACTCCCAAGGATCGACCCGATTGGACTTGGGTGGAACCACCGGCACGAAGCCAAGATCGAGCGCCAACTGGCGGGTTTCATTGCCTTCGTAAGCGCGATCCATCAGCAGATGAACCGGCCGCTCCACTGGCCCCAGGTGTTCAAGCAACGCGCGGCCTGCGGGTGCGTCATGTGCGTTGCCAGGCGTCAATCCGAACGTGATGGCTGTTCGAGCATCTGCGGCAACCATATGAATTTTGGTGTTCCATCCGCCGCGCGATTTCCCGATGGATTGTGGGCCGTTTTTTTTAATGCGCCAGTGCCATCCGGATGCACCTTGATGCTGGTGGAGTCCAGCGAGACCGCTTCGATTTTGATGCGCACGATCTGGCAGGTCTGCAATTGGGCGAACATCCGGTCCAGCACACCGGACTTGGCCCAACGGTTAATGCGCGTGTACACCGTATGCCAGTTGCCAAAGCGCTCGGGCAGACCGCGCCATTTGCAGCCATGCTCTGCGACGTAAAGAAGGGCGTTGACTACCTGCAGGTTGGTCATGCTGACATTGCCGCGTTGCAAAGGTAGGCAATGCTCGATGAGTGCAAATTGTGCTGGCGTGATCTCCATGCCCAATAGTTTAATCGCTCGAGACATTAATGTTAACAGGCCCTAGATGACGCCACCGCGCTTGAAGCGCGAGCGCGCTCGTCCCGCGCAGCACGGACAGCGAAATCCCTGGGGCCACCGCCATCTGTACAGAGCGCGGTAGCACTTGGCCTCGGTGCCGTAGGACACAAAGAACTCAGGCATCGACACTCCAGCCTGGAACTGCAAAGTGTTGATGCTCATCTCGCCACCTCGTTGACTTCAGGTGACGGCACCATCAACCCCGCCTGGCGCAGATCCTGCGACTGCTGGCTGAAGGTCGGGGCTAATCAGGTATCCCGATGTGTAATAGAGACGACAGGGGTATGAGAGCGCTGATAATGGCGTTATTGCAGCGAGCTAGGCTGGTGAGAAATCACCCGGTCAACGTCAGAAATCCGTGGAAAACGCGGCTTTTCAGCTTTTAAAATCGGCTCACAAAACCTAGCGATACGTTGTCAGCTGCGTGCAGACGGCGTACGGGTGCCGCCGTACACCCGTGGCACATGCCGATTCCTGGCATTGGCTACACCTGCCTGCGGTTGGGCAGTCGCTTGATCCGCTACTTTGAATAAAGGGCGGCTGCACTAGTGCAGCCGCCCGAGCAGCGATCACAGCTTGAAATTCAGACTCAGCATGAAAGAACGACCGTTCTTGTAGATGTAGTACGGCTGGTTCTTGTTGCCGATGTAGCTGAAGTAGGTTTCATCCAGCAGATTGGTGGCTTCCAGCGCAACCCGCAGGCGCTCGGTGGCCTGGTAACCGAATGATGCATCCACTTGCGTAAACGCATCGGTCATCTGCTGACCGTTGAGCCGGCCGATCTGGGTTAAGTATTCCGAGCGCCAGCCCAGATTCACGCGCGCACTCCACTTGCCTTGCTCGTAGTACGGGCTGATGTTGTACGCATTGCGAGAGTTGTACGGCAGGCTGGGCCGACTCAAGTTCCAAGTGCAACACTTTTCTCCACTGCAGACCCGCGTTTTCTCTCAAAACACTGGCTCACGTAACTTTTGCACAATCAATGGCCTGCTGGGCTGTCCGTCCATACGTTGCGCTAACAGCAGGTCTCTCGAGGTGTTGCACTTGACTCTTGAGACCGCCCTGTAGTCGCCATCGGCCTTGGAATCGGAATAGGTGTCGTTGGCCACCACGCCAAAGCCATTGCCGAAATTGTGCTGCAGATTGAGCGCGACACCGCGCACCTTGGCATCGCCAGCATTGCTGGGCACCGATGTCTGATACGTGCTCGCCCCGCCAGTAGCGTTGTTGGAGAAGACGCGATCCTGCACGGTGGTGAGGATGTAGTTGGAGATATCGCGCGAGAAGAATTCGCCACTGAGCAAGCTGCTGTCGGAGAAATACCACTCCAGCGATGCGCCGAGGTTGGTCGATTCGTACGGGCTCAGACGCGGGTTACCTGTCGACGCGGTCAGCGTGGTGTCGTCGGCTGCCACATACGGGGTCATGTTGGTGTAGCGCGACCGCGCGATCAACTTGGAGGAAGCAAAGCGCAGCATCAGGTCGTCGCGCAGGTCGTAGGCAATATTGAACGAGGGCAGCCATTTGCCGTAGCTACTCAGGAAATTCACCGGCCTGTAGCCGCCGCCCGGTGCATAGCTGTAGCCATCGGTGGAATCGCGCGAATGCACATAACGCACACCGATGTTGCCGCGATATCGCCCGCCGGAGAAGTTGCCCTGCAGGAACCACGCACGGTTCTGCTCCTCGATGCTGTAGTTGGCGGCATAGCTGATGGGCAACCCGTCATCGCCTTCCAATCCGTTGATATACCGACTGATCGCACCGCGATCGATGGTCGACCAGCCTTGCATCTCCGCGCTGGTCGATAGATAGCCCATCCAGATAGCCCGACGGCATGGCGCCCGGCGAGAATGCCGCCAGCGTGCTGCCATCGTTCGGGGTCCAGGTACTTAGATATCCCCACGTTTTTAAAGCACCAATGTCATCTGCTCGCGCACTGCGTCGGGCAGCGCGCGCAAGCGTTCTAGGGAAGGTCTGAACAACCCATCAAACCTCTAAAATTCCAGCTTCTTGCATTTCAATGACTGGAAAAATGCTGAGTCGGGTGCGATTTTTGCAACGTTCTGGCGGTTTTGGCTGCCGCCAGGCAGCATTATCCCCTGGCCGGCAGCAAGTGCCGGCGCACCATCCACAGATTCGACAGCGCAAATAACGTCTGCACCTGTGCGGTGTTCTTGGCCAGGCCGCGATAGCGCACCTTGGTGTAGCCGAACTGCCGCTTGATCACCCGGAATGGGTGCTCCACCTTCGCGCGCACGCTTGCCTTGAAGTGTTCCCAACGTTCTGCCCAAGCACGCGCGCGCTTGTTGCCAATGGCTTGAATCGTGGAGCGCTTGGCGGCAATGAAAAATGCAGCCTCGCAGCTCTGCAACTCGTCGCGTTTTTCCGCACCGGTGTAGCCGCTGTCGCCGAACACGCTGTCTTCCTTGCCGTGCAGCAATGCGTGCGTCACCGTGACATCGGCCACGTTGGCTGCGGTGCACTGCACGTGGTGTACCAGCCCGGAAAATTCATCCACCCCAATGTGCGCCTTCATCCCGAAATACCACTGGTTGCCCTTCTTGGTCTGATGCATCTCAGGGTCGCGCGCACGATCGGCATTCTTGGTCGAACTGGGCGCAGCGATCAGCGTCGCATCGACGATCGTGCCCGACCGCAGGCTCTGCCCCTTGCGCGACAAATGGGCGTTGACCGCTTCCAGCATCCGAGCGGCAATGCCGTGGGTTTCCAGCAAACGGCGAAAGTTGAGAATCGTGGTCTCGTCTGGAACGTTATCCAAGCCGCCGAGCTGGGCAAAACGCCGCAGGGTCGGGATCTCGTGCAATGCCTCTTCCATCGCCGGATCGCTCAACGCATACCACTGCTGCAACAGATGAATCCGCAACATCGTCGCCAGCGCGTACGGCTGCCGACCCGGTCGTCCTGACACCGGATAGTGCGGCTCGATCAGGGCAAGCAGTCGCTTCCACGGCACGATGCGCTCCATCTCCGCAAGGAAGATCTCGCGCCGGGTCTGCTTGCGCTTGCCCAGGCCCTCGGCGTCACCGAACGTCAGTTGCATGGATGCCTCCTCATTCCGAACAAATAGTGTCTCGCATTTGTGGTGCGTTGTTCAGAGGTTCCCTAGCCAGCGTGAGACTGGTTCCATCGGCCAGCACCTGACCAGCGCCTCGCGGCCGACGCGCAGCGTCGAGTAGAGTTTGCGTGTGCTGCTGCGTGGAGATAGCCACTGGGCGATACCGGTGGCTTCGCATCCCAGTCCTGCCAGCCAACTGGCGAAGGTGGCCAGCGTGTTGAGCAACAACAGGATCTGCAACCGCTCGCCGCGACGGGTCAGGCTGTCTTCCATCGCCTGACCGTAGCGGTGCGACTTCAGATCACGAAATGCCAGCTCGATCTGCATCCGTCGTGCGTACAGGTTGACCAATTGCTTTGCGCTGGGTGCGTGTAGCTGTGGGGAGGCAACGATCAACCACGGCTCGCGCTCACGCGCTGCGGCTTTCAAACTGGATGATGCACGCGAGACCTTGGCGGGTGAGCGCCGGTTGCGTTGCTGACGTCCCTGGCGTGTCTTGGCATAGAGCACCAGACGGCAATCGAGCGGATCGCTGCGATTGGCCTGCATCGGCGGCAATTCGCGCGCACGGTTGGACGCCAGCGCATGCAGGCGACGGCTATCGATCCATTGCACTGCATCATCGGGCACGTCTTGCGGTTTGACCTGCGTACGTCCGCGCAGACGTCCGACCCAATCCCAGCCCATCGCCGACACCGCGCGAAACCATGGCGTGCGGAATCCGGCATCCGTGACCAGGATCGGACGCACATCGTCTGGAATCAGTGCCCTGAGCTGCTGCAAAAAGCGTTTCTCCGCGCCTGGCGATCCCTGCTGTTTCCCGGAAACCACCATATCCAGCAAGGTGAGCGTGCGTCCACCGACCGGCACGGCTGCGCGCAGCAGACACCACGACTTGTCCGGCTTCAAATCGCTCCAGTCGATGACGATCACCGGCTGGTCGCCGCGCAGTAGCCAATGCGCCATGTCCCGCTCGATGGCTGATCGCTCGACCTGCAACGCGCGATTGCACAGCAGGCGGTCGCATGCCTTGAGGGGCGCACGTACCCGCCTCGCGCCGGGCCACGCGCGTGCGATGTCGATCAGCGTCAGCCGGCCTCCGTGCACCAGCGCTTCAACCGCGCGTAGCAAGGCGCGTTGGCGTAATGCATGCATCCCGGAGAGTGAGTTAGACAGGCACTTCTGCAATACTTCGCTGGCGCGCATGGTTGGCACTCTTCTCTGGCTTAGTCACCTTGAAGCGTGCCCCATGCGCGCACCTTCTTCCACGCCTTGATGCAACAAGTGCTTGATCTCGCAGGAAGAAATGTGGGGAAACCTCAGGTCCAGGTACAGCGATAGGACGATTGCCCGGTGGCGTGATTGGTAAGCTTGGTGCCGGTGAGGATTTGGGTGAATGGCCCCCGCTCCACCGCATGATCGAAATCCAGCTGTAAATAGCGTTCTTTGTCGTATTGCAGGCTATGGCTGGCCGAGGCGTTGTTGAGCTGCATCGCTGCCGCATTGGTGGGATCGGTGCTGTAGTCCATCGCGGTCCGGCGCCCGTCGATGTTGTAGCTATAGCCAGCCAGATTGCGGAATCTGGATGCCGTAGATGCGCTCGGCACCGCCTTGCGAACTGGTGTAACCGACCTGGCTGGAGGCGTTCCAACCATCGCCATGCCAGTCGGTGCGCAGGTGGATGCTGCCGGTGGTGACCTCGCTGTTGCGCAGGTAGCCGTCGAGATAGGTGTTGGATTGATCGCCGAACGTGCCTGAGGTGGCGACGCCATTTTCAAAGCCCAATGCTTGCGCGTCGCCGGGATTGGAGCCCCAATAGCCATAACGGCTCTGGTTGTAATTGTCGAAACTCTCCTTGACGTACGGACCAGTCAGGTTGAGCTCGAACTCGCTATCGGGTTTCCATTGCAGCGCTGCGCTGCATCCATCGCGCTTGCGCGTCTGCTGGAACAACGCGGTGTTGATCGAGGTGGGAAACACACCGGTGTTGTTTCCCACCACTGCAGGTGGAAACGCTGCGCCCGCGACATTGTCGTAGCCAAAGATTTCCACGCCATCGCGGCGCAGTAGACGCTGCGAATGCATCACCGAGGTGAGCACGCCCAGCGTTTCGTCCTGATTCTTCCAGCTATACAGCACCGACGCGTTCGGCTTGCCTTCGTCGGGACGATCATTGTAGCCATAAGTTACCGTGCCGGTGAACGTGTTGCGCTCCAGGTCGAGCGGTTTGCGCGTATTTACGATCACCGTGCCGCCGATGGACCCTTCGTCGATCCGCGCTTCCGGCGTCTTGTAGACCTCCATCAGCCCCACCACTTCCGGCGCCAGCGTGCTGTAGTTGAACGAGCTGCTGTCCGGGTCGTTGGGGTCGCCGCCCCAGCTGGTCGATGCAATGGCCTGACCATTGAGCAGCACGCGATTGAGCGCCGGGTCGGTGCCGAGAATGCTGACTTTCTCGCCTTCGCCGAATTGCCTGTCGACGGTGATGCCGGACAAGCGCGACAGCGACTCGGCAACATTGGTGTCGGGGAATTTGCCGATGTCTTCGGCGCTGATCGCGTCGATGATCGCATCGGCATTGCGCTTGACGTTGAGCGCCTTGCCCAGGCTGGCCTGATAGCCCACCACCTTGATTCCGTCCAGTGTGGACACCCAGGGACTGGCCGGCGTCGGTTCCTGCACAGATGCGGGTGCGGATTGCGGTTGTGATGGCGCTGGTACGGGCGGTTGCTGTTCAGACGCCGGCAGCGCCATCGCGCCACCAACCCCTACGCCACCGATCAGCAAGCCGCGGACCGCCGCGCTCCATGGCGCGCGTAGTGGCGACTGCCTATGGGTCGCATTGCCCGAAGCAACGCCACGCGCCTGCAGGGGGTTGGCTACAACGGCGCTTGGAAAACACCGTCTACGTGCGACCGGGGACGTTGCGCAGGGACGATCATGCGCCTGGATCGGCTGCGCAGTGGCTGTGCGGATTGATTCAACAGACAACGCAAACAAACGGGAAAACAGCATTGTGTTGACCTCGCGGCTGAGACGTCAGGTCGCAATCCTTCAGTTGCACCAGGACGCGCGATGCACGCGCAAGGCCACGATCCGTCCCCTGAGCCGAACCGCAGCCAGCGATCCGCGCCGCCTTTGCCACGCAAGGATCGAAACGCCAGTCGACGCAGATCGGCGGGCGGTGGATTGATGGAACGGAAGACACTCCCGGTCACTGATAACGTTATCAGTGAAGATGACTTCCACCAGTGGCACTGTCAACCTGACGCTGCCAGCGCGCGAGTTCAGATAAGAAGCATCCTGATTAGTTCTACTGTGTTACTAAATACGAATCCGTTGGTACGGTGAGACCCCGCAACACGGGCAGTGTGGGAGGCTTCTGGCGATAAGCCTAGCCAGTCCGAAGGCCAGCGTGGCAATCGAGTTGGGATGGTGACGTTGCATTGGGGCCAGACCCGCGCGGGCGGACGCTTTTGGATAATGCAGGCATCTTGAATGCGACGGAGTTTTTTTTACTGCGCAGGCGCTCGCGCATCAAGAACCCGTATGCGGCGATGCACAGACTGGCGTGATGGTGAAAACCACGCCAGTTGCGCCCTTCATAGTGATGCAGGCCCAACTCCGACTTCAGCTCCTGATAATCGCGTTCAATCCGCCATCGGCCTTGTGCCGTGGCAACCAGTGTCTTGACCGGCGTTTGCTTTGGTCGCGTCGAGAACCAGTAGTGGCGGGGCTCGGACTCTCCCGGCGGCCACTCGATCAGCAGCCACTGCTCGTCATGTGCCTGGCGATTGTGTGCGGCACGAACCCGCACCGCCGCGAACCGCGAACTGAGCGTTGCGTCGCTGCCCTGGCGCCAGCTGACCTGCCGATACGTCCTTGCGGGCAAGCGCTGCGCGACTTCATGTACCGAGATCGGCGCATGTGCGCTATCGCGCATCGGTCGTGTGCGGGGCCGACCGCCCTTAGGGCTGGCTGGCGGCATGGGCGCAGGTTGGTGCGATCCCCACCAGACCTTCGTGTTGCTGCGGACGCCGACCATGTACAGCAGGCCGCGTTCGCTGAGCTGGTCTCGCCAGTGGGTCTCGGTGCCGTAGGCCGCATCGGCTAGCACGACGCCTGCCGCAATCCCTGTCGCCAGCGCGCTGTCGATCTGATCCATGGCCAGCGCTGTCTTGGTCTGAAACACGACCTGATCCGGAACGCCTGCCTTCTTGCGCCGCACAGTATCCTGAGCCCACTGCTCGGGAAGATACAGCCGATAGCCCACTGGCAGGCTGCCGTGTTCGTTGGCGATCGACAAACTCACGGCAACCTGGCAATTGTCCGTCTTGCCAAGGCGGCCGCAGTACTGGCGTGCAACACCGACCGAATGCACCCCCTTCTTTGAAAATCCCGTGTCGTCCACGATCCAGTGACACGCTGCGCTCTTCCTGCTCAGGGTCGGCAGCACCTGTGCCGCCACCGCCGCCAGCAGCGCTTGATCGCTCCAGTCGGCATCGGCCACCAGATGGTGCATCGATTGATGGGCTGAGCGCACGTTCTGCGGGTGCACCCGCGCGGCCATGGGCTCCACGCTCTTGCGCCCTCCAGGCAGTAGCAACCCCTTCAGGTACCAGTGTGCGGGCTGTTTGCGATCCGCATGGGACAGGGCGGCAGCAACTACTTCCCCGTACTGTTCAAAACGCACTTCCAGTGACCTATTCAACACAGCTCTCCCACGCGGCCTGAAGGTCTTCCAATAGTGGCACAAAGATACGATTATTTGTAACACAGTGGAATTAGCACGATCTTTCAGCACAGTCGCAGCCAGTGAGAGCCGACCGGTCGATGGTAGGACCGTCGCTCCACCGAGACCAGATCATGGCCATGAATCGTGTGCAGTTCCAAGCCGGGCTGTCGTTGCCGGCGTTCCTCAAGCGCTATGGCAACGCGCAGCAGTGCGAGCAGGCGTTGGAGATCTCGCGCTGGCCACAGGGCTTTGTTTGTCCGCGTTGCGCCGCTACCGCGCACAGTCGATTCCAGCGTCACGGCACCACGTACTGGCAGTGCACGGCCTGCTATCGCCAGACCAGCCTGCGCTCGGGCACGGTGATGGACAACAGCAAGCTGCCGCTACGCACCTGGCTGCTTGGCATGTATCTGCTGGGCCAGAGCAAGACGAACCTGTCGGCGCTGGAGTTGATGCGACACCTGGGAGTGAGCTACCCGACAGCGTGGCCAATGAAGCACAAGCTGATGCAGGCCATGACCCAACGCGAGGCGAACCGCAAGTTGGGCGGGATCGTGCAACTGGACGATGCCTACCTGGGAGGAGAACGCAACGGTGGCAAGGCCGGGCGCGGCTCGGAGAACAAGCGCCCTTTCGTGATCGCCGTGGAGACCACTGAAGACGGTCGTCCATTGCGCGCGGTGATGGATCCGGTCCCATGCTTCACCAAGGCGGCGCTGTCGGAATGGATCGGGCAACGCCTGCATCCTGGAGCAGATGTCTACAGTGATGGACTCGGTGCGTTTCGAGCACTGGAAGCCGAGCACGCGCACACCGTGATCGAAGGCAGCGGTCGAAGTCGCTGCGAGGCAGAGAACGCACGCTGGGTGAACGTGGTGTTGTCCAACCTAAAGCGTTCGCTGGACGGTGCCTATCACGCCTTCAAATTCGCCAAATACGCCCAGCGCTACCTGGCAGAGACGATGTGGCGGTTCAACCGCCGTTTCGATCTGACCCGGCTGGTGCCCAGCTTGCTGGCCGCCGCAGCCGCCAGCAAGCCGTGGTCCGAGCGGGCCCTGCGTGATGTCACCCTGTTCACCGCTGAAAGTGCGTGCTAATCAGGAGAAGCATTACCTGCGTTGGCCGCGACGGAACCCTAGCGTGATTCTTGCGCGATGGCACGATAGAACCAAGCGACTGCCACGTGCGAGGGTGCCCAGCGCCGACCTGCCGGTGCGGTTGCCGCACCGCCGGCAAGGATGTCGAACGTGGCATGCGCTCGGCCGGGATCCTCAAGAATGAAGAGAACAGGCGACCGGGTCCGGCAGGCCCACTGCCTGCGCGGTGCGCCCGATGGCGGCAACCGGCGGACGTGCAGGGAGAGTGCGAGGATAATGTCGATGTCGATGTCGATGTCGATGTCGATTTGTCGGCCTTGCTCGTGCCACGTCTGCCTGGTCGATGCACATCAGCTGCATCTCTTGCATCCGTGGCCCGCAGCTTTGCTTTGGCCGGGGCATCGTCGAAGCTGCGGGTGAGCATCGTTGCACGCGCCCGTACCAGGGGCTGATAGCCGCCGGAATTTTCAGTATTCAGCGTTTTCCTTCTGCACCTGGTCGCACACGATGCCGATCGTGATGATGTGCAGGAATCTTGTGCCTATGGTTGTCGGTGCGATCGCCGCAGGCGGGCGGCTGCGCGGATCATGTCGACTGACCAGCAACGACGCCTGGAACGTCGCCAAGGCATGACGACTGCCGGCATTGCAGCCCAGTCTTGCGCGGTCACCGGACACCTTGCCAAGCGAACCGGCCATGTCGTCGCAATCGCCATACCAATCACCCAGTGCGTGCTTCCCGCAATGACGCCATCAGCAAGCCCCAGCGTAGCCGAGAATCAGACCGTTGCAGAAATACTTGCCAGACCTGATTTAAATTTGTGGAATTTACATCTGCCGTCAATATATAATTGCACATGATTGACGGCGCGCTCGTTCACTTGCAGAACGCTATCCGGCCAGGTGCCTGCATGCAGACGAAGCGAACGCACAGCTTGCCCATACGTGCAAGCCGGGCCTGGGTGCGCGCATCGCTACGCTCGCCCCCCCTGCGCACGATCCGCGAAATGATGCTGCGTTGCCTGCCTCTCCACAGAACCGGCACCAACGAATGACACAGCAGGTCAGATCCTGACGCGCTTCATGCCCGGCGTGCGTCGCCCCGAAATCACCACCCGCGACAGAAAACAGTCGCAAGGCCCCACCACGGTCATCCCCAGCTCGAATCGAAGACCATGAACGACAAAAATATGGTGCAACACCGCCGTATGCGATGCGACACCGGTCGAAAAGCGCGATAAACATTGGAATGTCGCAAGTGGCACATATGTTGCTTCTCCCTGATTCTTCAATTCGCAAGATAGCAACGCTTGGAATCTTCATGACTGTCAGAAAATTCCCCCTCGCTGTCTGCGTCTGCCTGACATGCGCCACGGTTACGCCCGGGGGACATGCAGCCACCTCAAGCCTCGGCGCGTCGCGTGCCGACCAGCTTGCCGAGATCAGCCGTTACCGCGATCAGGCTCGCTGGGTCGACGCACTCGCCGCGATCGAGCGAGCCCAATCGGAACAATCCGACGACACCCTGCTGTACAAGCTGCAGACGCTGACGCTGAGCGACATCGGCAATGCCTGGCTCGCCTGGCAGTTGTGCAAGGCGCGCCCGGACCTGTTTGACCAGGACCAGAAGGCGCACCTGGAGTCGAACTACCTAGCCAAGCTGGTGAACTGGAGTCTGGCCTATGGCGAAAGCGAAGACACCCGTCTGACCGAGGCCGAAGACGCGCTGGCGCAGATGGAGCAGTACGTGCAGCGCGAGGCCCGCCCGCCGGCACAGGTACCACTGCGCATCCGCATGGATCGCCTGATCCTACTCAACCGTCTGGGCAGGCATTCCCAGGTGCGCGACGAAGCCAACGCCCTGCAACGGGAAGGCCATCCCCTCCCCGACTATGTGCTGCCGGCGGTGAGCGATTCGATGATGGCGACCCGGCAACCGGCCGAAGCGATCCCACTGCTGAAAACCGTCCTGAAGAACGAACCGGGGCGCTCCCAGTCACGCTCGCAGCTTGTCTACGCCTACCTGGAGACCGAACAGGCGGAAAAAGCAATCGACTACCTGCAATCCTGGAAGAAGGACGAGCCAGCGTGGCGCTGGGGCGGCGGCAAGAGCCGCTATGCCAACTGGGCCCGTTACGAAGCCGACCTGAACATGGCCATGATCCACGCCTACAGCGGCGACCTGCCCACCGCGCAGCGGGCGCTGGAAGGCCTGCTGGCGGTCGGCCCCGGCAACGGCGGCCTGCAGACCGCACTGGGCAGTGTGTATCAGATGCGTGGTTGGCCACGCCGGGCGCTGGAACGGCATCAGATGGCCTACACGCTGGACCCGCGCGATGTATCGCCACGCATCGGCATGTACGAATCCTATATCCAATTGCAGCGCGACGACCTGGCCCGCCCCTTGCACGACAGCCTGCTCGCCCGCTATCCCAACCAGCCTTCCGTGCTGCACATGGACCGCGACTGGCGCGCCCACCGTGGCTGGCAACTACAGGCCGCCGCCGAAGGCAGCCACAGTTCAAGCGGCGGCGGGAACTCGCCACTGGGCAATAACGACCAGCACTACAGCATGGAAGCGGACTCGCCGATCCTGGACGACCGCTGGCGTCTGTTCGCCTCCGCCGATCGGCGCTCTGTCACCTTCCAGAATCGCTACATCGCTCCCTTGTGGCTCAGTGGCGGCGTGCGCTATCGCTTCGGTCACATTGATGCCGAAGCCGCCATGGCGCATCCCGGCGACAACATCGGACAGACCGGCCTGCGCGCCAGTGTAGGCTGGCAGTTCAACGACCAGTGGCATGCCCGCATGGCCGCCGCACGCAACGATGCCGAAGCCTCCATGCAGGCGCGCATTTCGGGCATCACCGCCGACAGTGTGGCGCTGGCCCTGGACTACACCCGGGACGAACGCATGCACTGGCGGCTGGGCGGCAGTCAGTTCCGCTACGACGACGGCAACCGCCGCGACACCATCAGCAGCGCCATAGAGCAGCGGCTACTGAGCCAGCCACGCCTGCTCATCGATGGCCTGGGCAGCGTCTACGCCAGCCGCGGCAGTCGCGATGATGCGCCCTATTTCAACCCTTCGCATGACCGCTCGATGGAGCTCGGTCTGCGCATCAACCAGCAGCTATGGCGCCACTACGAACGCGGCTTCCGCCAGCGCCTGACCGTCTCGGTGGGAGACTACTGGCAGCAGCGGTACGGCAGCTCGCTGATTCCCAGCGTGGCCTATCGCCACGAATGGCAGCTCGGCCAGGGCCGGACATTTGAATACGGTGCGAGTTGGTCACGTCCGGTCTATGACGGCCGGCGCGAACGTCATCTCGGCGTCGATGCCGCAATGCACTGGGGAGAGTGAGATGGAAATAACGCTTCGCAATCTGATGCGCGTACTTGTGTTGGCTCTGCTGATGTCGATCCTGCCCGTGCAGGCCAAGTCGCCGGTCGACCCGGATGCCGTCGACAATGGCCTGCTGGTCCTGAGCTACCACGACATCCGCGACGATGTGCGCGAGAACGCCGATGCCGATGCCTTTGCAGTCAGCACCCAGAACTTCGCCGCGCACCTGGACTGGCTGTCGGCGCACGACTACCACCCCATTTCGCTCTCGCAACTGATCAAGGCCTCGCAGGGCAAAGCAACACTGCCGCCGCGGGCGGTGCTGCTCACCTTCGACGACGGACTGCGCAGCATGTACACCCGCGTCTATCCGCTACTGCGCGCCTATCACTATCCGGCGCTGGTGGCGGTGATCACCGACTACGTGGACATGGCGCCTGATCGCACCATCGACTATGGCTACCGCCCGTTCGGCCACGACGATTTCCTCACCTGGGACCAATTGCGCGAGATGCTGGCCAGCGGCCTGATCGAAGTGGCCAGCCATACCGACAACCTGCATCACGGGGTGCAGTCCAATCCGTACGGTAACCAGGCCCCGGCGGTGAATACCCGGATCTACGACCCCACGACACAACGTTACGAGGACGTCGGGCAATACGCCGAGCGCCTGCGCCAGGACCTCGCCCGCAGCGTGGAACGCATCGAGCATCAGCTTGGCGTGCGCCCACGGGCGATCGTGTGGCCATATGCGGCCTACAACCAGATGAGCAACGACATCGCCGAGCAACTCGGCATGCCGGTCTCCTTCGATCTGGAAGGCCGTAGCACGCCGGTCACTCACGACCTGCATGGCCTGGCACGCCTGCTGGTGACCAACAATCCGACCGTGACAGGACTGGCGTTCGAACTGCGTCGCAACCCTGCACTGGATGGAACGCGCGCGCTGCAGATCGATCTCGATTCGCTCTACGACAGCGATCCGGCGCAGCAGGCCCGCAACCTGGACACGCTGATCGACAGGGTCAAACGCATCGGCCCGACCCACGTCTATCTGCAGGCCTTCGCCGATCCGGACGGTAACAACACCGCCAGTGCGCTGTACTTCCCCAACCGGCACATGCCGATGCGCGAGGATCTGTTCAATCGCGTCGCCTGGCAGTTGAAGACTCGTGCCGGAGTGAAGGTCTACGCCTGGCTGCCGGTGCTCGGCTATGAACTGCCCGACCTGAAGCAACGCGAGGCACTGCGCATCCACAGTACCGAACGCGACGGCATGTACCGCCTGGATTTCACAAACCCGCAGGCACGGCAGATCATCAAGGACATCTACGAAGACCTGGCCATTAACTCGTACATGGAAGGCATTTTGTTCCATGACGATGGCTACCTGCGCGACACCGAATTACCGCAGTTACCGCAGGAAGGCCACGACGGTCTCCGCACCCAGGCGCTGATCGACTTCACTATGGAACTGCGCGACAGCGCGCAACGCTGGCGGCCGAAGCTGGGCACGGTGCGCAATCTTTACGCACAACCGGTCCTGCAACCGCAGAGCGCCGCCTGGTTCGCCCAACGCCTGGATCTGTTCAACCGGGCCTATGACCGTACCGCCCTGATGGCCATGCCGTGGATGGAGGGCAGCCACGACCCGGAACGCTGGCTGGACACTCTGGTGTCGGCCGTCCGCGCGCAAGACCCGGAAATGAAACACACCCTGTTCGAACTGCAGACGGTGGACTGGCACACCCAGACGCCGATCAGCGGCGAGCGCTTGATCGCGCAGATCCACCGCCTGCAGTCGCAGGGCGTGCGCCATTTTGCGTGGTATCCGGATGACTTCATCGGCAACAGGCCGTCGACGGAGGACGCACGAGCGGCGATGTCCGCGCGCAACTTCCCTTACCCGGACAAGTGACATGGACACGTCCGCATGGCTGTACGGCCTGTTCCAATTCGCCTTCTTCTATCCGATCATGATGGCGTTCTTCTGGATCTCCGGCGGCCTGTACTACTTCTTGCGACGCGAGCGGAAGTCGCGGCCACGCAACGATCCACCGCCAATGGGCCACTACCCGTCCGCCAGCCTGCTGATTCCCTGCCATAACGAATCGGACAATCTGGACGACACCATCGGCAACGCGCTGGCCCAGCGCTACCCGGACTTCGAGGTGATCGCCATCAACGATGGCAGCCGCGACGATACCGGCGCGCGCCTGGACATACTGGCGGCACGGCATCCGCGTCTGCGCGTGATCCACCTGGACCGCAACCTGGGCAAGGCCAACGCGCTGCGCATGGGCGCGCTGGCAGCGCGCTCGGAGTACCTTATCTGCATCGATGGCGATGCGATGCTGGAAGAATTCGCCATGCACTGGATGGTCTGGCACCTGTCCAGCAGTCCACGAGTGGGCGCGGTGACCGGCAATCCACGCATCCGCAATCGCTCGACCCTGCTAGGCCGGCTGCAGGTGGCCGAGTTCTCCTCGATCATCGGCATGATCAAGCGCGCGCAACGCGTCTACGGCCGTATTTTCACCGTGTCGGGCGTGATCGCGGGATTCCGTCGCACCGCGCTGCACCGCATCGGCTACTGGGCCGACGATATGATGACCGAGGACATCGACATCAGCTGGCGCTTGCAGTTGGATCACTGGGACATCCGTTACGAGCCCAATGCGCTGTGCTTCATCCTGATGCCGGAAACCCTCAAGGGCTTGTGGCGGCAGCGCCTGCGTTGGGCCCAGGGCGGCGTGGAGGTGCTGCTGCGCCATGGCCGCTCCCTGTTCAGTTGGCGCAAACGACGCATGTGGGGCGTGCTGCTGGAATACATCCTGAGCGTCCTGTGGGCTTACAGCATCGTGTTGATCGCGGTCCTGTGGGCGCCACGCCAGTTCTTTGCACTGCCGACAGCGGTAAGCATCCACGGACTGCTGCCGCAATGGCACGGGGCGGCCATGGTGCTGGTCTGCCTGTTGCAGTTCGCCAGCAGCCTGATCATCGACCGTCGCTACGAAAAAGGAATCGGCCGCAACTATTTCTGGGTGATCTGGTACCCAATCGCATACTGGTTGCTCAGCCTGTGCACGACTGTGGTCGCCTTGCCCAAGACCCTGCTCACGCGCCGCGGCAAGCGCGCAATCTGGGTCAGCCCGGACCGGGGAATCCGATGAAAGCCCCCCACACTGACGCGACCAAGCCTGAAACGGAGCGCTTCAATTCGCACCTGATACGGAAACCGCATCAGCAGTCGCTTCTGAAACGTGTCGCCTGGAGCATTCTGACCCTGGCCGGCTGGGGCATCTATCTCTCGCTGTGGGCACCGCTGGCGTCCACGCTCTGGGGACTGTTGAACGGACGACTGACCTGGGCGCAAGCGCACGGACAGGATCGATCCCTGGACCCGTTCATGGTCGTGGCGCTACCGGGCCTGCTGATCTGCTGTCCCGCGCTGCTGATCGGATGGGCCGAATACAACCGCCTCCGCTTCAGCGGTGAAGAGCGCCGCACGGCGTTGAAGAATGTGGAGCGCAGCGAGATCGCCCGTTCCCTTGGCGCGAGCCAGGCGCTGGCCGAGCAACTGGCCACGGCCAAGGCGGTAACCCTGCATATGGACGAACATGCACGACCGGTTGGCATGACCGTGCAGGCGCTCCCGCCACCGCATCACGACCCCCGCACCGACAGCGGATCGGTCGTGCCGTGTCAGTGGCGCACCAGTCCATCGCGCCGCAGCCCGCGACGCGCCGCAGCAAGGAAGTCCAGACCCAGGTGACGTAACGTGCACAGGGTGGAGTCTGGATGCCTCTCTCCGTTGTCCAGGTCGAGCGCTCCGGCATCGGTGCAGCACGAGCAGGCATGCACCACCGCCGCGCGCCGCCTGTGCCGCCCTCAGCACTGGCGGTATCGGCGGCAGCACCGACCTCGGTGCAGTCCGAACCATAGCGGCGGCTATGCGCGCGCGCCGCTCCCTGATCCGGCACCATCATGATCGCCAGCAAGCACGTCGCCGAGCACGTCCATGCCCGATGACCACGTGTTGGGTGCACTGACCAGAGCGAGCGACAGCCGAACTAGTACGCGACGGCTGCGTCGCCTGCCAGCGCGCGCAGCTGTCCGTCCTTCGGATTTAGAGCGGCTAACACAACATAGCGAGCAGCTGTCAGGTGGGCGCAGTCGTGTTGTTAGCCGCTCTTAGTCGCGCTGCCCAGCGATCCAGGTGCCCAGCACCTGCACGTCGGCATCCACCAGCACTAGGTCGGCCTGGTAGCCTGGCGCAATGCGGCCGAGACGTTCGCCAAGGCCGATACATTGCGCCGGATACGTCGAGGCCATGCGCGCGGCTTCGGCCAGGTCCACACCGAGCCAGCGCACGCTGTTGCGCACGGCGGTGGCCATGTCCAATGCCGAACCGGCCAGTGCGCCGTCGGCATTGCGCACCACGCCATCCAAGGCGGTGATGGTTTCGCCGTACAGGTCGAAGCCGGGGCTGTCGCTGCCGACCATGGGCATGGCGTCGGTGACCAGCAACAGCTTGCCGCGTGGCTTGGCCGCGAGCGCCACGCGCAGGCTGGCCGGGTGCACATGCACGCCATCGACGATGACGCCGCACCACACGTTGGGGTCTTCCAGCGCTGCGCCGACTGCATTGGGTTCGCGGCCAGCCAGTTGCGACATCGCGTTGTACACGTGCGTGAAGCCGCTCACCCCGGCAGCGATGCCGTCGCGTGCCTGCTCGTAAGTCGCCGCGGTGTGGCCAGCGAACACGATCGCGCCGCCGGCAACGAAGGCACGGATATCGTCCAGCGGCACGCGCTCGGGTGCGAGCGTGATCAAGGTGACGCCGTTGTCCAGCGATGTGTCGACGGCAATTTCGTGCGCGTCCGGCAGCCGGAACTTGTGTTCGTCATGCGTGCCCTTGCGTGCAGGGCTCAGGTACGGGCCTTCCAGATGGATGCCGAGCACGCCGGGCACGCCTTGCGCGATGGCTGCGCGGGTGGCCTCGATCGCTTCGGCCATCACCTGCGCGGTATCGCTGATCAAGGTCGGCAGCATGCCGGTGGTGCCGAAACGACGATGCGCGGCGGCGATGGTCGCCAGCGCCTGCGGGTCGCGTGCGTTGTTGAACAATACGCCACCGCCGCCGTTGACCTGGATGTCGATAAAGCCTGGCAACAAGGTGGCGCCACCCAGATCCACGCGCGTGGCGGCCTGCGCAACGCGTGCATCATCGGCCGGCACAATCGCCTGGATCTGCGTGCCAGCCAGCACCACGACCAGGCCGTCCTGCAGGCCGTCATCGGTGAGTACACGCGCATTGCACAATGCCTGAGTGCGGGAAGCATCCATGTTCAAACGGTTTCCGTAACCTTGTTCAAGTGCGGCGGAAGATCAGGATTGTTGCCGCGCTGCAGCGCCAGTGCATTGATCGCACGATAGAAGCTCTGCACGGTCAGCAGCGGCGCACACGCCGGATGCGCGGCCTCTGCCAGCGGCAAATCGCCACTGGACGCGGCCAACCACACCTGCGCACCCCGCGCGCGGAATTCTTCGGCCAATGCGCGGGTGCCGGCACCGGTTTCATCAGGCTGCTCGAACACTAGCACCGGGAAGCCCGGCCCTACCAGGGCCATCGGGCCGTGTTTGACCTCGGCCGAGCTGTAGGCTTCGGCGTGCAGGCCGCAGGTTTCCTTGAACTTCAAGGCCGCTTCCTGCGCCGCGCCCAGGCCCAGGCCGCGGCCGAGCACGAACAGATTGTGTGCGGGCACCAGGCCGGCGGTGAGCGCGGACCAATCGGCCTGCCAGGCGTTGCGCAACTGCTGCGGCAATGCATCGAGCGCAGCCAGCAACGCTGGGGCGTTCTTCCACATCGCGCCCAGTTGCAGGACTGCTGCCAGCGAGGCGAGATAGCTCTTGGTCGCGGCCACGCTTTTTTCCGGGCCGGCGCCGAGCGGAATCACCACGTCGGCCAACTGCGCCAGCGGCGAATCTTCCACATTGACCAGGGCCACCACGCGCGCGCCGGCGGCCTTGGCGGCTTCGGCATTGCGCAGCAGGTCGGGGCTTTTACCCGATTGCGAAATCACGATGTACAGCGCGCCACGCAAGTGCAGCGGCGCTGCATACACCGAGCCTACCGACGGCGACGCGGACGCAGTGACGATGCCGAGCTGGGTTTCGAACAGATACTTGGCATAGGTGGCCGCATGATCGGAACTGCCGCGCGCGCAGGTCACCACGAACGGCGGCGGGTTGTCGCGCAGCGACTGCGCAAGCGCAGCGATGGTGTCGGCGTTACGTGCGAACTGTGCAGCAACCACATCGGCGGTCTGCGCCGCTTCGCGGAACATCAGGGTATCGGTTTCGGTGGGAAGGCTCATCGTGGCTCAGGCGGATTCGGGGGAAGGGGTTTGCCGGTGGACGCAGGCGCCGGCGCGGTGGAGCCGCGCACCACCAGTTGCGGCACGAAGCCACGGTTCTGCAGTTGCGCGGGCTGGTCGTCGTAGGCATCGCTGCGCAGCTGGCTGATCAACAGGCGTGCGGCATGCCGCGCGATGTCGTCGGTGGCCTGCTTGGCTGTGGTCAATGCCGGCCACGACTGGCGCGAAAACGGGCTGTCTTCGAACCCGGCAATCGACAAGTCGTACGGGACGTTCATGCTGGTGGATCTGGCTGCGGCCAACACGCCGGCGGCGATTTCGTCGTTGCTGCCGAAGATGGCGGTGGGTGGCTCGCGCAGCGACAGCAAGCGACGTGCACCACGGAAGCCATCGTCGAAGGTGTAATCGCCGGGAATGACCAGGTGCTTGTCCAGCGCAATGCCATAGTCCTTCAACGCCGCTTCGTAGCCGGCATAGCGCTCGCCGCTGGAACGATGCTGCGGACCACCCCACAAGAAGCCGATGCGTTGATGGCCGAGCTGGATCAGATGCTCGGTGATTTCATACGCGGCATCGCGGTCGTCGATATACACGCACGGGCCATTGCCCGGGTCATCGGTGGCGGCGATGATGCGTACGCTCTTGATACCGCGCGCCGCCAGACCGGCCAGCAACTCCGGGCGTTCGGAGATCGGTGCGGTCAGCACCACACCGGCCAGACGCGAGCGCTGCACCCATTCGGCCAGTTCTTCGGCCAGCAACGGCGAGGTCGAATCGCAGGGGTGGATCTGCAAGCCAAAACCGGTTTCACGGCACGCAGCCAGCACGCCGTTCTGGATGCCGATGATGTGGTACGGGTTGGGGTTGTCGTAGACCACCCCGATCACGAACGGCGTGCCGCTGCGCAGATTGCGCGCGGACGGGTCGGGTTCGTAGTCGAGATCGGCAATGGCGCGTAGCACCCGCGCACGCGTGGCCTGCATCACTGACGGCTCGTTGTTGATCACCCGCGACACGGTCTTCAACGAGACCTTGGCGCGTTCGGCGACATCTTTGATGGTAGGCCTGCGCATGGATGTACCTTGTCCGTCGGAACGCATCATGCCGCCGCGATCACTTGGCCTGGGCCGGCAGGCCCACGCGGTGACCGCGCAGCGAATAGAACAGGATGTACAGATAGCAAGGCACCATCAGCGCAGCGAACACGACCTGGAAGTCGTAGTGCTGTTTGAGAATGGCGAACAGCTGCGGAATGATCGCGCCGCCAGCGATGCCCATCACCAGCAATGCCGACCCAATCTCGGTGAAGCGGCCCAACCCGCGAATGGCCAGTGGGAAGATCGCCGGCCACATCATCGCGTTGGCAAAGCCGAGTGCGGCGACGAAGCCCACCGACACGTAGCCGTGGGTGAACAGGGCACCAAGCGAGAACAGCACGCCCAGCACCGCGGACACGCTCAGGTAGCGCGCCTGCGAGATCACACGCGGAATCAGCACCAGGCCGGCCATATAGCCCAGCAACATCGCGCCCAAGGTGTAGGAGGTGAAGATCTTGGTGCTGTCCAGCGGCAGATTGAAGCCGTGGCCGTAGGTACCGATGGCATCGCCGGCCATCACTTCCACGCCCACATAGACGAACAAGCACAGCACACCCAGCCACAGATGCGGGAACTGGAAGATGCTGGATTTCTGCACGCCAGCCTTGGCGCTGGGGGTGGCGTTGGCTTCGGAGGCCTTGAGCTCCGGCAGCGGCGAGAACAGCACACCGATGGCCAGCAGCAACAGCACCCCGGACATCACCAGGTACGGTGCGTGGACTTGCGCAGCAAACGCACTCAGCAGGGTTTCCTTGGTCGCCGCATTGGCACTGGCCACCTGCGCAGACAAATCGCCGATGCCGTGCAGCACCAGCGAGCCGATCAGGATCGGCGCCAGGATGCCGGCAATCTTGTTGCAGATGCCCATCAAGGCGATGCGGCGCGCGGCACTTTCGATCGGCCCGAGAATGCTGATGTACGGATTGATTGCAGTCTGCAACAAGGCCAGGCCGCTACCGATCACGAACAAGCCGCCCAACGCGCCCGGATACCAGCGCTGCGTGGCGAACTGGCCGAAGCCTGCGGCACCAACGGCCATCACCACCAGGCTCAGCGCCAGGCCTTTCTTCATGCCGGTGCGCTTGAGAATCCACGACGAGGGCAGCGCCAGAAAGAAGTACGACAGGTAGAACACCATCAGCACCAGGAACGCATTGACCTCATTGAGATCGAACGCCAGCCGCACGAAGGTGATCAGCGGCCCGTTGATCCAGGTGAAAAAGCCGATGATGAAAAACATTACGCCGACGATGGCGATCGAGACAACGGGATTTGCAGGCCTGGCGGTAGTCATGGATCAGCTGGCTCTATAGGTTACCGTAAGGAATGCCGTCGGCGTCAGCGGCGCAGTTCGGCGACGAAATCGTAGAAATCGTTGTGGCAATAGGTGTCGGTCAATTCGATCGCGCTGCCGTCGCGGGCATAGCCCACGCGCACCACGTGCAAAATCGCCTCGCCGGTTTTCATACGCAGGTGTTCGGCCAACCGCGCCGGCAGATTGATGGCGCGGAAATATTGCAACGCGCGCACCACCGGCGTGCCCTGCGCATCCAGATAGCTGTAAAGCGAATCGCCGATGTGCTGCGGGTCGGCGACGATGCGTTGCGGCAACACCGCATGTTCGTAGGCCATGACGCGGTCGTCGGCGCTGCGCAAACGCGTGAGCGAGGCCACTGCCGCATCCGGCGACAAGCCCAGCCGCAAGATCTCTTCGCCATGTGCCGGTCGCAGCCGCCGCTCCAGCCAGCGCGTGCCGGGCTCATAGCCCTTGATGCGCAGCGTTTCGCTGAAACTGGCCAGCCCGCTGAGCTGGTGCTGGATCTGCGTGGTGACAAAGGTGCCGGCGCCCTGCCGGCGCGAGACCAGGCATTGTTCGACCAGCACATCCACCGCTTGGCGCAGGGTGACCCGCGAGATTTGCAGCCGCTCGCACAGCTGGCGCTCGGCCGGCAGCGCCTCGCCGGCCTTCCACTGCCCGCCACGGATGGCGTCGGTGAGCTTGGTGGCCAATTGCAGATACAGCGGGGTCGGCGCAGAAACATCCAGCGCCAGCGCCTCCACCCTGGGGTCGTCGTCCGTCCTGGCGTTGGTTCTCGGTTTGGCCATTGCCTGTCCTCCGGACCGACGTGGATTTGTTAGATCCAATATAGTACCAATTTGGCCCGCATGCACCAGGCCGTACTCGCCCCCGAAAGCGCGCAGCAACGTAACTGCTGGTGCCGCGACACCCAGACCGCCGCCCCCGGGGCGGCATCGTGCAGGCGTGGCCAGCGCTGGTCAGTGCTTTGCAGCCTGGCGCATTGCCGCATTGGCGGTGCCATTACAGCCGCAGATACCAACGCCGCCGGTCCATCCACCAGCCCACGGCGCAGCACACCAGCGTGTAGCTCAGCGCGCACAGCAGCGACCCGAATGGCCCCGGCGCAATGGTCTGGAACACGCGGATGCCGGCCCAGCCGTACAGGTCCAGGCCGGAGCTGCCGGCCGGGATGCGCCGCAACACCACCACGAACAATTCGGAGAACAGGTAGATCGCCAACGGGTTGCGCCCCAGGACGGTGAAGAAGCCGCTGCCGCCAAGCCAACCGCGCAATTCCAGCAGGTACACCAGGACGCCCAACGCCAGGAGGTCCAGGCCGACCGTGCAAGCGACAAACGACCCACTCCAGAGTTTCTTCGACAACGGCCAGGCGGGCGCCCAGAGCAGCGCCAGCAGCACCAGACCTGCGCCCGCCAACAACAAGCTGCGCGTGCTGGCAGTGGTCTTGCCGTGGCGCTGCAGGAAGCGCCCACACAGATAACCGGCGAGCACGTTGACCGTGGCCGACAGCGAGCCAAGCAGGCCCTCGGGATCGAAACCGCCGTCCTTGCGATACAGATGCTCGCGCCCGTAAAGCCACAGATCCAGACAAGTGCCGGCATTGCCGGTCTTGCTCAACTCCGCGCCGGGCTGGCCGAAGACATGCAACAACGCCCAATAGCCCAACAGCAGTGCTACGCAGGCAGGCGCGATGCCGCGTGGCGGCAGATAGCGCACCAGCAGTGCTGCGGCCAGGTAGCACAGGCCGATCCGTTGCAGGACGCCGGTCAGGCGCACTTGATCGACCGTCGTGAATGCCCATCCACCATCGGGCTGCAGATGAAAAAACGGGAACCAGTACATCAGCACACCGCACAGGGCGATCAGCGCAGCGCGCTTGCTCACGCGGCCCAGGAACTGCAGATGTGGCATATTCGTTGCCAGCGCAAAACTCATCGCACTACCAACAGCGAACAGAAACGAGGGAAACACCAGATCGGCCAGCGTGAAGCCGAACCAGGCCGCGTGGGTGAGCTGCGCGTATGCCTGCGCGCCAGGCCCTGCGGTGTTGACCAGAATCATCAGGAAGATGGTCAGACCGCGAAACACGTCCAGCGAGAGGAAGCGTTCGCGCTTTGGTGGTGCGCTTGCAGTGGCAGTGGCAGCCGCGGGCGTGTGTGCGCTCATCGCACGCCCTCGTCCATGTCATCGAGGTGGATGCGGTATGCGCACGCACGCTTCGGGCCCTGGGCTCTGGCATCGACGCAACTGCGCTCAGGCATGAGCACCATGTGCACTACAGATGCGTTCATTGAGCGGTTCATTGAGCGGTTCATTGCGCGGCTCCTTGCAGGGTGCCTTGAACGACGCCATATGCATTTTCCTGCCGCTTGCCCAACCCGGACTGCTGCGAAACGCTCTGCGCCGGATCGTGCGCATCTACCTGCGTCAGCAAGGTATGCAGCAAGCTCAGTGGATCACCCGGTGGCCGAGGCTTCGGCACCTCGTCCTGCGCGGCCCATTGGCGTTCCCATGTTGCAAGCTGCTGATCCACTGTCTGCGCATCGAACGGCGTACCGGCCTTACGTGAGGCACGGTAGGCGCTGAGAAAGCGCGTCCAGCGCTGCAGATAGAAATCCGCGTACATGCCCTGCCACGCCTTGGACGCGTAATCGGCAAGATTGCCGTCGCCGCCCCAGACACTGACCTGCGCACGCGCATTGCCGACATAGGCACGCAGCAATCGGGCATCGTTGCCAACCGCAGCGGCGGCCTGGCCGGTCCACGCGGCCAAGGTTTCGTGTTGACCGCCGACCAGCGCATCCAGTCCCTGTACCAGTTGCGTGGTGCGTGCCAGCTGTGCATCGCCACGCGCGAAATCGCCGGCGTTGTAGGCCTGCACCACCGTCTGCAATTGACGGTCGGCCTGCAGGCTCAGGTAGTGGCGCGCGTCTTCGATCAGATCGTAGCGGTACAACGGCGCGTCGGCATAACGGTCGGCCTGCTGCAGCAATGCATCGATGGCGCTGCGCAAGCGCTGCGGATCGCCGGGACGATCGTCGAAATTGACGATGTCGGCAGTCGGCCGCTTGAACAGCAGGTAGGCACCGGCATGCGTGTTCCACCAGCGTGGCGACCAGTAGCGGGTCTGGTAGATGCCTGCTCCCAGGTCAGTCCATGCGCTGAGCAATGCCGCATCGCTGCGGCCATAGCGCGCGCGCAGATACTGCGCGAGCCACTGCGACCACGGGTGTTGCGGGCCTTCCCAGGCCAGCGCGTAGAGATACTCGTAGACCACCGAGTTGCTGTGCAGGCCTTCCGGAAACACGCCGAAGCCGCGCAGATTGCGTTTGCCCGGATCGGCCAGCAAGGCTTGCAGATCCTGCCGATAGAACGCGACATCGCCATACAGCGGATTGCTGGCACCGTAGTTGTGCACGTAGCCGTAGATCCATTGTTTGTTGTCGAACGCCTGCGATGCCTTCCAAGTGCCGGGATAGCGGTCATTGCCGATGTCCAGCACCATCAAGCGCGCGTCGGGCACCTTGCCGAGAAACGCAGCGATCGCCTGCGGTTGCCAGAACGCGCAGTCGGCACCGAACAGCCAGCCCTGCATCACCCAGGTGGCCTTCGGATTCACCTGCGCGATGGAGCGGTACAACGCCTGCCCGTAGGCGGCCAGGCGGGCATCGCGTTGCGCTGGCGGCACCGCCTTGGCGCGTGCGGCATCGAAGTTGGCGATGCTGTCGCCGTACTTGGCGGCGGCCACGTCGCTGCCGTCGTCGGCCACCGGCGGCAGCATTTCGTTGAAGGCATCGGCCAGGTAGAACTCGCCTGCGCCGTAGGCCTGAGTGTACAGCTCAAGGAACCGTCGCGCGACCTTGGCAAACAGCGGATCGCGCGGATCCAGCCAATAGGTTTCGTGAAAGCCTTCCCAGGCACGCATGCGGTAGATGCGCGCATGCGGTAGATGCGCGCATGCGGATGCGCCTGCGCGAACGCCTTGGGCACGTAGCCGGCAAATGCCGGCAGCACCGGCTGCATGCCCAACTCGCGCATGCGCGTCAGGATCTGCTTCTGCAGCACGCGCTTGCTGTCGATCCATTGTTGCGGCAGCGGCGCGCGATAGCCTTCGATATTGCCCATGCGCTGCCACGGTGTGAACGCCGGGCCGGAGAAATACGCTGCCAACGCGGCATCGCTGACATCGAACTCGCGCCACAGCGCCTGCCAGATCGCTTCCTGGCCTTCCATCGCCAGCGGCATGTCGATGCCGTGCAAGGCCATCCAGTCGATCTCGCGCTGCCAGCGCGGCCAATCCCAGAACGGCGTGGTGTAGCCGTAGGTGCAGGTGTTGAGATAGGCGCGGTGGGCAAACGGCGTGCGCACCTGACCACTGCTGTAGGCCGGCCATTGCGCCGGCAATGCCACGCGGTCGCCTTCCCAACTCATCGAGGCCGCACCGGCCTGGCCGAGATACGCATAGGCGCCACGCGCCAACGCCACTTGCGAGGAGCCGGCAATGCGCACCGTGTCGCCGCCGGCATCGATGCGGTACCAGTCCGCACCGTCGCCACGCGGCGCCACACGCATCTCGAACTGGGTGGCACGCGCGCCGATCAGGCGTTGCACCACCGCCTGCGCCGGCGGTGCAGCCATCGCGGTGACGGGAGTGGCGAGCAACGCGCCCAGCACCACGGCGAACAGACGCACAGGCGACGATGGAGAACACAGTGAGGCGGTCATGGCGAGTTCCGATAATGCACGGTGACGACGTCGTGGAATCCAAACGGTTGATCGGCAGCGACCTGCAGAATCACCGCGAGCGTGCGCTCGCCAGCTGCGGGTGCAAGCGCCACCGCGATCGGTGTACCGGCCGCTGCCGTGACGACCGCGCGGCCATCCAGAAATACCTGCGCCGGCCCGCTGAGGCGGCCCAGGTCGAGCATGCCGCCGTGGGTTTGCACGCCCTGCCAGGGCGTGAATTGCGTGCGATACAACACATGGCCTGCACGTTCGGGAGCGCTTTCCAACGTACCGGGCAGCGTATTGCTCCAGCTGTTGTTGTCGTTGGCACGGCGCGCGAGATCCGGCGCCGGCGGCTGCGCGAATGCGGCGGTGTGGCACCAGCTTTCAACCACCATCACTGGCGCCACGATCGGCACCGACGCCGGCAGCGGCGCCGACGTGCAGCCGATCTCAAGCACTGCATCGCGCAATCCCGGGCTACGCGCCTGCAGTCGCAACACGCCTGCGCTGCACCCGGCCTGCACGATTGCCTGGGCCAGTCCATTGAACAAGGCCACCTGCGTGCGTTGATCCGCTGCATGCGAATTCGGGTCGCCATTGCCGACACCCAGCAACCGGCCGCCACTGATCTGCAGGGTCAGCAGTGCATTGCAATCGGGCACGTGACGCCCCTGCGCGTCCACCGCCTCCAACGTCACCGGTTGCGCGTCGCGGCCATCGCCGCGCAGTTCGCTGCGGTCGGGGGTGAGTTTGAGCGCGACTGGCGCGCCGGTGGTTTCCACGCGCGTGCGCGCCAGTTCGTGTCCATCGCGCCAGGCCACCGCTTCAAGCACACCCGGCACGTAATCCACGTGCCATTGATTGGATTGCGTACGATCCACCGCCTGTTTCCCGAGCGAGCGGCCGTTGAGCCATAGCTCCACCTGCTCGGCATTGCAGAACGCCATCACCTTGATCGACTGGCCTTCGCGGCCGGGCCAGTTCCAGTGCGGCAACACGTGCAGTACCGGCGCATCCTCGATCCATAAGACGCGGCGCAACCAATAGGCGCCCTTGGCAAATCCGCATTGGTCCATGATGCCGAAGAACGACCCTACCGATGGCCATTCGAACGGTGTGGGTTCGCCGCGATAATCGAAACCGGTCCATACGAAACTGCCAGCGACGAACGGGCGTTCGGCAATCAGCTGCCAGGCGCGGCGATGGGTATTGCCCCAATCCGCCGCCAGGCTGTCGTCTTCGGCCACAACGTGCGCGTCCAGATCGGTGAACCACGCACCACGCGTCTGAAACGCACTGGTGTCTTCGCTGGACAGCATCGGCGTGCGCGGACGCGCCGCATGCACGCGGTCGTAGTTGTACTGGCGATAGTTGAAACCGAGCACGTCCACCACATCGGCCGCGCCGCGGGTGGCGAACATGCCGTCGTTCATGGCGGCGGTGATCGGACGGGTGTCGTCGAGCGCGCGCACTGCGCTGGCGGCGCGCGCCATGATCGCGTAACCGGTAGCGGTGCCCTGCAGCGGCTCTTCATTGAGCAGCGACCACAGAAACACGCTGGGATGATTGCGCTGGCGCCGCACCATGTTGCGCAGCAGCGCCACATAGTCGGGCGCAGGATTGAACAGGCGGTTTTCGGCCATCACCAGCATGCCGAGACGGTCGCAGGCCTGCAACAGTTCCGGCGCCACTGCGTGGTGCAGGCGGATGGCATTGCAGCCCATCGATTTCAGCCGCTGCAGACGAAAGACATGCAGTGCATCGGGTAGCGCCACGCCGACGCC
The DNA here is from genome assembly GCF_004136375.1 of Xanthomonas oryzae pv. oryzae. Classification (NCBI taxonomy): domain Bacteria; kingdom Pseudomonadati; phylum Pseudomonadota; class Gammaproteobacteria; order Lysobacterales; family Lysobacteraceae; genus Xanthomonas; species Xanthomonas oryzae. The sequence continues at coordinate 4,254,933 of NZ_CP031697.1, forward strand.
GGCATGGTCCTGATGCAGGCAGACGCCCTTGATCTTGAGCGGACGCCCATTGAGAAAAAATCCGTGGTCGGCGTCGAAGCGCAGGCTACGAAAACCAACCTCGCACGCGGCACCGTCGCTGCGGCCATCTGCGCTGCGCACCTCGGCTTGCAGGCGATACAGCACGGGGGTGTCCACACTCCAGCGCTGCGGCTGCGGCACTGCGATGCTGATCGCCGCCTGTGCGGTGTCGAAGGCAGCGAGCCGCAGTTGTGTCTGACCTTGCGCCACGACAGCGCCATGCGCATCGCGCAAGACGACCTCGACCCACGCGTCAGCGGGTTGTTCGCCACTGTTGACAAGGTCCAGCTGCACCGGCACCTGCCAGACATCGCCCGGGCCTTCGCGCGGCATCGCTGACAGGCCGTCGCCGGCGATATGCAGGGGCGCGCGCAGCACCAGCCAGGTGTGTCGGTAGATGCCGCCGCCTTCGTACCACCACCCATCCATGGCCTCGGCATCGACGCGGATGGCGATGCTGTTCAGTGCATTGCCGTAGCGTGCGACGGGCGTGATGTCGATCACCAGCCCGTTGTAGCCGCTCCAACTGCGCGCCAATAGCATGCCGTTGACCCACACCGTGGCATGGCTGGCGATACCGTCCAGACGCAGTTCCACCGCCTGGCCGCGCACTGCCTCTTCCAGCCGGAACGTGCGCCGGTACCAGGCGACACCGCGCGGGCGATAGCCCTGCGCGACGTTGGCGTCTGCACGCACCGGTTGCTCCACCACAAAATCGTGCGGCAATTGCAGTTGCCGCCAACCGGTATCGTCGAAGTCCGGCGCCGCCGCGCCCCAGGCCTGGCCCGCCTTGCCATTGGCATACGTCTCATCCTGCCCCAGCAGGCGCGGAAACGGCACATCGCCGGCGTGGAAGCGCCACCCCTCGTCCAGATCCAGCCATTGGCCGCCGGCATCTGTCGCCGCTGTCTGCGACGTGGGGCGCGGCTTGGCGCCATCGCCAACACGCGTGGTCGTGGTGGTGGCTGCCGCGCCAGACACCAGCGCGGGCACGCCAAGCAGCGACGAGGCACAGACGCTGCCGGCAAGGAACTCACGCCTGCGCATGGCAGCACCTGGTCAACATTGCATGCACGCCACCTGGTGCCCGCACTGCCACCCCTGCACGGCACGCTTCCAATGCACCGGCATCGTTGTCCTGACTGCTGGCTGCCGTACGCAGTTGTGCACGGCGGCCCGAAGCGCGCTGCTTCAGCATCAAAGCATGTCCCATTGCATCGACAGGTAATAGCTGCGACCGGTGACGCCGGTCATCTGCCAGCGGCTGGGGATGTCCTTGTACGCTTGTTCTTTTCGGTTGGTGAGGTTCAAGCCGCCCAACTGGACACTCAGCTTGTCGTTGACCTGGTAGCCGAGTACCGCATCCAGCTGCGTACGCGCCTTCATGATGTGGCCTTCGCGTGCGAAGAAGCTGTCGCTGCTGTCCTGCTCGTACTCGCTGCGATGATTGAGCGACACGCGTGCCGAGTCATGCTCGCTTTCCCAATACGCGGTGGCGTTCCAGGTCTGTTCGGACAGGTTGCGGATCTTGAAATCGGTATCGCGCTGCGGAATCACCCGGGTGAAATTGGTGGTGAACCCGAAGCCATCGATCGGCAACCAGGCATCCAGCGATTGCGTCCAGCCGAGCTCGTAACCACGAATCTTGACCTTGCTCGGATCGTTGGTGGTGGCGGTGATCTCGTAAATATCGCCGTTACCGCTCACACAGTCGCCGGCTGCATTGCTGGATAGCGCGGTGCCGTTGAAGGCGGCCGGGCAGACGATGCTGTTGAAGGTGCCGTTCTTGATGTTTTTCCAGAACCCGGCCACGGTCAACGCGCCGCCGTTGCCGTAATACCACTCCAGGCTCAGGTCGGCCTGATCGGCGGTCAGCGCCTTCAGATCGGTCTGGCCCTGGGCCACCCCATAGGTGGTAGTGCCGGCGGTATTGGTGCCGGTGGAAATCGTTGAGGCGATGGCGGTGTTGCTGTCCAGAATCGGCCGCACCAGGACCTTGGCGGCCGCAAAGCGCAGCAGCAAGTCTTCACGCATGTCCAGCACCAGATTCAGTCTGGGCAACCAGTTGGAATACGCGTACGGTGCGCGCGCGGTGCCGACCACGAGATTGGCGTCGGCGCTGGCAGCTTGCGCCTGCGTCAGGTAGGTGTCGGTGGTGCGCCTGGTATTTTCATAGCGCATGCCGACGTTGCCGCGCAAACGCATGCTGCCGATGTCGGTGTCGATGCGCGCCATCGCATACGCAGAAGAAATATCGTTCTCGATGCTGTAGCTGCTCTGCGGTGCGAACAGCACCTGCACGGTGATGCCCGCCGCCGCCAGCGAGCGCGCATAAGCCGCGACATCCGGGGTGACCCAGCTATCCTGAGAGGCCAGTTGTCCGTCGAGGAAATTGCTGACCGTGCTGCTGGCGGCAGACAGTTCCGGGAACATGTCGAAGCCGGACACCGCACCGGTTCTGAGCAGATACAGAAAATCGCGCCGGCGCACGTCGCGATCAAAGGTTTCCCGACGGTATTTGGCACCGAAGCGCACCGCGTTCAACGCGCCCAGATCCAGATACCGTTCGGCATCCAGCTGCAGCGACCATTCCTTGTTGCTGAGCGATTGGATGGAGCCGTTGGGATATTCGCTACGCACCAGATTGGCCGTGTTCCAGGCACTGGCGTCGTTGGCGTCGGCATCGGTGGTCAGCGAGACCGCATCGGGATTGAAGGTATCCAGCAGCGTTGCCGAGGGAATCCGGCCCAGGATCGCGGCACGCTCGTTCTCGTCGGTCTTGCCCTGGGTGTCATTGGCCGCGCCACGCAGCGTCCAGGCATCGCCCTTCCACTTGAAGTCGTAGGTGAGCAGCTGGGTGGACAGATTGTGCTGTTCGATCTGGTGATTGTTTTCCAGCCAGTAATCCGACGCCGATACCTGTGTGGCGGTCAGCCCGTTGGTCTGCAGCACTGTCAGCGGACTGCGCTCGAACGAGTACACCAGCTGGTTCATGTCGTTGGCGGTTCTGTCCTGCGAATACAGCGCAGTAAGGTTCATGTCCAGCTGCTCGCCAGGCTTCCATTGCACCCCGCCATTGAACATCTTGCGCGTGGTCTCGCGCTCGATCGAGCGATAGCGCGGACGGCGCGGGATATACAACGTGCCGGCGTCGGTGGCCTGCGTATACCAACGGTCGATCCACAGATAATCGGCGCGATCCTTGAGCTTCTGATAGCCGGCACCGAGAAACACGCCAAGATCGCCGCCACCGAACTGGAACTGGTCGATATAGGTCAGCACCCCCTTGGGCGTGGGCGAACTGCCGGCAAATTCGGAGGGCTGCGTCTTGGCCGAAAACAACAGCTTGGTCTGCTGGTAGTCCAGGGGTTTGGTGGTGTTGATGTTGACCGTGCCCGACAGGCCACCGGCATCCATGTCCGCCGACGGCGATTTGATCACCTCGATTCCGGCGGCCACCTCTGGCTGGATGATGTCGTAGCGGAAGCCATCGGTGAAATCGGCGCTCTTGATCACCTGGCCGTTGATGGTGGTGGCCGAATACTGCGGGCCCAGGCCGCGCACGCTGATCGTGGAACCGCGCCCGTTGATGGTGGAGATCTGTACGCCGGGAATGCGCTGGATCGCCTCGGCGATGTTCTCGGCAGGAAACTTGCCGATGTCCTGCGCAGAGATGCCGTCGGTCATGCACACGTCGTCGCGCTTGTTGTCCATCGCGGTGATCAGGCTCTTCTGGTACGAGCTGGTGACCTTGATGGTGTCGAGCTGGGAGATCTGCGCCGATGCTGCCGACGATGCGTCCTGTGTCTGCGCATTGGCGCCGCAGGCAAGCAGGGACAGCGCAGAGGGCGAATCACAACGCAGCGAGTCACGCGGGAGAGGCGACATGAGAGATCCTGGAGTGGAATGGCTGGACGACGACGCGACTGGCATTGCGATCGATCAGCGATGACAGATCCTGGCGCTGGCAACCCAACCACACGCGCACAGGTCACCGGTCGCGGGCGTCCTTAACCATCTGCGATCTGTTGTCTGCAAGCACCCCATACGGCCCCCCGTGGGTGCCAATGCCGCGTCCCTCCCAGGACCGACACCGCATGCCATTGCTGATCAACGGCCCTGACTGGAAAGTACCAATTCAGTGGCGTTGGTTCTTATGGTCGGCGAATTTAACTCCGATTCGCAACGCTGTTGAGGACCTCCTCGGTGAAGACTTCGAGGGGCGTTTTGAATCCAAGTATCTTGCGCGGAGGATTGTAGAGCCGTTGCTCGATCCGACGTCCCCCCGATTTTGAGTAGCACCTCCGTTTGGAGCCCAATTCCCTATCCCGATGAGATGGGACGTGAAGAAGCGCTTTTCCGAAGAACAGATCATTGGCGTCCTGCGCGAAGCCGAGGCCGGCATGCCGATCAAAGACCTGTGCCGACGGCATGGCTTCAGTGAGGCTTCCTACTACCTGTGGCGCAGCAAGTTCGGCGGCATGAGCGTGCCCGATGCCAAGCGGTTCAAGGACCTGGAGGCCGAGAACACGCGACTGAAGAAGTTGCTGGCCGAGCAGGTGTTTCAGAACGACCTGATCAAGGATGCGCTGCAAAAACAATGGTGGCTCTCTTGAATTTCAAGTGGGTTGCCGGGCATGCGGGTTGAACGTTTGGAAGTCCAGCTTGCCGGCAATCAGGAAGATGACGGTCTTGATGGTGGACAGGCGTTTGAAGCCGCGAGCTCTGCGCTTGGCGGACTGGAACAGGCCATTGATGGCTTCAAGGAAGCCGTTGGTCTGACGGGTCTGCGCCCAGGCGACGATGCCGTCCATGTGGCGGCGCACGAGGGCTGCGACTTCCTTCATCGCCTCGACCTTGGATCGCATCACGCAGACGCACCAGTGCTTGAGCCTCTCGCGCATCACGTTGATCTGCTTTCGGTCAAGCGCCTCGCGCAACTGCTCCTTGTAGAGCCACGCGCGGGCCGTCCGTGTGAGCTTGGGTGCCGTGATCAGCCCGTGCAATGCTGCGCCGGCCGTCGGTTTGAGGCTGAAGACATCCTTGAGCAGCGTCCAGCGCATGCCCTTGAGGGACTTCTCGGTGCGCTGCTCGATGCGCCTGGTTTTGTCCACGGCCGCGTTCGCATGTCCGACAACGTGGAACTTGTCGAAGGTGATCTGCGCGTTGGGCAACTGGTCGCTTACGCCCTTGATGAACGCGGGCGACATGTCGATGCTCACCGAGGTGATCTGTTCGGGAGGGCAGCCATGAGCTGCCAGATCGGCAGCCAGCGCCTTCACGGCTTTGGCGTCCCGCCCCTCAGTCACGAAGATCACGCGTCGCGCCTGGGCGTCGGCAGCCAAGGTCACATAGTCGTGGCCGCGAGCGCGCGACGTCTCGTCGATGGCCAGCGACGAGACGTCGCTGAAGTCGGCCTGCTCCAGGGCCATCTCGACATAGCGGTTGCACACCTGCATGCACCGGTACGCCGACTCGCCCACGATGCGCGCAACGGCCGCGAACGGCATTTGCTGCGACAACATCAGCACCAGCGCCTCGAACAACAGCGTGAAGCCCGACAACCGCCCAGCGAAGTCCGGCTCGACCAGGCGAACCGATCCGTCCCCAAGCTTCACACGCGGCGTGCGAACCTTCAGGTAGCACTCGTGCTGGAAAAAGTTCAGGTGCCGGTAGGTCTTGACCACGGTGTCATGAACCGGATGCAGCCCCTTTTGGCCCGATACCTTGAACCTCGTGCCCGGCTTGAAGTCCACCGGCACCGTCAACACCTTGGTCGCTTCGTCGAACTCGACCGCGCCTACCGACCACGGCGCGCCGATCCCCAGCGCCGCTTCAAACACCTTGGCCGTCATCCCAATCCCCGCGTCAGTGGTAAACCAGCCGAAATCCTACCCACTCAAATTTTCAGAGAGCCACAATGGTGAGCGCACCGGCGCGTCGTGCGCTGGTGCGCGGGTGGATCGACGGTGGCGCCAGCGAGCGCTGCGCCCTGGCAGCGATCGGCATGAGCGCCAGTGCGCTGCGCTATTGCCCGCGCGAGGACCGCAACGTTGAGTTGCGCGAGCGCATCCTTGCGTTGGCGCATCGCCATCGCCGCTATGGCGTGGGGATGATCTCTCTCAAGCTGCGGCAGGAAGGGCGTCTGGTGAACTATAAGCGGGTGGAGCGGCTGTATTGCGAGCAGCAGCTGCAGGTCCGCCGCCGCACGCGTAAAAAGGTGCCGGTAGGCGAGCGTGCGCCGTTGCTGCGGCCCACCAAGACCAACCCGGTGTGGTCCATGGACGTCGTGTTCGACCGCACCGCCGAAGGTCGGGCGATCAAGTCTCTGGTGATCGTGGACGACGCAACCCACGAAGCGGTCGCCATCGACGTGGAGCGTGCGATCTCGGGACACGGCGTTGTGCGCGTGCTGGATCGGTTCGCACACAGTCGTGGCCTGCCGAAGATGATCCGCACCGACAACGGCAAGGAGTTCTGTGGCAAGGCCATGGTCGCCTGGGCGCATGCCAATGGTGTGCAGCTACGCCAGATCCAGCCTGGCAAGCCGAACCAGAATGCCTACGTCGAATCCTTCAACGGCCGGCTACGCGACGAATGCCTCAACGAACACTGGTTCCCAACGCTGCTGCATGCGCGCACCGAGATCGAACGCTGGCGCCGCGAATACAACCAACACCGCCCAAAGAAAGCAATCGGCGCAATGACGCCGGCAACGTATGCCCAGCAGTTGGCCAATAGCGAGATCATCACCCCCGGACTCTAAACCCGACTGCTACTCAGGATGGGGGGACGTCGACGACGGGCGCAGTTTCCTGGCAGCCCATGGCTTGGTGTGCAGTATGCGTCGGCGCGGAAACTGCCACGAGCGCGAAGCCTGCCCTTGGGGCACAACGCCCCGGTGGAGAGCTTCTTGGGCCTGCTCAAACGCGAGCGGATCAGGCAACAGGTCTATCTCAACAAGGACGGCGCGCGCGCGGAGGTGTTCGACTGCATCGAGATGTTCTACAACCCCAAACGCCGTCACGGTTCAACCGGCGACCTGTCCCCTGTCGCGTTTGAACGGCGCTACGCGCAACGCGGCTCTTGCGTGTCTGCCGAACCCTGGGCGTGTCACTGCTCCCCAACACAACAACGCGCACGTGATGAAGTGCTCTACCTTGTCGCTGTTGGACGGCAACTCCGCAAACTCCGGCGGTAGACCCAGGCATGCGGCAATCACCACAACCATTGCCGTGATCCACAAGCCCACCCACAACCGCGGCCGATCAAACGGCCGCAATGCCGACGTCACAACCGCCACGTGAGATCACCGGACAGGAACGCGGGTGCAAAGTCCACATCGCGCGAGAAGCCCATCACCTGAAAACGCTCGCCCATCTCGCTGGGGAGGGTCAGCCGCTTGATCTGCTCGCGCAGACGCATCCGCCCTACTTCATCAGTACGCGTATCGGCTTGCGCCAACAATGTATCCAGCCCGTTACCGAGTAAAAAGCTCGCCTGCGTGCAGTAACCGGCCAGCTCGAAACCTGCGCCGGTGCCTGCCTCGGCCAACGCGGTGAAGTCCACCGATGCGGTTAGATCCTGCAGACCCGGCCAACGGTAAAGATCTTCATGCATGCGATGCCGATAGAACGCACGCAACGTGCCGTCCTCGCGCTGCGCACGATAGAACTCGCCACGCGGGTAACCGTAGTCGACGAACAACATCGCACCGCGCTTCAAACCGCCGGCCACTGCCTGGATCCAGTACGGTAACTGCGGCAGCAACTCGGAGCGATAGCCATCGGCGAACGGCTGCTCCAGGTAGCGTTCAAGGTGGCGCACGGCTGCGCTCAGCAATGCATCGGCCGGTTGCTCGCCACGTGCGAACTGCTGCTGCGCATCCAGTACCACGGTTTCCTCATACACCTCGCCATCGCGCAGTGCGAAGCGCGGCGTGGGCAACGCATCGATGACTTCGTTGGCGAACAGCACACCGTCCCAATCGTCCGGGAACGGCGCATCCAGCCATTCCACCAGATCGAACACCGGCGGAATCAGACTGCGCCCCAGCCGCTCGCGCTGACGCTCGCGCAGGTCTGCGCTGGGTTCCAGGATCGCGTAACGTTCGGGTAGCACGTCCAGCTCCAGCAGCCGCTTGAGCATGACCTCAGCGAACGCACCGCTGCCGCCGCCCACTTCCAGCACCCGCGCCTGCGGCCCAAGCTGCTGCAGCACTGGCGCTAACGCGCCGGAGACGGTGGCCGCAAACAACGGCCCCACTTCCGGGGCGGTGACGAAATCGCCGGCCTCGCCGAACTTGCTCGCGCCAGCGCTGTAATAGCCCAGGCCGGGCGCATACAGCGCCAGCTCCATGAAGCGCGAAAACGGAATCGCACCGCCGGCGGCCTGGATTTCGGCGCGCACGTGCGCAGCCAGCCGGTCGCTGTGCGCCAGCGCGTCCGGATCGGGGGTGGGAAGGTCGGCGTGCATGCGGGCACCGGTTGCGGGGACAATGCACAGGATAGCCGAGCCCTCCGCAACGCCGAGCGAGTACGCCATGACAGACAGTTCCAAGGTGGTGTTGATCACCGGCGCCGCCCGCCGCATCGGCGCGCACATCGCCACCACGCTGCACGCCGCCGGCTACCGCGTGGCCGTGCACGCACACCGCTCCGGCGAGGCGCTGGACGCGCGCGTGGCCGAGCTGTGCGCGCAGCGTGCAGGCAGCGCGCTGGCCTTGCACGCCGATCTACGTCTGCCCGATGCGCCTGCGCAATTGGTCACCGATTGCATCGCCGCGTTCGGTCGCCTGGATGGCGTGGTCAACAACGCCTCGGCGTTCTACCCCACCGCGTTGGGCGAAGCCACTGCAGCGCAATGGGACCAATTGTTTGCGGTCAACGCACGCGCGCCGTTCTTCATCGCCCAGGCCGCCGCCGTACAGCTGCGTCAGCACCGCGGCGCCATCGTCAACCTTACCGATCTGCACGCGCAGCAACCGATGCGCAACCACCCGCTGTACGGTGCCTCCAAGAGCGCGCTGGAAATGCTGACCCGCTCGCTCGCACTGGAACTGGCACCGGATGTACGCGTCAACGCGGTCGCGCCTGGCGCGATCCTGTGGCCGGAGGAAGGCAAGCCCTCCGAGGCCAGGCAGGCGCTGCTCGCGCGCACGCCACTGGCGCGCATCGGCACAATGGAAGAAATTGCCGAAGCGGTGCGCTGGTTGCTGGACGACGCCAGCTTCGTCACCGGCCATACCCTGCATGTCGATGGTGGGCGCCAGCTGAGTTGAGCGGTGCTTGTCGGCTACGCGTGCTTCCGCCGAGGAGAGTCGATCTCTGGACAGCGCGCGTCAGCACGGCTGCCGCAGCGCTAGGTGCCACTTCCACACAGGTGTCGCACGTCGTATCGCTGCCCGCACGCGCGCCCAGCCACACGCAGCCAAGCCGCCAGACCCCTGCTACTGCGCCGCGCTCAACTCCGGCGCAGCGGCATCCAGTTCCACCGTCGTAAACGCGCCGCCGTACTGCGGATGCGCCTGCCACAATGCTGCCAACGTCTGCCCGCTCAGCGGGTCGATGAAGTCCGGCGCGATATCGGCCAGCGGCTTGAGCACGAATGCATGTTTGAGCTCGGGCCGCGGGATGCGCGGGTGCCCGGAGCCTTCGACGATGCAGTCGCCAAAGAACACCACATCCATATCCAGCGTGCGGTTGCTGAAACGCGGGCCGCTGCGATCGCGCCCATGCGCATCTTCCAACGCATGCAACCAGTGATCCAGCGCGTCCAGCTCCAGATCGGTCTGCAATACCACCGCGTTGTTGACGAAGTCCGGGCCATCGAAGCCCACCGCCGGCGTGCGGTACGCAGGGGAAACGTCGATCTGGCCAAAGCGCGCGCGCAGGGCGGCGACGGCCAAGCGCAGGTAGTGGGTCGGCTGGACATTGCTGCCGAGGCTGAGAAGCACGGTAGTCATACGTTATTCGCGCATGCGGCCGGCGTGGGCGTCAACTGTTGCAATCGTATCGCATCTATCCAGCCCGCATCGGGTGCGCAGAAACGTGCTGTCAGGCCACTTCCAACGCGTGCGAAACGGCGCGAAAGACCCGGCGCATTTCCAGGGGTTTGCGCAATACATGCACCGGCAGATCCGACGGAAAATGCGAACGCTGCAGCGGCGCGCCAACATCTTCCAGCACGATCGCCGGGCCCTGGTACCCCAGCTCCTGCATGCTCAACAGCACGCTCACTGCCGAGAGCAGGATGATGTCGCTGTCGATGATCACCAGGTCCGGCATGGCGTGCTGCTGCACCAACTGCAGCGCCGCGGCACCATCGCCGGCCAGCTGCGGCTGATAGCCCTGGCTGGAAAGTGCATTCCCCAGCAACGACAGGCGCGTGGCCTCGCCATCCACCAGCAAAATGCGCTGCCCATGGCCAAGCGGGAGCGGCTGTTCGGCTTCCGTCACCACCGCCGACACCGCGCGCATCGGCACGATCATGTCAAAGCGCGTGCCTTCGTCCAGCCGGCTATCGACCACGATGCTGCCGCCATAGCTTTCGATGATGCGCTTGCACGAAATCAGTCCCAACCCGGTGCCATCCGCCTTGGTGGTGAAGAACGGGCTGAACAGGCGCGCGCGGGTTTCATCGCTCATGCCCACGCCGGTGTCGGCCACGCTCATGCGCACGCGCGAGGCATCATAGCGATCGGCGGCCAGGATCAGCCTGCCGCCCTCCGGCATCGCCTGGATCGCGTTCAAGCCGAGGTTGAGCAGGCATTGCTGCAATTCGGTGTAGTTGGCCTCGATGGTGAGATCCGGGGCGATGGCGTCCATCTGCAGGCGCACGCCATCGGGCAGGCTGCTCTTGAGCAGCATCTGCACGGCCTGGAATAGATTGGTGATGGACACCTGCTCGCGCGGCTTGTTGGACCCACGCACGAACGACAACATCGATTCGGCCATTTCATGCCCGCGCCGGCCGCATTCGGCCACCACATTGGCCAGCTGACGCAGCTGCGGGTCGTCGGTGCGCCCGGCCAGCAGATCGGGCACGATCAACAACGGCTGCAGGATATTGCGCAGGTCGTGGCTCAGACCGGCCGCCAGCATTGCCAGGCTTTCCAGACGCTGCGCGCGCATCAGCTCGCTTTCCACGCGCTGGCGTTCCAGATCGGCGCGCGCCTCGCGGATCGCACGGATCACCGCGCTCGGCAAACGCGTCGGATTGTGTTTGATGATGTAGTCATTGGCGCCGTCCTGCAGTGCCTTGACTGCCGTCTCTTCACCCATGGTGCCGGAGACGAAGATGAAAGGCGTGGCACCGTTCTGGCGCACCAGCCGCAGCGCCTGGTGCCCGGAGAAACCCGGCATGCTCAGATCCGACAGCACGATGTCCGGCTGAAACGCATCCAGCGCGGCGCGCAGCGACGGCTCGCTGTCCACCCGCTCGAATGCCGCATCCAGTCCGGCATCCAGCAACTGATCGGACAACAGCTCGGCATCTTCTGGTGAATCTTCCACCAGAAGGATCTTCAACTGCTCCAGATTGCCCCCCTCATGCGGCATGGTTCAGTCCAGCTCCGGTGCCTGGTTGATGACCGCCCAGAACGTGCCGAGCGTCTTGACCGCGTTGAAGAACTGATCCACATCCACCGGCTTGACCACGTAGGCATTCACGCCCAGGTCCCAACTGCGGGCCAGATCGCTTTCTTCGCGCGAGGACGACAGGATCACCACCGGCAGGCGCTTGAGTGTCTCGTCGCTGCGCACCTGCTTGAGCACTTCCAGCCCGTCCAGGCGCGGCATCTTGATGTCCAGCAGCAGCACGGCCGGCAGGCCTTCCTCGCGGTCGGCGAACATGCCCCGGCGCAACAGATAGTCCATGGCTTCCACGCCGTCTTCGACGTGCACGATGGGATTGGCCAGACGGGCCTCGCGCAAGGCGTCGACCGCCATTTCCGCATCGGCCAGGCTGTCTTCTGCCAAAAGAATGGTACGGATGGCGGTCATACAGTGAACTCTTGGTTGGGCGCTTCAAGCGCAGGGGGCAACACGAAATAAAACGTGGCGCCTTCGTCGACGAGGCCTTCGGCCCAGACCCGGCCGCCGTGGCGCGTCAACACGCGCCGCACGCTGGCCAGCCCGATGCCGGTACCAGCGTATTCGCTGGCCTTGTGCAACCGTTGGAAAACGCCGAACAATTTGGCGCTGTATTCCATATCGAAACCGGCGCCGTTGTCGCGCACGCTGAACTGATGGCCGCCGTCGGCCATCGGCGTGTAGGTGACCTCGACCTTGGCCACCTCGCGCTTGGCGCTGTACTTGACGGCATTGCCGAGCAGGTTCATCCACAGCTGGCGCATCATGTTTTCGTCGGCCACCAGCACCGGTAGCGGCGCGATATGCCACTCCACGCGATGGCCGGTGTTTTCGCTCTGCACGTTGGAATCCAGAATCGCGCGCGTTTCGGCCACCAGCGATTGCATGTCCACCGACTGCAGGCGCAGCGCGCCGCGGCCCAGGCGCGAATACACCAGCAGGTCGTCGATCAGCGAGGCCATGCGCCGCGCCGAGCTGCTGATCACTTCCATGTAGTGGCGCGATTTCTCGTCGGCCGCATCGCCCAGATGGCGGGCCAGCTTGTCGGAGAATCCGGCCACATGCCGCAACGGCGCGCGCAGATCGTGCGAGACCGAATAGCTGAAGGCTTCCAACTCGCGGTTGACCTCAGACACCTGCTCCACCTTGCCTTCCATCTGCCGGTTGAGCTCCTGGATGCGCATCTGCGCGGTCTTTTGCAGGCTGATGTCGCTCACCGTCATCAGCACCACGTCTTCGTCGGTGGTATCGGGCAGTGGCATGCGGCGCGCGTTGATCAACATGGTGCGTAGCACGCCATCGGCGCCGCGTTGCTCGTGTTCGTAATCCCACAGTTCACGGCCACGCAGCAGCACGTCGGCCAGCCGCTGATGGATCTGGGCATCGCGCCACACGCCTTCGCCCACATCCTCCAGCGCCATCAATTCGTTGCCGCGCTCTTCCAGACCATACAGCTCGGCGAAGGCGGGGTTGTGCAACAAGATGCGTTGGTCGGCATCCAGCAGCACGATGGGCTCACGTACGGTCTGCAGCACCGAGCTGGCGCGGCCGTTGGCGCGCAGGTATTCCTGCTCGGCCACCAATCGGCGCCGGATCTGCCGTTGCATCAGCCAAGTCACCGTGCCGAGCAACAGCAGCTGCACCGCCAACGCCGCCCAGCCCAGCAGCGCGTAATGCATGCGTTCGGTCTCGGCGCGCGCATTGCGCAGCGCCAACAAACGGCCTTCGGCGCTTTGCAGGTCGTCCATCAGCACACGGATCGGGTTGTTCACGGTCATGTCGTTGATCAGGAAGCGGATCTGCTCCGGCGAAGTGGTCACCGCAATCCGCTCGGCCAGCAGCAAACGCCGTTCGATGGTGCTTTGGATGCGTCCGATGCGCACCAACTGCGCGGGGTTGTCCCTGGTCAATACGATCAACCGCTGCACTGCAGCCAGCGACTCGCTCCGCCCGCGGCGCATGCGCTCATGCAGCGCCTCGCGCTCCACACCGTGCGCGCGCATCAACGCCGCCGATTCGGTATCGCGCATCGCCGCTTCCAGGCGCTGCGCGGTCCCCTGCACTTGCTGGCTGTGCGAGACCCACACCGCAGCCCGGTTGGCATTGCGTGCCAACTGCTGCAGCAGCAACGATGGCACCACCACAATCAGGAAGACGGCAACCGCCAAAAGAGGCAGGCGCCAGCGATCCCATTTGTCTGCTTGGACCGTTGTTTGCATTGCTAGATCGCTTTCCGCTCGCTGCAGGGGCCAAGCACACGTCGGCATTGTCTCCGATCACGCACATTGCCAAATTAATGATTCAGACAAGTCCTGTTGAACCATGACATAGCTGAATGGGCATAGCATACGTGCAGTGAACGTGAAAACGACGCGAGCACCCTGCCGTCCATCGGCTCGCAGGGCGGTCTTCTCGGAACAAAAAAAGGCGCACTCCGCGGAGTGCGCCTGGTGCTCGGGTCCGCCGCCTCGCCTCGGCAAATGCGGCATTCGTGGCGGCTGCGCTTACTGCTTCGCAGCGGTGACCTTCAGCCCGGTCGACTTGACGCTCTTGACGCCTTCGATGCCCTTGGCAACGGCCACGGCCTTGTCATGCTCAGCCTGGGTGGCGACGGCACCGGTCAGGGTGACGATGCCGTTCTTGGTTTCGACCTTCACATCGGTACCCGAGACGTTGTCGGTGGCAAGCAGGTCTGCTTTGACCTTGGTGGTGATCCAGGTGTCGGTGACCGGCTTCTTGGACGCATTCATGCCGGCAGCGTGGTCCTTGTGATCGGCATGTTCCTGCGGGGCCGCAAATGCCTGCGACGCGCCGAGGGTCAGACCGAGCGACAGCGACAGAGCCAGCAACTTGCGTGCATTGATCATGTTGTTCATAACAGGTACCTCACTGTTGGACGTGGGCGCAGCTTGCGGAGGCGCTCGTCGAGCAGGCGTGACCGTTGCATTTAGAGGTTGTGAACCCTGCGCACACGGACAGGTGCAATACCATGCGGGTTCCCTGGTCGTTGCGATGAACCGTTTTCAATGCCTAAACCGTTCAATCTGGCCGTCGTCGGCTACGGCTATGTCGGCCGCACGTTTCATGCACCGCTGATCGCAAGCACGCCGGGCCTGCAGTTGCACAGCGTGGTGTCGTCCAAGCCGCAACAGCCACAGGCCGATTTTCCCGGCATCAACGTGGTAGCCGACCTCGACAGTGCGCTGGCCGATCCGGCGCTGGATGCCGTGGTCTTGGCCACCCCGAACCAGACCCATGCGCCCTTCGCGCTGCAGGCCTTGGCCGCCGGCAAGCATGTGCTGGTGGACAAGCCGTTTGCACTGGATGTTGCGCAGGCGCAGCAGATGGTCGATGCCGCCAATGCAGCGGGACGCATCATCAGCGTGTTTCAGAATCGCCGTTGGGATGCGGACTTTCTTACCGTGCGCCGGCTGATCGAAGAAGGCCAGCTCGGCGACGTGATGGAATTCCATTCGCACTTCGACCGCTACCGCCCGCAGATACGCGACCGTTGGCGCGAGAGCGAGAGTCCCGGCGCCGGGCTTTGGTACGACCTGGGCCCGCATTTGCTCGATCAGGCGCTGCAGTTGTTCGGTGTGCCGCAGGGCATCGGCGCGGACCTGCAGCGTCAACGCGATCAGGCACGCAGCGTCGATTATTTCCACGTCACCCTGCACTATCCGCGGCTGCGCGCGATTCTGCATGCGGGCTCGCTCGTGGCCGATAGCAGCCTGCGCTTTGCCGTCCACGGCACGCGCGGCAGTTACCTCAAGCACGGGCTGGATACGCAGGAAGACCAGCTGCGCGCCGGCCGTCGCCCCGGCACGGTCGGCTGGGGCGTCGACCCATCAGCGGGCACGCTCACCCGCGTCGATGACGAAGGCCGTATCCACACCCATCAACCCGATAACCTGCCGGGCGACTATCGACAGTGCTACGCCGCCTTTCGCGACGCGCTGACCGGCCCAGGGCCGGTCAGCGGCAACGACGCGGTGCAGCTGATGCAACTGGTGGAACTTGCGCAACGCAGCGCTGCAAGCGGGCAGGTGCAGTGGTTGGATGCTGCACGCCGGCTGTAGTGCTGCGAGGTCAGCGCGGCGCGTGTGGGTGGCGCCTCTTGTCTGCATCTGCACGTGAGCAACGTGTTCGGTGCGTGCAACAGGCATGCTGCCTCGCGAGTGCTGTACTTGATGGTGGTCGCCTAGCGCGTAACCACCTGCATTCATGACATCAAGCATGATGCTCAGTGCTTGGCAGCAACGCTGTCTGGATGCATCGCCGCGCAACAAACCAGCGACGTGGCTCACCCGCTCAATACTGCAAACGCGCTCGTGCATTCGGATGCAATGCCAAACGTTCTGCACTACCGACAGTGCGCGCCGCATTCAAGGCACGCACCGCCCTGGCATCCAACCGCTTACGCGTCCTTGCTGCCGATCGTCGGTACTGCAGAGGTCGTGGTCATCACGGCGTGGCCACCGAACTGATTGCGCATCGCCGCCAGCAGTTTGTCGGTAAACGAATCCTTGTCGCGCGAGCGCAACCGCTCCATTAGCGACAAGGTGATGACCGGTGCCGAGACTTCCAGATCGATCGCCTCGGCCACCGTCCAGCGGCCTTCGCCCGAATCTGCCACGAACGGCGCGATGCCGGCCATGGTCGGGTTATGCGTCAACGCATCGGCCGTGAGATCCAGCAACCACGAACGCACCACGCTGCCGTCGCGCCAGATCTCGGCGACCTGGTGCAGGTCCAGCGCGAAATCGGTCTTGTGCTGCATCAGCGCGAAGCCTTCGGCATAGGCCTGCATCATTCCGTATTCGATGCCGTTATGGACCATCTTGGTGAAGTGGCCGGCACCGCTTGGGCCGACCCGTCCCCAGCCCTTGTCCGGCGCTGGCGCAAGCGTTGCCAGGATCGGATGCAACGCAGTCACCGCTGCTTCGTCGCCACCCACCATCAAACTGTAGCCTTCCTGCAGACCCCAAACACCGCCGCTGGTGCCGCAGTCGACGAAGGCAATGCCGCTGGCCTGCAGCAGCGCTGCACGACGCTGCGAATCCTTGTAATACGAATTACCGCCATCAATGACGATGTCGCCGGTCTGCAGCAAAGGGAGCAGCTGCGCCAGGGTGTCATCGACGATCTTGCCCGCCGGCACCATCAACCACACCACGCGCGGGGTCGGCAATGCGGACACCAGCGCTGCCAGCGCATCGGCCGTCACAATGCCCTTGGCCTGCGCGCTGGTGCGCGCGTTCGCGCCCGGGTCGTAGCCATGCACGCGATGCCCGCCGTTGATCAGGCGCTCGGCCATATTGGCGCCCATGCGGCCCAGTCCCACCATACCCAGTTCCATAATCGCTCCTCATGCGTTGATCAGTGCAGGGTGCCACGCCCGACGTACGCTGGCGTGGCGGAATTCTCAATGGATTGTTCCGCTGCGGTCGCGGCGCCGCATCGCTGCAGCTGCCAGTCGATCCACCGCCAGTACAAGGTGGTGCGCAGATTGTGCAAGGTCAGGTCGATGGCATACGGGGTGCGCGGGTTACGGTCGAGCAGGCGCGCCACGTGATAGCCGATCGGCTTGGTGCCCTTGGGATGCACATAGACTGAAAAGCCTTGATAGAACGGGTCGTCCAGCAGCGTTTGCAGTTGCCGCAGCTGGGTCTGCTGCTGCGGGTCGAGCGTGGCGCGCAACGCTGCATCGCGCTCGTAAAGCAACCTCTCGAAGCGGCGCTTGCCCGGCCCGCGCAGCTGTTTGGCCAGCTCCCAGATCTGCCGGTTGCGCGCGTCGTAATACGCAAAGCCACCGTGCTGCGCCAGCGCTTGCGCGGCTGCGTCGCTGACGTCCACTACCACGAAATTTTCCGCCTGATTGTGGATGTCATCCAGATAGGACTTGTCGAATACGTGCGCAATGAACCCCGGCGCGCCGACGAACGCTTGCCGCCCGAGTTGCGAGGTCTGCACCGCCTTGCCGTCGGCGAAAAATTCGCCGGCATGCGCACCGAGCAGAATGCTGTCGGTGTCGTGCAAGGTCAGAAATGTGCCGATCGAGAGTTCGCCAGGCGTAAACGCTTCATTGAACCCGGCATCGCCGAACAGCTCACGCTGTGTGGCGAGCTGCGCTACTTGCCGGCCCACGCCGCATTCGGAGCGCACCTGCCCGCGGTAGAACGCATCCAATGCCTGCGCATTGCTGCTGCGCGGCTGATACCCGCGACCGAAACTGCGAAAACCACGCCAGCCCTGGGCCGCTGCACCACGCCAGCCAAATCCGATCCAGCCCAGTTGCACCGCCGAGAACCGGTAGTGCGAGTTGTTCTGCAACTGCGTTACCGCGCGGCGGGTCGCTGCACCGAGTTCGAACGCGTAGGCGCAGTGCGTGGCCGCATCGTCCAGCACGGCGGTGAGCGCTGCGCCGCGCTGGTCTGTGTTCCAGTCGGCCGGAAGCGTCAGCTGCAGATCGCCGGCGGCCTGCGCCTGTGCAAGCGTGCCACGCGTGCACGGCTCGCCCCGCTGTAGTACCGGCGCGCTCACCGCGGCGCGATGAATGGTCCAGCCCAACCGGCGCAGCAGTGCTTCCACACACTCTGCGCTCGCCGCGTTTGCGGTCTCGCTCGGCGCAGCACCCGCTACCTGCAGCAGCTGCACCGCGAGAAAGGCGCTGACACATACCACCGCAGCACATCTGCGCCTGCCCGCACACCACATCGACCTCAGAGCAGAGATTGATCGCAGCAACAATGCGCCGCCTTGCGCGTGGGCAGAACTCATCGATGACATGCGCAATCACTCGTCGGCACGGCGCCGCATCCTCAGACGTAGAAAGCCCCGGCATGGCCGGGGCTCGCAACTCAGTTCAGACCAATCACTTCGCCAGGCTCAGCGACGTTCGCAGACGCGCTCGACCCGACGATTGCCATTGGCCTGCTGGCGATTACCCTGGATGGTGCGGCCGGCGGCGGCGCCCGCCACTGCACCCGCCACCGTCGCCAGCTTCTTGCCATTGCCGCCGCCGACCTGGTTACCTAGCAAGCCACCAATTGCAGCGCCGGCCAACGTACCGCCGATGCGGTTCGGGTCAGTCGCGTTTTTCTGCACTTCGACGTTACGGCAGCGAACGCGGGTTCCATCGTTGAACCTGCGGCCTTCGTCTGCTTCCGTATAGCGATGCTGATGCGAATAGCTTTGAGCCTGGGCGAAGGTGCTCGTTGCCATCAGGCCAATCAGTGACATACCCAGCAGCGAGGTGCGCATTTTCATCGTTGTTCTCCACGTTTCTCGCCCGCTCGGCGAGTCATGGGCGCACTCTGGCCACACAGTCGAGAACACAACGTGAAGCGCGCACCTGGCTATTCAGGCTTTGGAGCAGAGCGTGAAAACACCATCACGGCTGCGTGGCGGGCTCGGTTTGCGGCACCTTCGCCGGTGCTGGCGGTGGGTCCTGCGCTTGGACAGGCAATGGCGCAACCGGCGGATGCGCAACCGTCGCGGGGTTCGCTGCGGCGGGCGCAGGTGACGCGGGCGTTTGAGTGTTCGCTGCAGGCGTGGCTGCAGCTGCTGGTGCGGCCGCATGTGCGGGCGCGGGCGCTGCACTTGCGGTAGCAGGCACCGCTTCGGTGACCTTGGGCAGATACGCGTTCAAACGTTCGAAGAAGCGCTTGTAGAACGCCGCATCCTGCACCGTGGTGCTGGACACGCGCACAAGCGAATCGCCACTGCTACCGACCGGCAACGACAACGAGCCCAGCACGCCAACGCCCACGCTGGCCGTGGTAGAACTCTTCTTCAGCGCGTAACGGTCCTGCAGCGCGCTCACGAAGACCTGCGCCTTGCCGCCGTCCTGGGTGGCGCAGGAAATGCGCAGATTGAGTTGCTCGCTCTGGTCGACCTCCTCGAGCTGGAAGTTCTTGCTGCCTTCCACCGCGACGGCATCTGCGCGCGTCACGGCGTAGCCCTGACTCAACAGCACACGCCGCGCCGCCTCGCAGGCTTGCGGCGAACTGGCCGCCACGCTGCGCGAATAGGTGTCATCGGAATTGAACGACTCGCGCATCAACATCGTGTCGCCCTTGCTGCCACCGCAGCCAGCCAGAGTTGCCAGCGCGCCAAGCAGTGCGCCGCGCGCGATCAGGGAAGAACAAGACATAGGGAGATTCCGGCATCCAAAACCGGCACAGAGCATAGCGGCAACCCATGTGCGCGCAGCGTCGCGTTGCCGGGTCATGGCAACGGCGGTTCATCCGCTGGCAATTGCAGGTCCACCTGCAGACGGCGGCCATCGGCGCCGATGCGCTCGGCGCGCAGATAGTGGTGCTTACGCACCACCGCCAGCGCCACCGCGGCACGACAGGGCTCGCCCCACAGGCTCAACGCAGAGCCCTGCTGCAGCCAGTGGGTCAGGCGGTCCCACAGCGCTTGTTCGGCGCGCAGCATCAGGTCCGGCCCCTCCGGCACCAGCGTCGGCGACTCAAGCCAATGTGCGTAACTTCCATGTGCCACTACCGGCACGCCCTGCACCTGTCATGCCTGCAGCAACTGCGCGGCCTGCTCCAGATCCGGCCGGGCACGACTGTTCTGGAAGATCGGCGCATATTCGTGACTGCGATTGCTCTCGGCGCTTGCGTGCGCCAACCCTGCTGCAGGGCGCTGGTAGCACAGCACCCGCTGCTCGCGCAGGGTAAAAAAGACTGGCCAGGATGCGGCCCACGTCCCACGCCTGCGGAATCACGCGCCCGCCGACCACCGCGTTCTGCACCATCGCCACGCCCACGCCATCAGGACGCATTCGCTTGCGCAGCGCATGGAACACCGCACGCATGCCGTTCAGATAGCTGGCGTAATCGCCACTGGCGTAGAGCTGGCCGAGCAACACGTCGCCCCGCCAGTGCCAGCCGAAATACGGCACGTTGGTCAGGTACAGGTCGAGCGGCGCAACGGGCGCCGTATCGGCCAGGCTGCCGACCACCACTGGGCGCTACCGCCGCATGCTGCTGCAGGCGCGCGCGTGCCAACTGCGCGCGTGCCGGATCGATCTCCATGCCATGCGCGTTGCGGCCTTCCAGCGCCGCTGCCGGCAAGGTGCTGCCGAAGCCACAGAACGGGTCGAACACCTGCTCGCCCGGCCGGCTGAAATGGCGCACGAACGGGCGCATCTGATTGAACCACCCACAGTCGCGCCCGTTCAGCGGGTCGGCCGCGCGCAGATCGGCAGGCAGCACCCAGGCGGCATCGTCCAGCGTCGGCGTCCACCAACTGCGCTGATCGAACTCATCCATCGGTGGGTTCCCACAACACATCGGCAGCCGCATCCCAGCCCGCACACAGACGGGCATGGCAAAAAACACCAGCTTGTAGAGATCGCCGCTGGCGTGGCGCGTGTGCATTGCGGCGTCGGCGGCGCTTTCGAAAACCACCTGCAGGCCGGCGTCGTCGCGCAGCCGCACATTCCAGAAGTAATCACCTTCGGTCAGGCCATCGGGTTGCCAGCGCGACCACCAGGGCTGCTGCATGCGCTCGTCCAGCAAGGTGTCCACGCCAACGCGGTGCTCGCCGATGTAGCGCAGTGTGCCGTTGCTGCGATAGGCATCGTCCAGCCGCGACACTTCTCGAAAGATCACCTGGCTGGCGCCACAGCTGCGCGCGCAGGCGATGTACTGCGCAATGGCGTCGGCGTTGTCCACGCCACCGCGCTGCACGAGGCAGACCCATCGCAGCGGCAGCCGTGCTGCCAGTCGCCGTGCCGTCTGCACGAAGGCCGGCACATCGGCGATCGGCGCGTCGGGGCGAAAAAGCATGATCGCATCGTTGCGCTCCTGCAACGGATGATGACGCGACAGCTCGATCCAAGACAGCCCGAAGGCAACCAGCGCATCCATCAACTGCGGACCGTGCGCACGCCAACCCGGCACCATTGCTGTACAGCACACGCTGCTCGACACGCGGACCGTTCGGTGTGGTTGCCGGGGTCTGCAGCAGGGTCTGCAACCAGGCCGCATCGTCGGTCATTTCCAGACCGGACAACGAATACGACAGCGGCACATCGCGCAGCAGCTGCAAGACAGCGCTCACCTGCTGGACATACGCAGGCCCAGGTCGCAACGTCGCTGCCGCACGACCGCCGCCATGCTGCCATGCTGCCATGCTGCCATGCTGCCGCAGGTTTTCCGAACAGAATCCGCAACGCACCGCACATGGCCGCACCGAGGCATACGGGGTGAAGGTGATCGGCAACGCCGCAAGATAGGTGCGCGCGCCGATGCGCAGTGCATGCCAGCGGCTGGCGTCGGCCTGCAGCGGCACGCGCCGCTGCAGGCTGGGCGCTGCGGCGCGCAGACGCGCCAACAGCGGTGAAACAGGCAACACGGAGATGTCGTCGATGGACGCGTGCATGGCGAACCCTGCACGCCGCGCATCAGCGACGTGCGGCATTGGCACGCACGCGCACCTGCTCCAGCGTCCACTCCTGCTGCGACACGCCGTTTTCCCACACCGTCACCAGCGCATCTTCGCTGTCGGCATGCGGGCCCACCTCATCGAGCAAGGCGCTGCGGTAACTGCCATCGTTACGGTTGCGCAGCAAGGTCAGGCGACCGCGCTTGCTCTGCTTGCCCTGGTCGGTGATCGGGTCCTTGTAGACATCGATCCACTGCCCGTCCACGCGTACCGCCGAGCACTTCAACGCAAACTTCTGCGTGTCGCGGTCCACCTTCTGCAGCAAGGCACCGCCCATGCCGAAAGCGACATTGTCGGCGGCATAGCCGGCGGCGGTGATGCGTTCCAGGATCGCGCGCAGCGAGGTGGGGTTGATGCCATCGCCCTGGATCACCCGCACGTGGTTGAGCACCTTGTAGCCCTTGCCATTGACTTGATGGCCGAACGCCTCGTCCAGCAGCACCAAACAGTGTTCGACCACATCCACCGGGTCGCCGGAGTCCGGACGAATCACCACCGTTGCACCGGAGGCGATGACGTCCTCGCGCAAAGTGGTGCCCCAGTGTTCGCGAATGGCGCGATAAATGTCGTAGCTGTCCGACACCACCGCCACGAGCGAACCCGGGCGCGCGAATTGCGTCAGCATGTTGCGATACGCATCCACCTCGCGCTCGCGGCCCCAGCTGGTGATGGTGCTGTGCTCGGCAGCGGGAATCGAATACCCCGCCACTGGCGTGTGGTAATGCGCACGCGCCAGCAGCAACGCCGACAAGGTATCGGTGCCGAGAAAATTCACCAGATGCGCGGCACCGCCCAAGGCAGCCGAGCCAAGACTGGACACACCCCGCGCGCCGAAGTCGTGCAGCTTGAAAGGCAGCTGACCATCCGCATCGTCGCTGGTGCGCTCCAGATAGTCGCGCACGATCTGCTTCACCTGCCAGCTCACCGTGGCCACCGTCACTGGGTACCACACGCGCAACAACAAGGTCTCCAGATACGACGGCACCCAGAACGCCTTGGGGTCGGTGGATTCGATCGTCATCAGCACGTTATGGGTTGGCACCACCGCGCCTTCAGGCACCGCGCGGATGCGGATCGGCAACTGCCCGCCGAGCCGGTCGACGATATCGCGCCAGCCGGCTTCGTTGAACGGCTCGCCGTGCGCGGCCAGCAATTCCTTCGCATCGTCGATGTCGGCGTGCGTCACCGGCCGGTTGATCGCTTCTTTCAGGATCGATTGCAGGCCGAAGAAGACGGTCTGCTCGTACAGGCCACCGCGCGATTCGACGTAGAAGAACGAGGCATCGGTGCCGGGCGGATACTGCAGCCAGTGGCTGGCCTTGTAGCTATCGGTATTGAGCAGCAGGTTATCGAGGTAATGCATGACGGAAGCCCCTTCGCGTCGAATGAACCAGCGGTCTGTCCGCCGGCGGGAGGTCACGGTTCAAGCAGTCACAGCGCGTGCGGCCCTGTTGTCTCGCTGGCAGCATGCGGCCGTTTGCGCTCTCAGCCACGGCCCAGGAAGAATTCAAGAATATGCAGGTGGTCTTCGTACAGGCGCGGACCCATCGCCATGACTTCGGCAATCGGAATCCAGCGTGCTTTATCGGCATCGTCGCCACCGCGTACCGCAGGCAATTCGCCGGCTGGAAACTCGAAGTGGAACGCATGGGTAATGGTGCGTCCGCGCTGGCTGCGCTCGGGGTGGTCGAACACCTGCCGGCCGCGCAACGAGCCCTTGAGCACCGGCACCGGCAACTTGAGCCGGGTTTCTTCGCGCAGCTCGCGCAGGCAGCAATCCAGCAGGCCTTCGTCCTGGCCGACAAAACCGCCCGGCAATGCCCACAGTCCCTTGCCCGGCTCGGCGCGACGCCGCACCAACAGCACATGGCCCGAGTGCACCACGACCGCGTCGGTAGTGACGAACGTCGGCGGATACGGCGCGTCTTTCCACGCCGCGCGGTATTGCTCGATGAAACGGTATTCGGCCACCAGCTGCGCGTAGCTGGGCGAATTACGCCGGAACGCTTCCAGCATGTCGTACACCGGGGCCGGCACATTGCCGCGCAACATCAACAAGCCGCCGTGGAACCCGATATCGCCGGCTTCGAACAGGTAGCGGCGCAATTCGGTGGCAGACAGCGTGGCAGTGTGTTGCACATCTTCCAGCGGCCACTGCGGAAACTCACGCAAGTAGTAGCTGCTGGCATCTTTGTCCATGCCGATCAGGCCGATGTTCGCATCCAGCGTGCCACCATCGGCTTGCACTGCCTCGGCAACCTGACGCTGCACTTCGGCGATCCACAGGCTTTCGTTGTAGAGATGGTCGCGTAACGGGCGCACGATCAGCCGCGCAGTTTCGTCCGGCAGCGCAGATTCGATCATCACCGCGCGCTCGGCGACGGTCCACGGATTGCGAATGGTGCGGGGCGTGTCGGCCGAGCCGATCAGCATGATGAGCTTCTTCGCCTTGCCCAGCGCGTGGCGGGCGACGGCGGCGTGGCCGTTATGAAAGGGCTCGAAACGCCCGATAAAGACGAGATAGTCGTACGGTGTTGCCATGAGAATCCCTCACGGTTGCGTGGTCAGCTGGCGGTCTCTCCGCCAGCATGGTGCAAATGCTACGCCGATGCGCGGCGACGTCAAGCGCCTGCGCAATGCACTGACACAGCGGTCATGCTTGCTGGCTAGACTTGCTGCCTGTCTTCTGGAGGATCCACTACATGCCACGCTCATCGCTACGCGTTGCGTCGCGTTGTTTTTCGCCGCCATCCTCGCGCTATGCATCACGCTGCCGGCCTTTGCCGCGTCCGCGCCGGCACCGTTGCGGGTGATGTCGTTCAATGTGCGCGTGCCAATGGACAGCGATGGCGACAAACGCTGGACGGTGCGGCGGACCTCGATGGTTGCATTGATCAAACAGGCCCATCCCGATGTGTTCGGCACCCAGGAACTGGTGCCGGAGCAGGCGCAGTATCTGGCCTCGCACCTGCCTGCCTATCGCTGGTTCGGCAAGGGACGACGCGCCGATGGCAGCGATGAACATATGGGTGTGTTTTACGACAGCAACGCACTGAGCGTGATCGAATCAGGCGACTTCTGGTTATCCGAAACACCCGAGGTTCCCGGCAGCAGCAGTTGGAACACCGACCTGCCGCGCATGGTCACCTGGGCCTTGTTCGAGCGTCGCAACGACAAGCGCCGTTTCTATCTGCTCAATACCCACCTCCCGCATCGCGATCAGGATGAAGCCGCACGCGAGCACGGCGCTCGCGTGATTCTCTCGCGCATCGCAACGCTGCCTGCCGATATTCCGGTAGTCGTCACCGGCGATTTCAATAGCGATCCCGATCAAGGCACCTACCGCACGCTGACTGCCGTGCTCGGCGATGCGCGCGCGCATGTGGCAAAGCCGCAGGGCCCGGAAAAGACCTTTCAGAATTTCACCACCCAGCCCACGCGACGCATCGACTGGATCTTGTTCCGTGGGCTGACACCCACCCGTTTTTCCACGCTGGACGCGCGCCCCGGGGGTATCTTGCCGTCCGACCATTACCCGGTCTTGGCCGAATTTGAGTGGCCACAGTGAGCCGCCGACGCATGCAGGTGTTTGCGTTGCTGATGCTTGCCGGCAGATGCCGCTATTGCACTACTGACGCGTGCTAGCGCGGTGTCACCGTGGTGGCGATAGCAGCCTGGAGTGAGCGCAGGTCGAGCATGAGCTAACCCTCCACCAGCGCAGATCGTGTTTGCAACGACGCTACGCAATCACTACGCAGCGCATCTCGCTCTCACAACGACATGACGCCAACGAAAATGCCACCGCAGTGCGGTGGCATTTTCGTTTTCAAACACTGTCAGCTTCAACGAACCGCAGGCATCAATCCGCCCAACGCCCCGGCGCGGTCGACTTCGGCAGCACCTGGGCCGACAACGGCTTGTCCTGCGACAGCAAGCCCAGCGCGTCGGCCAGGATCGCAGCCGATTCATGCAGCAATGGATCCGGACGCTTTTCGGCAGCCTTCTCGCGTGCGGTGTCCTTGACGATGTCGCGCTCGTTACCGGTCAAGCCGTCGTCGCTGTCTTCGGCAAGCGGGTCCAACGGCAACCCGAGTTGCTTACGGATCTGCTGGCGATCCTTGCGCTGCTGATCCTGCTTCTGACGTTCGGCGACGCGCTCGGCTTCATTCAACGAAATGTACTTCTTGGCTTTTTCATCGCGAAACTGCTTGACGTCTTCTTCCCACCACTGGAATTCCTTGTCGGTGGCGATGCGTGCGGTGTGCAGGGCCTGCAGCTTGGGCAGCAACGGCGCAAAGTTGCCGTACTGGGTGTGCGGCGCGGCAGCGATGCGCGTCCATGGCAGCGCGTTGTCGTAGGTGCTCTCGCCGAATTCGGTGGCATCCACGCTGGCCGGGAAGGCGATATCCGGCACGACACCCTTGTGCTGGGTGCTGGAGCCGCTGACGCGGAAGAACTGCGCGATGGTCAGCTTAACCTGCCCGTAGCGCTGCCCCTCGGCAGCCGGCCAGCGATCCAGGTCGACGATGTTCTGCACGGTGCCCTTACCGAAGCTGGTTTCGCCGATCACCAGACCACGACCGTAATCCTGGATTGCACCGGCAAAGATTTCCGATGCCGACGCCGAGCCGCGGTTGATCAACACCCCCAACGGCCCGTCCCAGGCGACCTTGGGGTCGCTGTCGCCATTGACGGTGACGCGCCCGCCGGATTCGCGCACCTGCACCACCGGACCCTGCTCGATGAACAGGCCGGTGAGTTCGATTGCCTCATCCAGCGAGCCGCCGCCGTTGTTGCGCAAGTCCAGCACCACGCCGTCGACCTTGTCGGTCTTGAAACCGGCCAGCAGCTTGGCGACATCGCGGGTCGCCGAGGCGTAGTCGGTCGCATTGCGACGACGGCCTTCGAAATCCTGGTAGAAGCCCGGCAGCTTGATGATGCCGATGCGACGCTGCGGCTCGGTGCCCGTGGCCGGCAAGGTGATGGTTTCGCCCTTTGCGGCCTGTTCGGCCAAACGTACCTTCTGGCGGGTCAGGGTTACGGTGCGGTGCTTGCCATCGATGCCCGATTCAGCCGGAATGTATTCTAGGCGCACCTGGGTGTCCTTGCTGCCGCGGATCTTGGCCACCACGTCGTCGATGCGCCAGCCGATCACATCTTCGATCGCGCCAGTCTTGGTCTGGCCCACGCCGACGATGCGATCGCCCGGCTTGAGCGTGCCATCCACCGCCGCCGGACCGCCCGGGATCACCTCGCGGATCACCACCATGTCGTCCTGCTTCTGCAGTTGCGCACCGATGCCTTCCAGCGACAGCGACATCTGCTGATTGAACGTCTCGGCAGTACGCGGCGTGAAGTAATCGGTGTGCGGGTCGACGGCATTGGTGTAAGCGTTGACGAAGAACTGGAACACGTCTTCGCCCTTGAGCTGCTTGACCGAATCGGCCAGCGCCACGTAGCGCCTATCCAGCGTCTTGCGGATGTCGTCGGGCTTCTTGCCGGCCAGCTTCAGGCGCAACCAGTCGTTCATGACCGACTGGCGCCACAACACATCCAGCTGCTTGTCGTCCGCAGCCCATGGCACGTCCTTACGGTCGTACTCGAACTTGTCGTTGCCGCTGAAATCGAAGTCCTGCTTGAGCAAATCGCGCGCGTATTTGACGCGTTGATCGACACGCTTCTTGTAGAGCGAGGACACCTGGAAGGCCGGCTCCAGATTGCCACCGCGCAGTGCATCGCCAACGCCGGCCTGCAGCGGAGCAAAGCTGTCGATATCGGCCTGGGTAAAGAACTGCTTGCCGCCGTCCAGCGTTTCCAGATAGCGCTTGAACACGTCCTTGGACATCGCCTCGTCCAGCACGCGCGGCCGATAGGCATAGCGGCTGTCGGAGAGCAGGCCGTAGACGAGTTTGGTGGCCGTCGCCTGGTCGGGCGTGGCGGCGGCAGGCAACGGGGTATCGGCGCGCGCGAGCAAGGCCATCGGAGTGGTCAACACCAGCGCCAGCAGGCCGGCCTTCATGGACACAGGAACGTTGTAGGTCATCGAATGGCTCTCGGCACAGGGCCGATGAAAGGAAGGCGGTGAACGGATCAGACAGCATGACAGTGCCGAAAGTTGCTGGCGTTGTCATCCACTGACCGAATCAGCCTAGCGCCGGGCCCGTAGCGGATTGTGAACGAGACCGTACCCCGCAGCTGCACGCCGCATGGGTCAGAAACGATTCGGCCCGCGCAGCGCGCAGGACCGGAAGGGGTGTTGTTCGACTGGAATTGCCTGGTGTGACCGCCCGCCGAAAAATGGCGGGGGATCGACGGCTCGTCTACCGACAGCACGCAGGAACGGCTGCTCCGGCGTGCCAACGAGCAGCGCCGCAACGCAGTGCGGATCCGACCGCCGATCGCGCACTCGCCTCAGCGATCATCCGACCGCCTGCCACTCACTCAGGCAGCAACACCAGCGCCAGCGGCCTGGCGGTCGGCGTGATACGACGAACGCACCATCGGGCCGGAGGCGACATGACTGAAGCCCAGCGCATTGCCGTACTCCTCCAGCGCCTTGTATTCCTCCGGCGTCCAGTAACGCATCACCGGGTGATGGTGCGGCGTCGGCTGCAGATACTGGCCGATGGTGATCATATCCACATCGTGCGCGCGCAGATCGCGCAAGGTGGCCTGCACCTGCTCCATCGTTTCGCCCAGGCCGAGCATGATGCCGGACTTGGTAGCAATTGACGGATGCTGCGCCTTGAAGCGCTGCAGCAGCGTCAGCGACCACTGGTAATCCGCGCCGGGGCGCACGTTCGGGTACAGATCCGGCACGGTTTCGATGTTGTGGTTAAACACGTCCGGCGGGCTCAGCGCCAGGATGTCCAGCGCGCGGTCCATGCGGCCCTTGCCACGGAAATCCGGCGTCAGAATTTCGATGCGGGTATTCGGCGAACTGGTCCGGATCGCCGAGATGCAGTCGACGAAATGTTGCGCGCCACCGTCGCGCAGATCATCGCGGTCCACGCTGGTCACCACCACGTATTTCAGGCCCATGTCGGCCACGGTGGTGGCCAGGCTGGCCGGCTCGTTTGCGTCAGGCGGCTTCGGCCGGCCATGCGCCACATCGCAGAACGAGCAGCGCCGTGTGCACACCTCGCCCAAGATCATGAAGGTCGCGGTGCCGTGGCTGAAGCACTCGTGGATGTTCGGGCAACTGGCTTCTTCGCAGACGGTGACCAAGCGATTTTCGCGCAGCTTGACCTTGAGGTTCTGCACGGCATTGCCGGACGGAATCCGCACGCGGATCCACGAAGGCTTGCGCAATACCGGCGCATCGACGAACTGCACTGGCGAGCGATGGATCTTGTCGCCACCGATCTGCTTGACGCCGGTCTGCAACGGCGCAGGCGCGGCGGTGTCGCCGGAGACGACCTGCAAGGGGATGGAACGGGCGGTAGGCTGGGTCATGACGGTACGGGCGCTCAGGCCGGAAGCGAAAGGTCGGGCAATGCGGAAGCGGGCTGCAGCACGAGGCCGAACTGGCGCGCCAGTTGCTCAAGCAGCACCGCCTTGACGGCGTCCATCCCGGAGGGGCCGCCCAAGTCTAGCACCGAGGTCACCTGCAGGCCCTGGTAGCCACAGGGATTGATGCGGTGAAACGGCTCCAGATCCATGTCCACGTTCAACGACAACCCGTGGAAAGTGCAGCCACGCCGCACGCGGATGCCGAGCGCAGCGATCTTGGCCCCACCTACATAAACGCCGGGGGCACCGTCGCGACGCTCGGCCACGATGTTCCATTCGTCCAGCATGCCGATCAGTGCCTGCTCGATCTTGCACACGTAATCGCGCACACCGATCTTGAGCCGACGCAGATCCAGCAGCGGGTAAACGACCAATTGGCCAGGGCCGTGATACGTGACTTGCCCGCCACGATCAACCTGCAGCACCGGAATATCGCCGGGCGCCAGCACGTGCTCGGGTTTGCCGGCCTGGCCCAGCGTAAACACCGGCGCATGCTCGACGACCCAGACCTCGTCGGCGGTGCGCTCATCGCGCGCATCGGTGAAACGCTGCATTGCACGCCACACCGGGCCGTAGCTTTGCTGACCAAGATCGCGCAACTGCGCAGGCAGGCCGACCGCAGAGCTCCTCACGGGCTCGACCGCTACAGCGTCCACTTCACTTCCGGATGGTCGCGCAGTGCCTGATGCGCGGCATCGAACTGCTCGCGGCTCTCGGCGCGGAAGCCGATCTTGACCGAGACATATTTGCCGCTGGACGAATGCTTCCAGCTGACGCTTTCCTGCAGCAGCTCCACGCCGGTGGCGGCGAGCAGACGCGGAAGTTCGGTTTCCAGCCCGCGCTCGGCAGCGCCCATGGCGCTGAGCTCGAAGGTGCCGGGAAACTGGAAGCCGTGATCGGGGTTGTCGGTGCTGATGTCCATCCGCTCATTATCGGGCCGGAGATGGGCAAACCCAAGCCCACCATGCGCGGAATGGGACAGCGGAACCACTTGGCCCCGCTGCTTCACGTCAGTGCGATCACGCCTGGCGCAGATCTCTCCAACGGCTCACTTGGACAGTTCCAGCATGGCCGAGGAGACCCAGCCGCGGTTGCCCATCTCGTCTTCCACTTCCCACATGACGCCTTCCTTGGTGCCGGTGGGGTACAGCATCATGCCCGGCTCCAGCGTGCGCACAGCTGCGCCGGTGCCCTTGGCATTGCCCAACAGACGCCCTGCACGCGTGACCGTGACCGCCTGCTGCGTGTTCGACGCCGCCGCATTGCCGGACAGCCCGCCGAGCTGGCTGACGATGTCGGTGTAAGCCTGCAGATATGCCAGCGTGATCACCTGGCCGATCTCGGTATTGGCGTAACCCCCAGCACCGGCCTCGCCGTAGTCGCCGCCGCTGAAGACGTTGCCACGCGCGCCCCAGCCCAGATCGGTCTTCTTGGCATTGCCTTCAGCCATGGCGACCTGTTCGGAAGAACGCACATCGGTGATGGTCAGCACCACGTCGGCAGTCAGCTTGCTGAGGTTGAGACCACCGACCAGGTTGCCGGCATTGCCGCCCACCAGGCCACCCAGCATGCCGGCAATGGCGCTGCCGCCGGCATTGTGGTTCTGCGAAATGCGGTTCGGCGTCATCACATAATCGGCAGCGCGGATCTGCCCCTTGCCCATGTTGGAACGCGCGCGCAGATCGCCATTGGCCGCTACCACCGCATCCGCGAATTCGACACCCAGCGCGAGACGCCGGTGTATGGCAGTTTCACGATCAGTCGGATGCTTTGAGGGCTGGGATTGGGGAGTCGTAAGAGCGGGCCAGCGATGCGTTTTGTTCGCTTGCCAGCCTAGATGTTTGATCGTGCTTGCCGGGACTTGGGACTTGGGATTCGTAAAAGCAGCGCGGGGCTTCGCCGCTGCCCTCGCTTTTGCGAATCCCAAATGCCCAATCCCCAATCCCGCAAACAAAAAAGCCGACGAAAGCCGGCTTTTTTGTTTGAATTACTCCGACTTCCACCACATCCAGAACGCATCCCAGAGGCGCTTGAAGAATCCGCCCTCTTCGACCGCGTTGATGGCGACCAGCGGGGCCTGGGCGATGACCTTGCCGTCCAGGCTGACCTTCACGGTGCCGACTTGCTGGCCCTGCTTGATCGGTGCCTGCAGGTTCTTGGGCACTTCCATGCTGGGCTTGAGGTCGTTGTAACGGCCGCGCTGCAGGCTGACCAGCAGCGGCTGTGCGACGCCGAGTTGCACTTCGTCCTGCTGGCCCTTCCAGACCTTCTGCTTGGTCACGACCTTACCGGGCGCGTACAAGCTGTGGGTTTCGAAGAAGCGGAAGCCCCAGTTGAGCAGAGCCAGGCTATCGGTGGCGCGCTGTTCTTCGGAACTGTCGCCCATGACTACGGCGATCAGGCGCTGGTCGTCACGCTTGGCCGAGCTCAGCAGGCAGTAGCCGGCCTCGGAGGTGTGGCCGGTCTTGATGCCGTCCACTGCCGGGTCGCGCCACAGCAGCCGGTTACGGTTGCTCTGCTTGATGCTGCCGACCTGGAATTCCTTGATCTTGTTATAGGCGTAGGTGTCCGGGTAATCGCGCACCATCGCGCGGCCCAGCATGGCCAGATCGTAAGCGCTGGAGTGGTGCCCTTCGGCGCTCAAGCCGTGCGCGTTGACGAAGTACGAATCCTTCATGCCGATCTTGGCGGCGTAGGTGTTCATCAGCGAGGCGAAGGCTTCTTCGCTACCGGCCACATGCTCGGCCAGTGCGATGGCGGCATCGTTGCCGGACTGGATCGCCATGCCTTTTTCCATGTCTTCCAGACGCGCCGTCTGGTTGACCGGGAAGCCGCTGTAGCTGCCGTCGGTGCCCGCACCGCCCTCGCGCCAGGCGCGCTCGCTCATCATGACCTGGTCGTCGCGCTTGACCTTGCCGTTCTTGATTTCGGCAGCGACCACGTAGGACGTCATCACCTTGGTGATGCTGGCCGGGGCCAGCTGCTGGTGGATGTTCTCACCAGCCAGCACCTGCCCGGTGGCGTAGTCCATCAGGATCCAGGACTTGGACACGGCCGGTGCGGGTGCCGGTGGTACCGGCAAGGCGGCCGGGGCGGCAGCCACGGCGGGAATCGGCTGCGGCGCAGGTGTCTGGGCGCAGACCAGGCCGAAGGCGAACGTGGCCACGGCAGCGGCGGCGAAGCGGAATTTCATTGAAGAACGACTCCTGACGGGCCCGAAAGCCGGGCAATGCGAAATTGTAAGGCGCTATGGCGATCAGGGCGACGCGTCGCAGGTTGCACGCGCTTGCGCAGTTCAGCGATGGCGGCAGCTTGGGCACCTGAGGCGAACTGTCGGGGAGGCGCCACC
Organism: Xanthomonas oryzae pv. oryzae; assembly: GCF_004136375.1. Taxonomy (NCBI): domain Bacteria; kingdom Pseudomonadati; phylum Pseudomonadota; class Gammaproteobacteria; order Lysobacterales; family Lysobacteraceae; genus Xanthomonas; species Xanthomonas oryzae. Next base: position 4,287,906 of record NZ_CP031697.1, read on the forward strand.
TACGGCGTGGACGTCGCCTGCAGCGCGTTGGAACGGGCCACTGTTGCGCTCAGTGGTTCGCTGGATGCAAACGGCGCGGTGGATAACGATGTGCACGATGGGAGTATCAATTCCGCCCTTGGCCGGCGCGCTGCAGATGCGCGGTGTCCGCCAACCAATCTGGATTGCCCCAGCGGTTCCATTGCAGCCAATGCAGCCAGCGCGCGACTGATGTGCTGGTGCCTGATTGGCTGACGCAATCACCGGCGCGTTTGCGCTTAAGCAAGACGACCTAGGCGGCTGGCGCGCAAACGACCAATGCGCTCGCGCTTCATTCCCTAACGCAGTGACCGCCTCGCCCGCGACTAATTGGCCACGATCTGCGGGCGGCCGAAACCGAGGCCGGCGATGCGCTGGGCGATCTCCGAGGCATTGGCGTGGTCGCGTGCATTCACGCGCAGGCGCCACAGGGTGCGCCCGCCGCTGACGATGTCGCTGACGCTGGCACCGGCAATTCCCGCCGACGCCAATTGCGACAGCGCGCGATTGGCATTTTCGCGGCTGGCGAAGCTGGCGACCTGCAGCAGGATGTCGCCGAGTGCGGCTTCGGCCACGCTGGGAGCCTTGGCGGGCACTGGTTCGGCCTTGAGCGGACGCGAAGCCGTGCTCTCAGACGGCTTGACCGGCGCCGCAACTGCGACCGGCGTCGCCGCGGCGGGCACGGCAGCAGGGGCCGACGACGTCGGGCGCGGGACCGCAGCGGTTGGCTTGCCGGTGGCCACACGCACGCCTTGCGCCTTCATCCAGGCATCGAAGTTGTCGGCATTGCCAGGCTGGCGCGAATCGGCGACGCGGTAGCGCCAACGCTCGCCCGCCGGAATGACCGGTGCACCGGCAGTGGGTGCAGCGGCAGTTGTGGCGACCGCGGTGCCGGCACCTGTCGCGACTGCACGCGGCGGCACGGTACGGGTGGGCAAACGCTCTACCAGGCCATCGATCTGGCTGGCGCTGGCGGCCGGCCGTGCCGTGGCAACGGCAGTCGTCACAGGTGCCTGGCCACTGCGGCGCTTGGCGAGCAAATTGCCATTGTCGGCTTCGGTCAGGCCACGCACTTCAACATTGCCGGTGCCCTTGCCGGTGATCCCCAACTTCACCGCCGCGGCGTAGCTCAGATCGATCACGCGGCCGTCGTGAAACGGGCCGCGGTCGTTGACGCGCACCACCACCGACTGGCCGGTGTCGGTGTTGGTGACCAGCGCGAAGCTGGGCAGCGGCAAGGTCTTGTGCGCGGCGGTGAAGGCGTACATGTCGTAGACCTCCTTGTTGGAGGTCAGCCTGCCATGGAACTTATTGCCGTAGTAAGAGGCGGTGCCGCGTTCGACATAGTCGCCAGGGTTGTCCATCACCACATAGCGCTTGCCCAGCACTTCGTACGGCGAGCGATTGCCCACCGCCGAGCGCGGCTCGTTGGTGACCAGCGGTTCGGGAATGCAGGCCACATTGGGCACATCATCGGGCGTGGTGTCTTTCACACCCGGCTTGTACAAGCCGCCAGCGGTGTAATCGCCGCGCGTGGACGGGTCTTCCTTGGCTGGCGCATACGGCGAGGTAGACGGGCAGCCGGTGGCGACATATGCCGGCCCCTTGCCTTCGACCTTGACGCCCTTGATCGCGCCGCTGCCGTTGCTACCGGCGGTCTTCTTCGGTGCGCTGCTGCAGGCCGCAAGGCTGAGCATCAGTGCCATCGGAATCAGCCACTTGGGGCCTGCAATGCTGTTCATGCCGGGGGTAACTCCTTGCCGGCGATGGCCTCGGATAGCTGGAACACGGCCATCGCGTACATCTTGGAAATGTTGTAACGGGTGAGTGCGTAGAAGTTCTGGAAGCCCAGCCAGTACTGCTTGCCGTTGGCGTCGTCCAGGCTGATCGGGGTGGCGGCGCTGCCCGCGACCACCGGTGCGCTCGGGTGATACCCGCGCGCCGACAAGTCGGCCAGCGTGTACACCGGCGACCAATCGGCAGGATTGAATTCTTCATGGCCGGCAGCCAGCGTGGCCGGTACCGCGACCTGTCCGTCGCGCACCCAGCCGCCCTTCTTGACAAAGTAATTGGCGATCGAGGCGAACATGTCGTTGTAGTCGGTGAACAGATTGCGCTTGCCGTCGGCATCGCCGTCGACACCGAACTGGCGATAGCTGGACGGCATGAATTGCCCCATGCCCATCGCGCCGGCATAGCTGCCGATCAAGCTGGTGACGTCGAGTTGCTCTTCCTTGCCCAGCGCGAACAACTGGGCGAGTTCATCGCGGAAAAACAGTTCGCGGCGCACTTCGCGTTCGAGCTTGGCTGGGTCGCCACTGCGCGGGTAACGAAACGCCAGCGTGTACAGCGCATCCAGCACGCGATATTTGCCGGCGTTGCTGCCGTAGCTGGTTTCCACCCCGATGATGGCGACGATGATCTGTGCCGGTACACCGGTGTCCGCTTGCACCTTGCTCAGCTCGGCGCGGTGTTCGGCGAGAAACTTGCGGCCGCCGTCGATGCGCGCCTGGGTGATGAACATCGGCCGGTATTCGTTCCACGGCTTGACCCGTTCGGCCGGGCGCGACATGGCAGTGACGATCGCGTCCTTGAACTGCGCCTGCGCCAGCACCGCCTCGATCTGCGCGGCATCGATACCGTACTTGGCGGCGGTGTCGCGCACGAAGTTGGCGCGGGCGATCTCGAACGGCACCGGGGTCAGGTCGACCGGCGGAAGCGCGGGGGCTTCAGCAGCGGCACTGGCGGGCGCGGCTGGCGCAACCGTTGGCTTGGCCGGCGGCGCGCTGGCGGCCGGTGGCGGGGACGGAGGGCTGGGCTGGGTCGCGCAGGCGACAAGGCCGAGGGTGAGCAGGCAGGTCAGAGTGCGTCGAATCATCGGTCAAGGGTAACAGACATCAGATGAACTTCTGGCAATAAGACCATGAAACACAAAGACTTTAGTCAAAGTCAAGCCTGCCGCGTTTGCGGCAGGGGATTCGGGATGGGGGGATTGGGGATTCGGTGGTGCCTGCGGGCGGAACGTTCCAGCGCGCGGCGGTGGTGATGTGTGGGGCCGCAGCCCCATCTGCCATGTTGAAAAACGTACGTTCGCGGGTCTGGCGCCCGCGGGTCTGGCGCGGCCGGTCGCGGTCGCGCCAGCGAGATCACAGCGCGGGGAAGCGCGGTGCACCCGAGCAGGTGGGCACCGCGCCGCCGACCTCCACGGTGCCGGTGGTGACGCCGGTCCCCGACGGCGTGACGGCGCTGTTGCTCAGCCCGATCTGTGCATTGCTGGCAGTGATCAACGCATCGCTTTGTGCCACGTTGGCCAATACCAGATCCAGCGGTGTCTGCGCATCAAAGCCTTTCAGGATGCAGCCCTTGCCGCCAGCGTCGTTGCTGGTTGTGAGCCCATCGACCACGATCTGGCGGAAGGTCGGTTTGGTGCCGCTGGTTGCGGCGGCGTAGAACGGATTGATCACCAACGGGCTGCTGACGCCGTACAGGCAGGTGTTGCGATAGGTGATCAGACTGACCGGGCCGCCCTTGGCGAGGCTGGTCTTGATGCGCAAGCCGCTGTTGTCGGTGCTGCGGTTGCCCGCATCGTCGGTGGACACCAGCGCATTGGTGTCGACCCGACGTCCGGGCGCTGTGCCTGCGGGTCGAAGACCACCAGCGTATGGGCGGCCTGCTGCTCGCCGTCGGCCTGCTCCACGCACCAGGCCAGGCCGGCATCGGCCAGCAGGCGGGTGGCGAAGTCCCAGTCGCTCTCGCGGTACTGGGTGGTGATCGCGCGTGCGGGCAGGGTCTGCTGCACGTCGAAGCGGAACAGCGCCTGCGGATAGGCGGCAAACAGCTGCTCGCAGATCGCACGCGTGTCCAGGTCCTGGAAGATCACCGCATTGCGGCCCAGAGCCGGCAGCGCCGTCCATGGCTCCATGGTCAGGCGATAGCGCATAGTGCAGCGGACACAGCAGCCTGTTAAGTTATGTTCCGCTTATGGCTTTTTCGCAATCAACGGCACGCGGGAGAGCCTCTATACTGTTTAGTTGCTGGCATGATTCAGGGGCATAGTGCAGCGAATACATCCATATACCCATCCAAACGCTTGAGCTCTCCGATTAATCGTTACTTGGAGAAATTTGATTTTTCCCTTCCAATCGGCTTAGTGATCCAATCTGAGTTGACTGCTCTCCTTTGATTGATAAGTTTTTATTATTGGTTTCTACCAATATTCCAACGCTGTAATTTTTTGGCGTTACGGTCCATTCTTGAAATATAGAATAATTGACCCCATCATTATCGAAATCTAGAGAGTACTGTCCTTCCGCATCGTTTTGCGCGCCTCCGCCACGAGTATAACTGTCAAACTTAAAATTCGACCAAGAGGTTTTATCCTGCCGCGCCGGGAAAGTCATTTCGACATCTTTCCGCGTACCGAAACGATAAACGATATAGCGATCATTTGTTCCAGTACATACCGAAGCTTTCTTCGATTTTTTTGATGTCGAAAATGATATAACTGTATTCTCTGAAGATAGGCAAAGAGAGCCATCCTCCTTGTAATTATTCTGGGCGCACGCCGGTAAAATTGATGCATGCAGCAGCATTGTTACTAAGGCAGATATGCTTACGCTATTTTTTGCTTGTGCGCGTGTAGTCATTGTAATATTTCTCGATATTGGTTGCATAATCTGGATTGATATGTCTCCAGCTACCACCATTGTGGCCTTCTGCAATCTTTTCGTAGTCTTTATTTTGAAGGCCCTCAAGAAGAGTTGGGTTTGATTTTGCAAATTTTAAAAATGCTTTCATGTGTTCCGCGTCACTCAAAGACATGGCCTTGGTAAATTCTTTAACTGATGCAAAGCCAGCGACCTTATAATTGAACCCCATGATCTGAAATTTACCCCAAGAGCAAGATTGCAATGCTGCCTCTTGGTTTAGCTTGTAGGCTATAAGCAGCCTCTTGTATTGGTGAATACCGGGCGAGCCATATATGTCATCTTCTTGAACGATATTACCCGTCTTCTTTTCCACATACTCGCCTTTCTTATTTTTTTTGGCTCGTTTGTACGCGGGGCCGCAAATATTGGGGTGCGTGGCTTCGTAAGGACTAGGCTGCTTCTTGCTAGGATTTGTAAGTTTTCTAAACCAATGTCGCTCATAAAGAATTGCAGGGATTTTATTCCCATCCAAATCAATAAATGAGGATTGAGACGACTCTTGTGTTGCGATAGCAAAAATCAGGCCCGGCTCGCATCTGAGTTCTTTGGCTGCGTCTTGGATATCTTGATCGGAAAGCTTCGCCCCAGTGTAGCGGTCAAGAAAGTCTAGCTCAACATCCTGTTTATCAATAACAATCAGAGGGTGTCCATTCTTATCTCTGCCAATTTTTTCGCCAGCTTCTGATGCGCCATCATGCCTATCAGTTTTGGCTTTGAATCTAATTGACGGACTTTGAGCAGTAACTATTTTTCGCGAGGCGGCAATATAGGTCTCATATATCTTTTTGAAACCTCCTCCTGCGCGTGCGACGCACAACTCGATCGTGTCATTTATATTTCCGGTAATTACCTCTGTCAGACCATACTCTGTGGTCTTGCCATTTATCTTCCTTCCGGTCTCTTTGTGGATTATTTGATAGTTTAAGTCGCCAATTGCATTCAATAATCGATCCAGCAAAACAAATTGAACTGAAGTTGGCGGGGGAGATTGAGGTTTTGTTTCCTGGCTTGCCAATGACCATGCCTTTTTATTAGGCATTTTTAGCTGTTGGCCTGTGCGAATAATATTCGGATTCTTGATATTGTTAAGTTTGGATATTTCTTCTACAGAAGTCCCATGTTGCCTTGCAATGCTATCAAGTGAATCGCCGCTCTTAATTTTGTATAGGGCAAGATCATTCATCAGGATTCCTCATCAAATTCCAAGTCATCATCCAGCGCTTCATCAAACTGCCAATTCCCTTCTTTGACGAAAACCGTCAAATCCTCCTCTTTTTTATCAGTATAGAATCGGGAGAATTGGTGGAGTCGTTCGGATGCTGAAAGTTCAACGCGGGAGCCGTTGTTATTTAAGACATCTGAGGTTAAATTTTCACTAAAAGTGAATGGATTAGGCGTTAGCCCTTTTATTGTTATCTTTTGGCTGAAACTTTCTGGACGCTTCAATCTCGTATCGGGAAGTTTCTCAAGTTTTAGAGGTGCAACTTCCCCGCCCATAAACGGATGCTGCCCGGCCTTGACCGTGAACGTGCCCGGGCAGGCGAAGGTGATGTTGCCGCCTTCCAGGGTGATGGAGGTCCGGCCGGCCTGCAGCACGATCTTCTGCTGGGCCAGGATGTCGATGCGGGTGTCGGTGGCCGTGACCGTCACGGCCTGGTCGGCAAGGATTTCCAGCGGGCCGGCGTGCGCCTGTAGGCTCACCGGGCCGGCGGCGGCAATCACCTTGAGCGGGCCGGTCTGCGCAAACAGCGCGGCGTGCTCGCCCACCACCGCCGCCAGGGTCTGGCCGGCGCTGGCGTGCAGGTCGTCCTGCACCGTCAGCTGCAGCTGTTGGCCGGCGTAGCTGGCCGCGCTGTTGGGCGTGGTCCAGGCCAGGTGGTCCGGCGATTCGACCAGCAGCCGCGCATCGGCGAAGCGCTCCACCGGGGCCTGGCCCTGGCGGCTGCAGGCCGCGGGCTTGGTCGCCGGTTGGCCGCCGACGCTGCCGCTGTACTTGCCCTGCGCCTGCGGGTCGATCGCCTGGTGCAGGTCGCTGACGCTGGTGCGTGCGTCCAGCCCGGGCACCTGCTGGGCCTGCAAGGTGGCGTGCAAGGCGTCGGCGGTGCGCGCGGCGCCCTTGAGCTGGCTCACCGCCTCGGCGACATCCAGTTGGGTCGAGGCGCCCTGGGCGCAGGCAGTGGTCGACAGCAACAGCCCCTGCGCCGCATGCACGTTGCCCCAGCCCTGGGTGGCCAGCGCGAAGCCCTGGCCGTACAAGGCGCCACGGTGGGCGCCGCCGCCTTGCAGCAGATAGCCCAGTTGCAGCGTGCTGTCGGCCAGGCTGGTGTGCAGGCGCGTGCGCAGGTGGCCAGGGGTGTCGTCCAGCAGCCACTGCTGGGTACCGCTGCCATCGTGGGCCTGGGTGTGCAGGCCGCTGAGCGTGCCGGGGTGATTGCTCTGCTCGGCCTGCAGCCCGCCGCCGAACGGCGGGGCCACTTCGCCGTTGTACAGTTGCCCGGTGATCCGGGGTTGGTCGATGTCCCCGTTCAGGAATTCCACCAGCACCTCGGTGCCGATGCGCGGCAGGAAGTGCGTGCCCCGGTTGGGGCCGGCGACCCACTCGACCACCGGCACCCAGGTGCCGCTGCGCTGATCGCCCGGGGCGTGGCCGTCGTCGGCACTCAGCCCTCCGGGATTGGGGGCGCTGCCGCGCTGCCAGGCGAACTGCACGCGCACCTGGTGGTCGCGGTTGGGCGTGACCGCCGCATCGGGCAGGCCAACCACGCGCGCGGTCTGCGGGCCGTGCACCTGCGGGCGATCGTGCGGCAGCGGGCGCAACGGGGTGGCCGCCGGGGCGGCGACGAAGCGGTTGCGGTAGCTCCCGCGCTCGCTGCCATCGGCGCCCAGCAGCTGCGCGATGCCGGTGTCCAGATTGTTGCGGGCGCTGTGCTCCAGCGCCAGCACGGTGTAGCGCTGATCGCCATACTGCGGATGCTGGCTCAGCGTGAAGGTCTGGCCGGCGGCCAGGGTGCGCACGCTGCCGCTGCCGGCGTGCAGCACCGCCGAGACGCGCAGCGCATCCAGCCGCGCTTGCGCCGCGTCCTGGGCCCAGGCGGCCTGCGCAAAGCGCCCGGCGCGCGGTTGCACATAGACCTCCAGCGCCGGCAGCTCGCCGGCCTCGACGCTGGCCTGGCCACTGACGGCGCTCAGTTGCTCGCTGTGCCAGCTGCTGGTGCTGACGCACGTCGGGGTGATGCGTTGCTGCGCACCGAAGGCGGTGATGGCATCGGTGGCTTCGCTGATGGCGGCGCGGTGGAAGCGCAGCGTGCCGCCGTCCGGGCGCTGTGCCTGCGGGTCGAAGACCACCAGCGTATGGGCGGCCTGCTGCTCGCCTATTGGTTGTCGGCCAATACCCACTGCACCTTGCGACCATCGTGCAGAGGAAGTTCATCGCCCTCATTCAGCTCTGCGGTCGCGTTGAGGTCGTCCATCACCAGCCAGCGACCGCTATGCGAGGCGCGCTGGCCACTCATGGCCGAGACGCTGCGGCGATTGGGCCGAACGCTGTCCTCGGACGGCGCGCTGGTCAGTGGTTTCATGAAGACGTACTCGGCTTCCTCATCGGGAATGGTGCCATCTTCGTAACGGTCGTCGCGCCAGATCAGGCGCCAGACGACGTCAGGATATGCGCTATCAGTTTCAGTTTCTTGACGTGCCTTTGGTGCGTCAGATCCACCATGCAGATAGTTCATCGCAGCGATGTAAGGCAAGAAGCCCTTCGGTACATCCGGCTTGGAGAACAGGCTGAATTTCTTGGGCTTCGGCGCATCAACCGGCTCCCAGATGCCTGAGCAAGGGATGCGGCTGCCAGTAGCCACAAGCGTGTTCTCGACAGGGTCAGGTACATCCGGAATGACAGGTGGAAAAGTCATCCTTGAGACGTTTTCTCGAAACCACTGCCCATAGATATTAGGTGCAGGATCTTCAAGGTAACGCCCTTCGATGATGTCCGTCCATATTTCCGACTTTAGATTCCCCATCTCCCTTAATCGGAAACAAAATTCATCCCATAGAGGAGTCATCTCTTCATTGATTCCGTTCTCGCGCATCTCGATTCGCCATACCATTTGGTGCCAGTGACTGACGATGGGATTCGCCATGACAAATTCGCCATTGGCATCGAACTTGAAGACGCGTTTATCTCCTTTCCTTAATCTTCGGACACCCTCTTCCTGATGAGCCAGCCCTTTTATAATCCCCACATAATCGGATTCGCTGATGCCACTTTCATCCAGCCAACCCTTGCTGTCCGCTTCCCGGACACTGCGCTCAGTAACGTCGGCCCAAGCCTGATACAGCTCGAACAGTCGATTCCATGCAGTGAAGGAAGATTCCTTCTTCAGTTGGTAGAACATCTGCCGACGCTCAAGCTCGTTGGGCAACAGCAGTCCTTCGGGGAAATGGGTATTCATGGCGAAACCACCACTTGACGATGCTCCTTGGTTGCCTGTTCGCGCTCGCCAAGCCGCGCGGTTGTTACGGTGCCTGTGCCAGGAGTGTGTATATAGCCGATGATGCCATTTACATCCTTCCAGCCACTTGGCCTGATTTCAAAGTGCATGCCACTGGCCGGATCGACCCAGGTCAACAGCCTGTTTTCGGCTATTGCGCGTTGGCCCAGCGCTGTCAGGTGATCGGCAACGGGCTGATCCAGGAAGAAGAACGCCTGCGTCGCGCCACCCGGCAGATATTGCCCCGGAAGCTTTGTACCCGTTTGCTCAGCTACGGTCCCAACGACTGCCTTGGGTCCCCCATCTCCAACCACCTTGCCGGTGACAAGGAAACCATTGCGGTTGAATTCGTCCAGGACTGCGGTGGATGGGCGCCATTCCTGCGCGCTTTTGGGGGCTTCACCGATGCCCCACCAGACGCCGCCCGCAACAGAATCTTTTATTTTTACACCGTGCGTCTCGCCTCCCTCGCCAAAAGCACGAAAGATATGTTCGCCATCATGCAGCTGTCGGTTGATCATCTTGCCTGAATAAGCTTGCACTGCTGAGTGAAAGTCACCCAGAGCGCGAGACGGATCGGCCAGATTGGGATAGCCAGGCTCAGGTTTGTAGAGATGTTCCCATTCTTTTGGCCGCGCCACCAACGCCGGATTCTGCTTGAACCCACCCCGACGAGACCGCACAGGTAACACACCATCTTCAACCAGACGCGCTTCGTCCGCGCGCGTGATGACGCGCTCTCCCGTCGCCACCCGGTGCAGTACCACGCGGCTGGTGGTTTCCCCACCGCTGCGCACGTAGGCCTGCAACTCCCGCAGTTGCTGATCCAGTTCCTTGATGGCCTTGGGAATCATCCGCTGGCCGATCTCGCGCAAGGTGCTCAAGCCCTGGGGTCAGCGCGTCGATCCGCTGGGCCAGAACGCCCGGCAGCAGCGCCCCCATGTGCTTTTTGAACTTGGCCATGACCAAGCCCATCGTATTGGTCAAGGCCGCGAAGCGGTCCAGGATCCGCGATTGATAGTCGGCAAATTTCAGGCTCAACAGCCACGCTTCGGCATTGCCCCTGCCGATGCGGTTGAGGAAGGCGATGATGTCCCTGGTGCCTTGCAGCAGGTGGGCCGCCCGGGCAGCGCCGGTCAGCTCGGCCGCGGCCTTGAACACCTTGCACAGGATGCGCCCGACGCCCTTGATGACGCCCCCCACGACCGGGATCAAGGCAAAGACCAGCACGACCAGCAGTACCCATTCCCAGACGCTTTCACGCGCGTCCGGATCGTCGATCAGGCGGATCACCACGGCGATGATGTCGCGCACGGCCGTGACATCCCCCACCAACGGGATCATCCCGATCACCGCATCGACCAGGATCTGCGACAGCGAAGCCTTCTCGTTGAACGCACCTTGCGCCGTGCCCCAGGCCCAGCTGCCGACATCGGCGGTCATCGCGCGAAACTGGCTCCAGCTGAGCCCGCCCGGGGGCGTTGCTGACGGTTGCGGGCCCATCAGGACACTCCCTTGTCTGTATCGCCAGCCGGAGGAATTGCGTATTTGCCGATCACCCCATCCAACTGGGTTGCGGAAGGATCGACGGCGTCGTTGGGGGTCGGTGTCATGTCGTTGCGTCCAAATAGACCCGCCATGGGGAAAAACATGAGGTCCACTGTGCCGGCGGGGATCGTCGGGACGGTGGCACGGCCCTGCGCATCGAGCCTGCCGCGCATCTGCTGCCCGTTGGCGAGTGTGATCGCAGAGTCCGCGCCGGCCAGCGCTTGGTCATCGTGATAGCGATGATCCAGATGGAGTGTCTGCGTGGGAACGCGCTCCTCCGGCAGGGGCGGCAGATCGGCGGCGTTCGATTCCCCGCCCATGAACGGATGCTGCCCGGCCTTGACCGTGAACGTGCCCGGGCAGGCGAAGGTGATGTTGCCGCCTTCCAGGGTGATGGAGGTCCGGCCGGCCTGCAGCACGATCTTCTGCTGGGCCAGGATGTCGATGCGGGTGGCGAAGTCCCAGTCGCTCTCGCGGTACTGGGTGGTGATCGCGCGTGCGGGCAGGGTCTGCTGCACGTCGAAGCGGAACAGCGCCTGCGGATAGGCGGCAAACAGCTGCTCGCAGATCGCACGCGTGTCCAGGTCCTGGAAGATCACCGCATTGCGGCCCAGGGCCGGCAGCGCCGTCCATGGCTCCATGGTCAGGCGATAGCGCACCAGGCCGCCATCGCCGCCGAGCGCAGCCACCGCGGTACACAGGCCATGCCAGCGCCGCATGGTGCCCGCGGCCTGGCGCAGTTGCAGGGTCAGCGGCTGTTCGAGCAAGCCGTCCAGGTCCACGTCGTTGCGCATGGACAGGCAGTCGATCTCGAAACGGAAGCCGGCACAGACGGCCTCGGTGCCGGTGAAGCGTTCGACCACGAAGTCCGGTTGCGGCGAGGACAGCTGGATCAAGCGGGCGTGCTGCGACGGTGCGGCCAGTGCAGTCGATATATCCATATATCCCTCCAAACGCTTGAGCGCGGAGGGCCGACTATACACACCCGGCGGAACGGCCAGCAATCCGAAGTCGCCCCTGCAAAATTCACCAAACACACCAAGCCAACCGATGTGGGCGTGTGTTGCTCGCTTTGAGTGACAGCGCGAGCACTGTGGCCAGCATGGCGAGCCTGCCGACCATAGGCGCAAAAAGACCCTTCAGTCCCAGACGCACCATGGCCTGCAGCAACCAGCGGATGGTATACCCGGCCGCGCACAGTACCGCGTGCAGCGCATCGCCGTTCGCACCCTGCAACCAGCACCGATCCATGCCGTTGTCGTGCTTCAAGTGTGCGATGGCCGGCTCCACCGCCTGGCGTCGCTTCAGCCAGCGGCGCTGCTCATCTGTCAGGCGTTTGAACTTGCTTCGGTGGATGATTTCAACGCCGTGGTTGGCCGCATCCACGCCTCGTGTGCAGATTCTCCAGCGCCGCTGCCGTGGCCTGGCTGGCTGGCTTGCCCGATCTTGCGCTGCACCCCGCGCAGCACGATGCCCAGGATCGCGCGCTGACGTTTAAGAACCTTGCGCAGGCGCTTGAACTGCCGGGCATGGGCGTAGCCGCCGGCTTTGCGCCGCAGTGTCCTGGTTTCTTTGGCGAAGGTCTGCTTGAGCGCGATGCCCGCGCGCTTGGCCGGCTCGGCGCGATGGCATGGACATCTTCGAGTGCCTTATTTCAGTCGCTGCGAGCATCGGGGCTTGAACGGCCTATTTTCGGGACGGCTCAGTACCCATGCACCGGGCGATGCGACTTCACTGCCATGACCAACCCCAGCCCGGCCAGCAACGATACCGCCGAGGTGCCGCCGTAACTCATCAGCGGCATCGGCACGCCCACCACCGGCAGCACGCCGGAGATCATGCCGCCGTTGACCACGACATAGACGAAAAAAGCCAGGCCGGTGGCGCCGGCAACCAGGCGCGAATAGGTGTCGCGCGCCTGCGATGCGATCCACAGGCAGCGACCGATGACGATGAGATACAAGGTCAGCACGGTGGCCACGCCGATCCAGCCAAATTCTTCGCTAAGCACCGAAAACGCAAAGTCGGTGGTCTGTTCGGGAATGAAGTTCAGATGCGATTGCGAGCCCAGGCCCCAGCCCTTGCCGTTCAACCCGCCCGAGCCAATCGCGATCTTGGACTGGATGATGTTCCAGCCTGCGCCGAGCGCGTCGTTCTCGGGGTTGAGGAACATCATGATGCGGTCCTTCTGGTACGGCCGCAGCAGCCAGAACCACGCCACCGGCGCAGCCGCAGACACACCGCCCACGCCGACGGCCACCCACCACCACGGCAAGCCGGCCAGCAGCAGCACGAACACGCCGCTGGCCGCGATCAACACACCGGTGCCGAAGTCCGGCTGCAGCATGATCAGCGCGGTGGGCACGCCGATAATCATCCCGGTCACCAACACGGTGGAAATGCGCGGCGGCAGCGGCATGCGATGCAGGTACCAGGCCGCCATCATCGGCAGGCTGATCTTGAGTAGCTCGGCCGGCTGCAGGTAAAACACTTTCAGATCCAGCCACTGGCGGCCGTACTTACCGGTGCCCAGCGCGAAGACCGCCAACAGCGGCAGCATCGACAAGCCATACACCCACGGTGTCCAGGCGCGCAGACGCAGCACGGACATGCGCGAAATGCCCCACATCGCCGCGATGCCGATGACGAAGCGGATGGCTTGCGCCTGCAACAGGTGCTGGCCGTTGGCAGTGCCACCGGCGCTTTTGAGCACCGACAGGCCGATCGCCATCAGCCCGCCCAGCGCCAGGCACAGCACCCAGTCCAGGCTGCGCGTAAAGCGCGCGGCCATGTCAACCAACCAGCGCAGGATGTCGCTCAATGGTCGGTCTCCTGCACCGCGTCCGGCACATCCGGCACCACCGGTTGCGCGGGCGTGTTGGGGTCCAGCGCAACGGCGGTCTGTCCGACCACCACCGGCAGCTCGTCCAGCGTGGCGGCTGCCGCATCGCCGGCTGCGCGCGCATCGGTGACGCCGGCTTCGAACCGATTGACGCCTACGGCGGTCATGCCGAGCTCGCTGTCCAACGGCTCCAGGCCGGCGGGCATCTTGCCCAGCAGCCAGGCATCGAAGATCTTGCGCGCAATCGGCGCCGCCGAGCTGGTACCGAAGCCGCCCCCCTCCACCGCCACTGCCACCGCGATGACCGGGTGATCGGCCGGCGCAAAGCCGACGAACAGACCGCGGTGGCGCAAGTGCAACGGCAAGCTGCGTGGGTCCACCGCCGCCACGCCCTTGCGGCTGACCACCTGCGCGGTACCGGTCTTGCCGGCCATCTGGTACGGCGCACCGGGCGTGATGGCATAGCCGGTGCCGCCGGGCCGCATGGTGTCCATCATGCCTTCGCGCACTACCTGCAGATGCGCCGGATTCGGGCTGATCGGCTTGCCCGGCGGCTGGATCATCGGTTCCCACGGGTGATCGAAGCCGGTGCGTTCTTCCAGCACCAGATGCGGGCGCAGCAGCAGGCCACTGGCGATCGCCGAGACGCCGCGCACCAGCTGCAGCGGCGTCACCTTCCAGTCGCCCTGACCAATCGCGATATTGACCGTGTCGCCGGGATACCAGCGCTCCTTGCGGGTCTTGTACTTGTAGGCCGGCGACGGCAGGATGCCGCCGATTTCGCCCAGCAGATCCACACCGGTGGGCTGGCCGAAGCCGTATTCGCCCAGGTAGTGGTCGAAGCGCTCGATGCCCATATCCACCGCCAGGCGGTAGTAATAGGTATTGACCGACTGGGCGATGGATTTGCGCAGGTCGGTCCAGCCATGCCCGCCGCGGTGCGAATCGCCCCAGCCGCGGCTCACGCCGGGCAGGTAGAACATGCCGGTGGACAACACCCGGTCTTCCGGCCGGCGCACGCCGCTGTCCAGGCCAGCCAGCGCGATCAGCGGCTTGAGCGTGGAGCCCGGCGCCACGCCGCCCAGCACCAGGCGATTGAACTGCGGCCGCGACGGGTTGTCGTTGAGCATCTTGAAATCGGTATGCGAGATGCC